>CBFIAO010000041.1:0-17372 GCA_965660595.1 Puniceispirillales bacterium (SeqCode) | reverse complement strand
CGATATGACCGCTTAATACGCGAGCGTGAAAATGTTGGCCCGGTAAATTTGCGTGCTGAAGCTGAAATGGAAGAAGTCGAAGAACGCATTAATGGGATCAATACAGAACGAACTGATTTGGTTGGTGCTATTGCGAAATTACGCACGGCTATAAACCAGCTAAATCGTGAAGGCCGAGAACGTTTGCTGAAAAGCTTTGCTGATGTGAACCGGTATTTTGAGACCTTATTCAAAACACTATTTAACGGTGGTTCAGCAGAACTCACCCTTACCGAAGCTGAAGACCCGTTGCAAGCTGGACTAGAAATCTTGGCAAGTCCACCAGGTAAAAAACTACAATCATTATCTCTTCTTTCTGGTGGCGAGCAGGCGTTAACCGCACTTGCGTTGATTTTCGCTGTGTTCTTAACCAATCCGTCACCGATCTGTATCCTTGATGAAGTCGATGCCCCATTAGATGATACGAATGTCGCACGATTCTGCGATATGCTGGCTCAAATAGCTGACGAAACAGGCACGCGATTCATTGTTGTGACACACCACCGCCTTACGATGGCAAAAATGGACCGTCTTTATGGGGTGACGATGGAACAAAAGGGGGTTAGCCGGATTGTATCCGTCGACCTGCAAACCGCTGAAAAATATAGAGAAACTGGCTAGATTAATTGATGTGGGACACTATGCCCCACCCCACCTCACCCCCCTAATGGACCTGACGCCATCTCTAGGCTTGACACAAGATGCCGCTAACCCTACTTTGACGCTGTTTTGAAGACGATTTCCGTAAGGAAACCGATGCCCATGGGGGAGTGACATCACCATTTCCAAGAATCCTCAGCAAAAACCTGATGATCATGTTTCTATGAACGGTGACGATGCGTCGCTTAATTCATTAAAACAACGTATCACCAAAGCTGAAGATGCGCGGGAACGGGCGGAAGAAAAAAGCACTAAACGTGCTCATCTTCCTGCTGGTGCAATGGCTCTAGTTGGGCGTATCGCAACTGAAATGGTTGCTGGTATCGCGGTCGGTGGTTTTTTGGGTTGGCTTTTAGACACATGGCTGGGCACAACACCATTAATGATGATTGTGCTGTTTTTCCTGGGTGCAGGAGCAGGCATGATGAATATATGGCGCATGGCCAGTGGACATGGGCTTAAAATTGGGTATTTCGACCATCAAGACGATGCTGCGCCAAGCAGCAAAGACAAAGATGGACAACTTAACAAGAGGACGCGCGAGTAATGCATTCTCCAGTAGAACAATTTACCATTAAGGCTCTCTTTAATCTTGAGCTGCTCGGGTACGATATTTCATTCACCAACTCTGCGTTGTTTATGATGCTTACCGTTATCTTGAGCGTTGTATATTTAACATTTGCTGTGCGCCGCCGTGAAATGATCCCTGGCCGGATGCAAGCATCTGCTGAAATGCTTTATGAGTTCATTTCAGAAATGGTCAAGAGCAACGTCGGCAGCGAAGGCCGCCCGTTCTTCCCATTCATCTTCACCCTGTTCATCTTTTTGCTGTTCGGTAATATGTTGGGCCTTATCCCATATTCTTACACATTCACCAGCCAAATTGTGGTGACCTTTGTACTTGCCGCCTTTATCTTCGTCGGTGTAACACTTGTTGCGCTGATCAAACATGGCATGCATTTCTTCACGTTCTTTGTGCCGCCAGGTGCGCCAAAGGTGCTGATCCCATTCCTGATCATCATTGAAGTGATTTCATATTTTGTGCGCCCTGTTAGCCTTTCTGTTCGTTTGTTTGCGAACATGCTAGCTGGCCACACAATGCTTAAAGTTTTTGCCGGCTTGGCTGTGATGATCACAGGCGCAGGCGGCGTAGCGGTTGCAGGTTCAATCCTGCCATTCCTTGCCCTTGTAGGCCTAACCGGTCTTGAGGTGCTTGTTGCAGGTCTTCAGGCGTATGTATTTACGATCCTGACTTGCATGTATTTGAACGACGCGTTGCACCTACACTAGGGGTAACGTCAACATATCCGTCATGTGGCGGTTAATGATCCAATAGAAAATCTAGGAAGGATATGGATTATGGAAGCTGAAGCTGCAAAACTGATTGGTGCTGGTATTGCTGTTCTCCCACTTCTCGGGGTCGGTATCGGTATCGGTAACATCTTCTCCTCGCTGGTGAACTCAATCGCCCGCAACCCATCTGCACGTGGTGACGTGTTCGGTATCGGTATTTTGGGCTTTGCTCTTACCGAAGCGATCGCGCTTTTCGCCTTGGTTGTTGCCCTACTTCTTCTGTTCGTATTCTAATTTTTAAGGGGCACGCATGTCGTGCCCTTTTCAAATTGGGTTTACTTAGGACAGTCGATTTGTATTGAGGCTGGACCTAAGTCACACGAACTGGAATTTATGATTGGGGAAACCCTATGGCACAATCTGTTGCGGTAAAAACAGCTGGTTTGGCATTAACGCTATCGTTGACTGCCGGTTCTGCATTTGCAGCCGGTGACAGCAGTGGCGGCTTGCCTCAGCTTGATTTCACTACTTGGCCGACACAGATCTTCTGGTTGGTTGTCTCATTCGCACTTGCGTATGTATTGATGTGGCGCGTGGTAACACCACGTATCGCATCTGTTCTTGAAGAACGACATACACGTCTTGATGACGATATGCAGCGCGCAAAGCAGGCAGCTGATGAAGCCGAAACAATGCGAGTGTCTTTTGAAAAGACATTGACCGATGCCCGTGCGGAAGCGCAGGAAAAGACACGGTCTACACTCGCAGCGGCAGCGGCGGAAGCTGATAAGAAGAATGCTGCGGCGGCAAAACGTCTTGCCACAAAAATTGGTAAGGCTGAAGCCAAAATCATGGAAGCCCGCGATGCTGCGCTTTCTGAACTTGATGATGTTGCTGCGGTTACGGCTGTTGATGCTGCATCAAGTTTGGCAGGCATCAAAATCACTAAAACCGATGCCAAAAAAGCTGTGATAGCAGCGGCAAAGGCTAACCCTGTGATGGAGCAAAACTGATGGCTGCTGAAAATGGACCACTGATTAATGAAGGCGTATGGGTCGCGATTTCCTTTGTGGTATTCGTTGGCCTTGTTTGGAAAAAGGCTGGCGCCGCACTCGGCACCATGTTTGACCAGCGCGCTGATGAGATCAAAACAACGCTTGATGAAGCCAAATCACTTCGTGAAGAGGCACAGGCTGAGCTGAAAAAATATCAGCGCATGCATCGTGAAGCTGCGGACGAAGCCGAAACAATTACTGCGAATGCCTTGGCTGCAGCAGAAAAGATTCGGACTAACGCCGAGGCTGCTGCTGAAGCTGCTATCAAGCGCAAAGAAGACCAAGCTACTGCTAAGATCAAGGCGATGGAAGCTGAAGTTGTTGGTGAATTACGCAGCCGTGCGGCTGAACTTGCCACTGCTGCTGCTGCTGACTTGATCAAAGGTAAGCTTGATAATGACGCAGCATCTAAGCTCATCAAAGCTGATGTTGCCCAAATCAAGAAACTTGGCTGATCCAACTATCTTGCACAATAAACCCGCGTGTCATACGCGGGTTTTTTATTGTCTGAAATCCTTATGTTATTCCACTTTTGCTTTTCCTAGCCCCATAACAACGCGTGTACCTGCTGGAATTTCTGATTTAAGACCAAATATCGGCCGCGACTTATTTTTATAATCTGGGAAGAATGCGGAAAAGGAATATACAGATCGGCTTACCACTTGATCATTTGCGTCAACAAAGGCAAATGTCACATCAAGCGGGACTTCTTCTGAAAGAGATGATTCTGAAATATCGCGTTTCATGAGGAAACCGAGGTCAATTTCAAGGTCATGACCATCACTGGTCGCAATGCATTGTGCGCTCATGCCGTTAAATCTAACTTGAGCGACTTGACCAAGGGTGATGCCTTCAACATAAGCGCGTTCTGCACTTTTTGACACGCTGATTTCAGGACATGCTACATAGTCAGGTTCAAACGTTCCACATGCTGTTAGCGTTGCGGTGAGTAAGCCTGCAGCTGCAATTTTAGAATAGCCTGAAAATGACATGTGACGTCCTGCATGTAGTGTTAATTTCCTATCAGACACTAGACCCTTTCAAGGGTTGTTTCAAGATCATGCAATACATATTAACATATAGATAACAACATGCTGATATTGACTGTAGGTCCAAGTTGACGCAAAACAAACCATGACTATTGAAATGATGACACAAGATACCGCTTTACCTGAAAAAGTTATTCGCCTTGCAGCACCCCGTGGGTTTTGCGCTGGTGTAGACCGTGCTGTTCAAATCGTCGAGGTTGCCTTAGAAAAATTTGGTGCCCCGGTTTATGTGCGGCACGAAATTGTGCATAACAAATTTGTCGTGGATAGCCTTGCTGCCAAAGGTGCTGTCTTTGTCAAAGAGCTTGATGAAGTCCCAGAAGATGCACCGGTGGTTTTTTCTGCCCATGGCGTGGCGAAGGCGGTTGTTGATGAAGCTGATCGCCGTAATATGATCGCGGTAGATGCCACCTGTCCGCTTGTCACCAAAGTTCATATAGAAGCACACCGTCATGTTCGTGAAGGTTGCCATATTTTGCTGATTGGCCATGTTGGCCACCCTGAAGTCGTTGGCACGATGGGGCAAGTGCCTGAAGGCACAATGACCTTAATTGAAACGCCAGAAGATGCGCATAATTTTATCGCACCGGACGGCATGGAAATTGCCTTTGCGACACAGACCACATTATCAGTTGATGATACGGCTGAAATTGTTGGGATATTACGTGACCGCTTCCCCGGGATTAAAGGGCCGCGCGGTGAGGATATATGTTACGCCACCACCAACCGCCAGAATGCCGTGAAAGCGATTGCCGAAGGAAGTGATCTTGTCTTAGTAATCGGGGCGCAAAATTCATCTAATTCAAAACGATTGGTTGAAGTGGCTCTCCGCAGTGGCGCAGCTGATGCAACCTTAATCGCAGATGCTTCATTTATTGATTGGCCGCAAGTTGATGGCGCACGAAGTATTGGTATTTCTGCAGGTGCATCAGCACCAGAAATACTGGTAGATGAAGTTATCGCCGCTATTTCCAGCCGTTACACAACACGTGTTGATGAAGTTCGTATCGCAACTGAGGATATCACCTTCAAGTTGCCATCTGTGTTGAAGGATTAATAATGGCTGTTTATACACGCGTGCACGAAGATGAGCTGGCACAATTTTTAAATGACTTTGATATAGGCACCGCCACCAGCTTTTCCGGCATCACTGAAGGTGTTGAGAATTCTAATTTCCGACTTAGCACAACAAAAGGTGAGTACATCCTCACACTTTACGAAAAGCGCGTAAATGTTGACGATTTACCGTTTTTCATTGGGTTAATGCAGCATCTATCAGAAGCAGGTATTCGTTGCCCACTGCCTGTTGCTGATAAATCTGGTGATATGTTGAAACAGCTTAATGACCGGGCGGCAGCGATTGTGACTTTTTTGAACGGCACATCAAATAACCACCCCAATGCCGCACGATGTCATTCCGCAGGGCAAGCCTTGGCACGTCTACATATGGCGGCCACTGATTTTAACATTGAACGCATCAATGGCCTTAATAGTGACGCATGGGCGCCACTTCTTGATGCATCGGCCGCCAGTAATAATGATGCATCGATGATCGAGCCATCCATCATTAGCATGGCACAAACCCGCCTTGATGAGATTTTAGCCAATTGGCCCTCTGATTTGCCCCGAGGAGTTATCCACGCAGATTTATTCCCTGACAATGTGTTGTTCACTGGTGATGATGTCACTGGCGTGATCGATTTTTATTTTGCATGTCACGATGCGCTTGCCTATGACTTGGCGATCATGCTGAATGCGTGGTGTTTTGACCCTGATTTCAGCTTCAACATCACTAAAGCGAAACGTTTGGTGGCCGGCTATCAATCTATTCGCCCATTAAGCGACGCTGAAATATCTGCCATGCCCATGCTTTGCCGCGGGGCTGCCATGCGGTTTTTCTTGACCAGACTGTATGATTGGATCAACACCCCTCAAGATGCTCAAGTAAAGCCTCATGACCCGATGGCATATTGGAGAAGGCTTAATTTCCACTTTAATGTGTCAACACCTTCTGCCTATGGTGTGTCGTGATGGCCGCAGAAATTTATACTGACGGATCTTGCCTTGGTAACCCTGGTCCAGGCGGTTGGGGTGCAATTTTGGTATGGAACGGTCATGAAAAAGAGATGTCTGGCGGGGCTGAAGACACGACCAACAATCGGATGGAGCTAATGGCCGCCATCATGGCGCTAGAGGCGCTTACAAGGCCTGTCGCGGTCACGTTAACATCTGACAGCACTTATCTCAAAGACGGCATCACAAAGTGGATAAATGGCTGGAAGAAAAATGGCTGGAAAACTGCCGCTAAAAAGCCTGTTGCCAATCAAGATTTATGGATGCGGCTGGATGATGCCATACAGCCACATGACATTACATGGGCATGGGTTAAAGGCCATGCTGGTCACCCTATGAATGAACGTTGTGACGACCTAGCACGGCTTGCAGCAGAAGCGATTAGAGATGCGACATAATATGCGCAGGTGAAGACACATCATACGCACCTGGTTCTTCCATGAAAACGTGGCTTACCACGCCATCATCAGCGATTAATGCCATACGTGCTGCGCGTGTGTATCCCAACGCTGGCGCATTAACTACATAAATACCTAATGCGGCGGCGGCTTCACCCAGCGGATCTGCCAGCATATCAATACCAGTTGCATCACTTGCCGCTGCCCATGCCTTCATGACATGCGCATCATTGACCGAAATACACCCAACCGCATCAACGCCTTTAGCTTTCATATCATCTAAATGGTCCACAAAGTCAGGCATATGACGAGCTGAACAGGTCGGGGTAAATGCACCCGGGACCGCAAATAATACCACCTTTCGCCCTGCCCCCCATTCTTTTAATGAAATGATGTCAATTTGATCATCAGGCTTGATATGAATATTCACATCAGGAAGATTATCGTTGGTTTTAATTAGATCAGCGTTGGACATTTGCTCTCTTTCAAGTCGCGGTTGTTTTGAGAAAAATTAGGCCTAGGAAGAATGAGGTCAAGGCTTGTTCAAATAAGTGTTATGGCGCGGCCTTAATTATTGCTGATCTTACGCTTTCGCGCGTCAACAGTTCTGGCAATATAATGCCAGACAACGCGTCAGGACCATACACAATATTAAACGGAATACCAAAACGGTCATGTTGCGTCAAAAAGGCACTAATGTTTGGATCAGGCTTGGTCCAATCTGCACGAAGCCTGATGACGTTTGCATCATCAAAATACGTCATCATTTCATCTGTATCTAGGACCAATGCTTTATTGGCTTTACATGTAAGGCACCATGCCGCGGTGACATCAACAAAAACAACATTGCCTTCTTGGGCCAATTCGACGGCCGCGCCAGGTGACCACGCCTGCCAATTATCATCAATATCAACACTATCACTGGTAATAGCAAAAATAATAGTAATTAGCCAAATTGCCGTGCCAAAGAGCCCAAGCGACAATACTTTTTTCAAATGTATCAACCATGGCCCAGGCCGCGGCAAACGTGCTGCCAATGATGGGCTTATCGCCACAATTATCCATGGACTAGCAAGCCCAAGCCCCATGGCGATGAACATCATGATCAACACGTGACCCGGGGCTGTTAATGCAAAAGTGAGCGCCGTTCCAACAAATGGCGCGGAACATGGTGTCGCCAGCAATGTCGCCATAAAACCTGTAAGAAAGTCGCCAACATACCCGCTTTGCCCACGCCCAATCGCGGCAAACTGTTGCGGCACGGGAATAGTAATGAGATCAATCATCACCAAGCCAAAGATGATGATTGAAGCAGCAGCAGCACCTAAAAAATAAATATTTTGAAATTGGATGCCCCAACCGATAGCAACCCCAGCTTCACGCAAGCCAAATAGCATACCGCCAAGCAGGATGAATGACGTTAAAATACCAGCGGCAGTAGCAAGGAAAGATATACGAATGAGCTGTTTGTCTTGCCCGCCCATGCCAACAACTTGCGCAAGTTTAAGTGAAATTACTGGCAATACACATGGCATAATGTTCAATACCACACCGCCTAGAAAGGCAATCACAACCATTGCTATGAGGCCAGACGCAATGCTATTTACCCCGCCACTTCCAGCAGATGCGACAACAACTTTATCCTCAAGCAACCAATCTGGTGTGACGGCCGTGATGGTAAGGCTGCGGCCTTTAAGCAGTGCCGGGTCCCCACCTGAGATGGCAAGTGTAACATCATCCCCAAGAATACGCGGGCGAGCAAAGCTATAACCTTGTGGGCCATCATCTTCAGGGCCTTCGATAAACACATCACCCTTCATCATCTGAACAACGGCATCACCTTTGCTGAACCTTATGTTGAGCTGATCATCATCAATTGATAGTGAAGAAACATTGATACCGCCCGAAGTAGAAGGACGCGGCACCATCGCTGCAAAACGTGCCAGATCACGCGCCTCAGGTGAGGCGATTGCATCTTTTCCACGTGGCAGCGTTATGGTCAGCGTTTCATTAATAGGAATACATACATCATCACAAACAAGACCGGTAAAGGTGGCAACAACGGTGATATTACGGCCTGTTTCCGCAAGGTTAAGTGTGACCGGAAAAATAACATGGTCTTTATAACCATAACTTTCAAAACCGAGCACCGTGAAACGATACGGTGCCGGAAAATCCATATCATGTGATGTGATCGCCGAAGATTCTGAAAAATCTAATTCAGGCGGCAAACCTGCATCACCAGGACTGCGCCAATAAATCTTCCATCCTTTAGAAAGCTTTACTTCTAACCCTGCGTTTAGTTGGTCAGATGAACCAATGTCATCAACCGCAGTAATAAGGCGTGCAGAAAAGGTTTCATCACCCTGCCAAGGCCCTGCAGCTGCCCAAACAGCTTGCACCCCTTGAAACTGACTGAAGATCACCATCAATATGATGGCGGTTATTTTTCGCAAACTTAGATGCAATCTGTTCTCCCGAACAAAAGCTTAATTCAAACCCTTAGCAATGCCATAAGGCCATAATAAGGCATGTTGCATATGATAGTCCTTATATAACGCACATGCAGTTTTATGCAATTCACCACAACATATCAAAATATCATTTCACAAATTGCACTAGCCATATGACTTAATCCATCCTAGGCTTAACCATATCGTAGTTTTAAAGGACCATTTTAGCCATGCCCGGCTACCTAACAGGACAATTACTTATCGCGATGCCACAAATGGATGACACACGCTTTCAGCATACTGTCCTTTTGGTTTGCAAACATGATGGCAATTCCGCAATGGGTGTTGTGCTAAACCAACATCGTAACGGGTTGCTGATGGATGATTTATCAGAGCAAGTTGGCATTGGCACACCACGGTTTAACCGTGATGAGCCTATTTATTATGGTGGCCCTGTAGAACAATCACGCGGCATTGTTGTTCATTCAAGTGATCATATCTTGCCTGATAGCATTATCATTAGTGCTGATATGGCGATGACGTCCAACATCAAAATATTGAGTGAAATTGCAAATGGCATTGGCCCCAACCAATTCATCATCGCACTTGGCCATGCCAGCTGGACTGCAGGACAACTTGACCAAGAATTACGTGATAACATATGGCTCACCATGCCATATGATGCTGATCTAATATTTACCAATAAAACTGATGATATTTGGGGGGCATGTTTTAACAGCCTTGGGATATCACGCGGTCATCTATCTATCAGTGCTGGCCACGCGTAAACAACATGTTTGTTAGGCAAATGCCTTATCCATAGCTGCTTGATCAATCCAATGCCTTGCTGCACCTGGGCCTATGCCTGCAAGCACAGGTTGATGTGCTAACATATTAGCGGCAACACGCTGCATATCACCTGCGGTTAATGCATCTATCCGATCTACCCATTCTTGCGGGCTGATCAAGCGCCCGAAAATCATCATCTGGCGCGCTAAGGTTTCTGCGACGTTTGAAACACTCTCTTGCTGCATTAACAGGCTGGCCCGCATTTGAGCAATCGCACGGTTGGTTTCATCTGCATTTGCGTGCCCAGCAATGTCACATAATTCTTGCCCAATAAGGTGCACCATTTGTGCAGCATCTTCTTGAGATGTACCTGCATATATTGCCATCACACCTGAATCTGAAAATGACTGACTGAACGAAAAAACGCTGTAGCACAAGCCCCGCTTTTCACGTGCTTCTTGAAACAGGCGTGATGACATCCCCCCGCCAAATAATGTCGACATAGCAGATAGCGCAAGCCTATCTTCTTCACCAAAGGAAAGGCCAGGCAGACCCAAGACAAGATGCGCTTGTTCAAGGTCACGTTGCAACAGTGACAACCGGTCCTCACCTTTGCTGGGCCAATACGGCTGAATGCGTTTGTCGTCGCCACTTGGTTGTTGCAGATGGCCTAACTTTTCAGTCACCATCTCCACCAATTTGTCATGATCAATTTTGCCGGCTGCTGACACCACCAAAGATTTAGGCCCGTAATGACGCGCCATGAACGCGGTTAGGTCTTCACGAGTAAAGCCTGAAACCGTATCAGTTGTTCCTAATATAGGACGGCCCATTGCGTTATCTGGATGGCTTTGTGCTTGGAACATATCAAACACAATGTCATCAGGCGTGTCCGCAGCTTGGCCAATCTCTTGGATGATAACGCCTTTTTCACGTTCAATCTCATCGTGCGGTAATGTAGATGACATGATGATATCAGCCAGCAAATCAACACCAAACGAAAGGTCTTCAGCTAATAGACGCAAATAATATGCCGTTTCTTCACGACTTGTATGCGCGTTGATATAGCCGCCTTTATCTTCGACTTGAAGCGCTATTTCTGCTGCAGTCCGTGTTGCTGTACCCTTAAACGCCATATGTTCCAACATATGTGCAATGCCGTGTTCTTGACCACGTTCATCACGTGCACCTGCATCAACCCAGATCCCCACCGATACACTTTCCGCATGTGGCATCGCCGCGCTCACCACACGGAGCCCGGAAGGTAACGTGGTCATATTCGTTGAGTGGGTCATGTATCGTTACCGCCGCTTTTATTGCCGCTTATGGTCATCAACCAAAGCAGCTATATCAGATGGGACGCCAGCGACATGCAACACGCGTTCTTCACGTGACATCAAATCAGCAAGATGTGGCGGCAATGCCGGATGAATACCAGTTGCCTTTTCAACAGCGTCGGGGAATTTTGCAGGACTTGCACATGCCAGCGAAATAATCGGTGTTTGAGCATCCACCACGCCGTCTTGACGTGCTTGACGTGCCGCATAAACACCAACCGCCGAATGCGGGTCTAGTACCATGCCATCCGTGTTATGCGTTGCTGCAATTTCATCTAGCGTGCCCTGATCATCAAGACGATATGCCGCAAAAAGACGCTTTGCTTCAGCAAGAATTGCTGGATCAACATCAAAGCTACCATGCGTTGAAAAATGGTCCATCGCAGATTTAACAGCTTCAGCATCACGCCCCAGCATTTCAAACAAGAGACGTTCAAAATTTGACGACACCTGAATATCCATTGATGGGCTTAATGACGGTTTAACTTCTGCCCGCGCCATGACACCGTTTTCAAAAAAGCGCGTTAAAATATCATTTCGGTTTGATGCGCAAATCAATGTCTTAATCGGAAGACCCATTTGCCGTGCAGCATAACCTGCAAAAATATTACCAAAGTTTCCTGTAGGGATCGAAAACGCCACTTCACGTTCGGGCGCACCAAGCTTTAACGCTGTTGCGACATAATACACAATCTGTGGCATCAAGCGCGCCCAGTTGATCGAGTTAATCGCAGATAAGCCCACACGATCACGGAACGCAAGGTCACGGAACAACGCTTTGACGGCATCTTGGCACGTGTCGAAATCACCATCAACAGCAATAGCAAACGCACCATCTGCAATGACGCTTGTCATCTGCTTTTCTTGAATAGGTGATGTTCGGCCATCAGGGTAAAGAATAAAGATATCAACAAAGTCCCTGCCCTGAAAAGCCTCCAACGCCGCTGAACCTGTATCACCCGAAGTTGCACCTAAGATCACCGCACGTTTACCGCGCGCACCTAACGCACGGTCAAAAGCACGTGACAGGAACTGCATTGCGTAATCTTTAAATGCAATCGTTGGCCCGTGGAAAAGTTCACACACATGGATATTATCACTGATCTCAACGATCGGGGCGACGTCAGGATGAGTGAACCCTTTATACGTGTCTTCAATCATCGCCTTTAGTTGATCTTCAGGCACATCATCACCCACAAACGGCGTCATGACCGCATGGGCTATTTCTGCATAAGACTTACCTTTTAATGCCGTGAACTCTTCTGGCGTGAAGCGCGGCCATGCTGCTGGAATGAATAAACCGCCATCCCGCGCAAGCCCTGATAGCAATGTGTCTTCGTAACCTAATGGGCCGTCGCCACCACGTGTTGAAATATATGTTGTCATATTACGTGTCTTCTTTTTTATTAAAGCGTAAACGTCCTGTCTGCACATGCCATGAGACATACACCCCAATCATGCCTAAGGCCAACCCATACCAAGTTAACGCGTAATTCCAATGGTCATTAGGGATATTGATTTCAACCGCAGCACCAATCGGCAGCACATATGGGCCATCAGGACGCATGACATCAGCCGTATATGCGGTAATCACGCGGTCACCTAACTGATGATGCGCTGCGATATCACCTACATTTAAGGTGAACCAATCATCTTGATCCGGGTAGTTCACCGGCACGAAATATCCTTTTTTTGCAGGCAGCCGCAAAATTGCATCAACAATCACGCGCCCTTGTTCAAGGCTAGAAGGCCGCTTTTCTGCACGGCGGTAATCTTGTGACACCCAACCGCGGTTCATGATAAGTATGCGGCCATCATCAAGGCGCATAGGTGTAATCACATGATATCCAGCGGTACCTTCGAAGGTTCTGCCTGTCAGCTGCACTTCTGCATGGTGCATCCACACCCCTGCAACCTCAAGACGTTGGTAACGCAAGTCTGCGGCCGCTGTTGCTGCTGGCGGGGTTACCGCTTCGGCTGTTGCGCGCATGGTAAATTCAGCAATCAATGCGTCTTTCCATTGCATACGTACCACTTGCCAAGTGCCGAGATACAGCAACATACCAAGTGCAGGAATAGCGGCAATCGTCATCCATAAAGCAGGCCTAAACGTCATGTCTTTATCCTTCAACTATGTTCGGGGTTCCCCGGCCATCTATCAAATTTTATTTCTGGCAAATTTAATTCCTGGCAAATTTAATTTATGGCAAATTTAATTTATGGCAAATTAGGTTTCTGGAGTTTGCCAGCGGTATTGTAATGCCACCATGGCAGCTTTAAGCACCCTGAGTGATAGCAAGGTGGCCCCCAACATGACAAGCCCCCAAACGACCGCATGCACCCATAATGGTGGTGCCAAGTATGTTTCTAGCACAAAAGCCAGCGGCACGATAATCGCGCCATAAATTAATATTAAAAAGGTTGCAGGTCCATCACCTGCGGTATAGCGCGTAAAATCGAGTCCACATGATGAACATTCTTCAGCAAGCGCCACCTGACCTTTAAAAAGATTGCCCTTCCCGCAGGCCGGGCAAACCCCTTTAACGGCAACGCCCATCACAGAATGATGGGCGTCGTTATTTTGTTGATTATTGGGCAAACCTATCGTCCCCAGATATATACAGCGACAAATAGGAACAACCAAACAACATCAACAAAGTGCCAGTACCACGCAGCTGCTTCAAAACCGAAGTGATGCTGCGGTGTGAAATGACCTTTCCAGCCGCGGTACATACATACCGCTAAGAACAGGGTACCAATGATCACATGGAAGCCATGAAAACCTGTTGCTAGATAGAAGACAGATGGATAAATGCCATCAGACAACGTGAATGGTGCGTGGCTATATTCCAGTGCCTGCAATACGGTGAAGAATGCACCTAGCCCAATAGTAATGCCAAGACCAGTCATAAAGTCTTTGCGGTTACCTTCGACCAACGCATGGTGTGCCCATGTCACTGAACAGCCTGACAAGAGCAACACCAATGTGTTAATCAGCGGCAGATCAAACGGGTTAAAAGTCACAATACCTTCTGGCGGCCAAACCCCGCCAGCCGGGAAAAGCGCACGATCAAAAAAGGCCCAGAAGAATGCCACAAAGAACATCACTTCAGATGAAATAAACAACATCATGCCATAGCGCATGCCGATCTGCACGATTGGTGTGTGGTGACCTTGGTATTCCGCTTCACGGATAATGTCACGCCACCAAAAGAACATCGTTGCCAGCACCAGCATTAAACCAAGGCCCAGCAACGCAATGCCGTATTGGTGCTCATGCATATAAAGAACACCGCCAGTTGTCAGCACAAACGCAGCCATTGAGCCAAGTGCTGGCCATGGGCTTGGTTCCACTAGATGAAACGGATGTTTTTGTTCCCCACTCATTGTAATCTCCCAATTCTCTTTAGAGACATTGTCTCCATAATGATTATCCCTGCAAACCCAACGTCATCAGATGATAATCAAGCGCCCCCATCACTATTAACGGGGAAAAATGTGTACGACAACGTAATCTCTGGTGTCGCTTGCGTATTCAGATCATCGTCAATTTCTGGGTCTAGATAAAATACCACTGGCATTTCCACCTGCTCACCAGGCTGCAATGTTTGCTCAGTGAAACAGAAACATTCGATCTTCATGAAATATGGCCCCACTTTATTGGGGGTGACATTGAAACTGGATGTTCCTGTTACAGGCACATCACTTGTGTTTTTGGCAATGTAATTAACGGTAATTTCCTGACCTGGAACAACCTCGGCAATTTTCGGCGTAACGATTTGCCAATCTAATCCAGGTGTAACATGCCGATTAAAATGGACTTCACGCATCACCGCGCCTGCCGATGCACCCGGTGCAACTTCAGACACTTGCGTGGTGCCGCCAAAGCCGGTCACACGGCAAAAAAGATCGTATAAAGGCACTGATGCATAGGCCAAGGCAACCATACCGGCAACAATCCCGAACATGACGGATACGACACGTTTGTTCTTTTGGGTGACTTGGTCAATAGTTGCAGCCATTAGTTCACCCCTAGACGAACTATCGTGATCAGGTAAAAAAGCACGCATAAAAAGATAATGCCGCCAAATACTGCAAGATTACGACGTCTCCGCATCGCAACAAATTCTTCAGGTGATGGTGTGTTATCGTCAGCCATTACAGTCCCATCCCCTGCATCATTGTGGACACGCCACCATCAATCCCCAAGGCCAGAAAGACAAGGAAAAGATAGAGGATTGAATATTTAAATAGACCCATGGCTTTCGCGTCACTCACGGTGTCATCTGCAGTTTTAAGATCATAGGCAAATTTCAAGAAAACTGCACTTAATACACCAGCGAACACGCCATAATATATACTGGCCATGCCAATAAATGACGGTGTTACCGCGATCGCAGCCAACGCAAATGAATAAGCAAGGATTTGTGTTTTGGTTGATTTCGCACCAGCCACAACTGGCATCATCGGTATTCCGGCGCGGGTATATTCTTCATTCTTTACCAGCGCCAGCGCCCAAAAATGTGGGGGCGTCCAAATAAAGATGATGGCAAAAAGTACAATTGGTTCAATGGTCAAACCGCCGCCTGCCGCAAGCCAGCCGATCGCTGGTGGGAATGCCCCAGCGGCCCCGCCAATAACGATGTTTTGAGGCGTCGACCGTTTGAGCCATACTGAATAGACCACGGCATAAAAGAAAATGGTAAATGCCAATAATGCCGCCGCGGCCACACCAACCGCAGACCATAATACAAGCGTTGATAACAGGCTGATAATCACGCCAAGCGTCAAGGCTTCTTCAGGCATGACTTTACCAGCCGGAATAGGCCGATTTTTGGTCCGTGTCATGATGGCGTCAATATCACGGTCATACCATTGATTAATCGCACCAGATGCCCCAGCCCCAGCAGCAATCGCAATAATAGCAATCACCATCAATAAAGGATGCGGCGTTGTTGGCGCGATCAACATACCAACAACAGTCGTGAAGACCACAAGGCTCATCACACGCGGCTTCATCAAGGCAATAAAATCGCCCGGTCCGGCAAGATGAGTTGCCGGGCCTTGTATTGATGATGCTACCTGTGCTTGCGCCATGTGATCGTTCTTTCTTTTACCGTTATCGGTTTAAAGTGATGGAAGTCTTAGTTTTTGACTTTAGGCAGTTCTTCAAAAGTATGGTACGGCGGTGGTGAAGACACAGTCCATTCTAATGTCGTTGCACCTTCGCCCCATGGGTTAGCCGCCGCACGGCGACGTACAATGAAGGCTTCCAAGATAACAATCAGGAACAATACCGCACCTGCAGCACCAATGTAGGAACCAATAGACGCGACCATATTCCAACCTGCAAAAGCATCAGGATAGTCGATGTAACGACGCGGCATACCTGCAAGACCCAAGAAGTGCATTGGGAAGAATGTCAGGTTAACCCCAATGAATGTTACCCAGAAATGCAACAACGCAAGTGTCTTGTTGTATTCAAAACCGGTCATCTTTGAGAACCAGTAATAGAAACCAGCAAACAAGCCATATACCGCACCGAGAGACAGCACGTAATGGAAATGCGCGATGACGTAATAAGTATTGTGCAGCACCTGATCAAGACCAGCATTGGACAATACCACACCTGTCACACCGCCAACGGTGAACAAGAAGATAAAGCCAATCGCCCAATACATCGGCACTTCAAAGCGGATAGAACCGCCCCACATGGTGGCAATCCATGAGAAGATTTTCACACCAGTCGGCACCGCAATAACCATTGTTGCCGCGGTAAAATACGCACGTGTGTCAACATCCATACCAACCGTGTACATATGGTGCGCCCACACAATAAAGCCAACAAAACCAATTGCAACCATGGCATATGCCATGCCGAGGTAACCAAATACAGGCTTACGGCTGAAGGTTGAGATAATGTGACTAACGATACCAAAAGCTGGCAAAATCATGATGTATACTTCAGGGTGACCAAAGAACCAGAACAAATGCAGGAACAAAATCGGGTCACCACCTTCGGCTGCAACAAAGAATGCTGTGTCGAAGTTACGGTCAGTCAGCAACATGGTAATCGCACCAGCAAGAACAGGCACCGCCAACAGCAGCAAGAATGCTGTGACCAGCATCGCCCATGCAAATAGTGGCATCTTGTGCAAGGTCATCCCCGGCGTACGCATGTTAAGGATAGTGGTGATGAAGTTCGCCGCACCGAGGATGGAGGAGA
>CBFIAO010000040.1:0-17509 GCA_965660595.1 Puniceispirillales bacterium (SeqCode) | reverse complement strand
AGCCCGCGTGCAGTTATTCTGCAGCGGGTTTGCCATTTTTAATATCCATGGCCATTTTTTCCATTGCCGTAACCAATGCTGAAAATTTACCTCCATTCTGACGAATGATGGCTGTGTTTTCTTGCTGCTGTGTGATCAGCATGGAAATGTTTTCAACTTCAACATCAATAATGCGCACAGGCTTGCCTTGACGTGTGTTGACACGCCAAGCAACAACAGTATCAGGCAGTTTGCCGGTAATGTCATGAATCATGCCGCGTACCACCACTAATTTTTTGCCTTTGGCGATGGTATCCTTCGGATGATATTCAAGGTTCTTGAAATATTCAAATTGGGTTTCTGCAAGTGATAACAGCACATTACGAAATGCGGTTTTATATGCTGATTTTTCAGCATCGCTGGCGCTGCGCCATGCCTGACCTGCTGCAAAACGTGCAATCAGGTTGTAGTCGAAATATTCATCAATGATCATATCGGTTTCGGCGCGAATTTCTTCAGGCGTTGGATTTTTATCAACTGTTGCCTGAATACGCTCAACCAAGGATGAAACCAAATCTGCCGCCTCACCAGTGCGGTCATTTGCCAATGCAGATGATGATACGGTCATAACAATAACCGAAAAAATACTGATCAAGAAATTGCGCATTATTACCACCTAAAACTTACTCATCATCAAGGAATTCATTAAACAAAGCATCAGAACTTGACGTTTCTTCTGGGTTCAGGCCAACGATTTGACCTTCACGATACTGAAAATACAGTGATCGTGTTTTTGCGTATGGATCAATCGCGTTATATTTCACATCATTGAACTGCTCAAACGTGTTGCCGCGGAATGTCACAACTCTTACGGGGGTTGACGCTGTTTGCACTGCGCTGGCACCTTCAATCGCCATAAAACCAAGTGGGTTTGTTAACGCGTCCACGACAAAGCCAGTATGAGAACGCACCGTACCAGGCCCAAGTACAGGCATCATAACATAACTGCCTTCAGGCACATTCCAAGATGCCAATGTTTGGCCAAAATCTTGTGATGTTGGGTTGTCATCTTCTTCGGTCAGGTCAGCAAGGCCAAGGGTAAGTCCGTTTATCAAAAAATGAATAGTGGCTAGTGCTGCGTTTTCAAATTTACCCTGTAACGTGGAATTAACCGCTGTAGACGGATAGCCTGTCCATGTGCCAAAATTAGTAAGGGATGTTTGTGCTGTTTCGGGAAGCTGACGATAGCCGCGGGCTACTGGCTCCAGCACAATATCATCCACCGCCATATTAAACTCAAATACCTTGCGGTTGGCATTTTCAAATGGATCACGACTATCCGACACGACCTCAGTCGGGGTTTCTGCGCAGCCCGCAATAGCAAAAGTCATTAGAATAAGAATAAAACGCACGATGATAACCACCTGTAAAATTGCTCCCTCAAATTAGGCAATCCGCTGGCCAAAATCAATAGCCCATCCCGAGCTTCGCGGCATTTGCCGTTAAACATGATCAAAACATAATAAGAAATTCTGCTCACCTCGCATCAGGACTACCCCAACACCTATCAGCGTGCTAGATAATTGGTATGACTGATTTGATTGATGACAATAGTTCTTCTCCACCTAACGTAGCGCCTATTGCGGAAAATACGTCGCCTTGGCTTGATGGGTTAAACACGGCCCAAATGCAGGCCGTGCAACATTTGAATGGGCCATTATTAGTGCTGTCCGGTGCGGGCACTGGCAAAACACGTGTGCTGACATCACGCTTAACGCAGCTCATGGCAACGGGTACGGCAAAGCCATGGAATATTCTGGCGGTGACATTTACCAATAAGGCCGCACGTGAAATGAAGACAAGGGTCGCACAAATTATTGGCCCTGCCGTGGAACAAGTTTGGTTTGGCACCTTTCATGCGTTGGCGGCGCGAATCTTGCGTCGGCATGCAGAGCTTGTTGGGCTGAAGCCAAATTTCACGATACTTGATACTGACGACCAGCTGCGCTTATTAAAGCAGCTGATGGAAGTTGCGGGTCTTGACCCAAAACGATATCCGCCGCGCATGCTACTGGCCACTATATCACGCTGGAAGGACAAAGGCCTGACGCCTGACCAAGTCAATCCAGCCCAAGAAAGTGAGCTTGCCGAAGGCACTGGCGGTGATCTATACCGCCAATACCAAGACCGTCTTCAAGCCCTAAACGCTTGTGATTTTGGTGATTTATTACTGCATAACCTTACGATTTTCACCAAACACCCTGATGTGCTGGCTGAATATCACAGCCGTATCACACATATGTTGGTCGATGAATATCAAGATACAAATACCGCACAATATTTGTGGCTTCGTCTACTGGCCCAGCAAAGCCGGAATATTTGCTGTGTTGGTGATGATGACCAATCTATTTATGGTTGGCGCGGTGCTGAAATCACCAATATGCTGAAATTTGAAGAAGTATATCCTGAAGCTGAAGTCATCAGGCTAGAACAAAACTACCGTTCTACGGGACATATTCTTGAAGCAGCGTCATCACTTATTTCCAACAATGAAAGCCGCCTTGGTAAATCGCTATATACCAGCATTGATAAAGGTGAGCAGATCACCGTTTCCGGCTTTTGGGATGGCGGCAGTGAAGCGCGGGATGTTGCCGATAAGATTGAGTCCATGGTCAAACGCGGCCAAGCAGAATTTAACGAAATGGCTGTGTTGGTGCGGGCAGGGTTTCAGACACGTGAATTTGAAGAACGGTTCATCCAAATCGGGTTACCATATCGTGTTGTCGGTGCGAAATTTTACGAACGCCAAGAAATTCGTGATGCCATTGCATATTTACGCGTCATTGCCCAACCTGCGGATGATCTTGCTTTTGAACGTATTATTAATACACCGCGGCGCGGTATTGGTAACGCGACGGTGCAAACCATTCATCAACTGGCACGTATGGATGGGCTACCTATGTTGGCTGCGGCAGAAAAGCTGATCACGACTGATGAATTAAAACCTGCGGCCAAGCGTTCGCTGACATCAATTGTGAATATGTTTATTCAATGGCGGCAAGATGCTGGCCAAACTGCCCATACAGAACTTGCCATGCGGGTGTTGGATGAAAGTGGCTATACCGAAATGTGGCAAAAGGAAAAAACACCTGATGCTGAAGGCCGTCTTGAAAACTTAAAAGAACTTGTCACCGCCATGGATAATTTCGAAAACCTAGAGGGTTTTCTGGAACATATCTCTCTTGTGATGGATGGGGACAACACGGTTAATGAAGGTGAAGTTACGTTAATGACGCTTCATGCCGCCAAAGGTCTTGAATTTGATGTTGTGTTCTTGCCTGGCTGGGAAGATGGTATTTTTCCATCGCAGCGCACGCTTGATGAAAAAGGCGGTGGCGGGCTTGAAGAAGAACGCCGCCTTGCATATGTCGGCATCACACGTGCCCGTAGGCGACTTTTCATCTCTTACGCATCATCACGGCGGGTGCATGGCATGTGGCAATCCGCAGTGCCATCACGGTTTATTGGTGAGCTGCCAGAAGAAAATGTAAATGAAGATATCGAACAAGGTATGATCAATGCAACGAATGCTCGTCAGACCACAGATTTCAGCCAATTGCAACCTACCGCAGCGTCTGGTTATGGCCCAGGATGGAAGCGCCTTCAGGAACGCCGCCAATCTGGTTTTTCACCAACTCAAGCCCCGAAAGAAGGCGCTCAAGGGCTGACTGGCAGTTCTGAATATCAAGTGGGTGACCGCGTCTTCCATCAAAAATTTGGTAATGGTAATGTGCGTTCGGTCGAAGGTGACAAGCTCAATATCGCATTTGATAAAGCAGGTGAGAAAAAAGTCGTCGCTGGGTTTGTCTCGCTGGTGCGGAAAGGCGGATAATATGACTGATTTATGGCAAGTGACATTCATGGTGCCTGATCAGGCAGATATGATCGCTGAAATGGTTGAAGCTGCTATCGCTAGCGAAGGCATCTCCATCCACCGTGATGATGATAATGATCCATGGTTTGTCATGTTGATCACCCCCATAGAACCCGATGAAGACAAGGTTAATGACGTTCTCGCCGATGCCTGTACTATCGCAGGACAGCCGGTCACGCATGCTGGTATCACAATGTTGCCGTCACGTGACTGGCTTGCAGAAAATAGAAAATCTTTCCCGCCATTGGATATCGGGCGGTTCTGGATTTATGGCGCTTATGTTGATGATCCAGTGCCTGAGGGCAAAATTGGGTTGAAAATTGATGCCGGGCAAGCGTTCGGTTCAGGCACTCATGCCACGACATATGGCTGCATTATGATGATGGAGCAGCATTGTCCTGAGAAGGCTGGACTTAAAATTGCGGATATTGGTTGCGGCAGCGGTATTCTTGCCATGGCAGCCGCAAAAATCAGGCCGGATGCTGTTATTGTTGCAGTGGATAATGACCCAGTTGCGGTGGAAACAACGCGCGAGAACGCGGCTGATAATGGTGTTGGCACGAATATCACTTTTGATTTATCTGATGGTTATCAGGCAGCATTGGTCCAAGACCATGCGCCGTATGATGTTATTTTGGCAAATATTCTTCCGAATCCGTTGATTGAGATGTCGGCAGATGCTGCAATGTCGCTGGCGAATGATGGTATTATTATCCTTTCGGGGTTGCTTGAAGACCAACAGGACAAGGTTATCGCGGCGCATGAAGCCCAAGGGCTAACGCTTAAGGATAGCATGGTCCATAATGGATGGGCTTGTTTGGTGATGAGCCGTAT
The DNA here is from genome assembly GCA_965660595.1 of Puniceispirillales bacterium (SeqCode). Classification (GTDB taxonomy): domain Bacteria; phylum Pseudomonadota; class Alphaproteobacteria; order Puniceispirillales; family UBA1172; genus JAGWAQ01. The sequence continues at coordinate 12,762 of CBFIAO010000040.1, read as the reverse complement.
TGCAAATGGGTAAGAGGTTGCGTGATGTCATCACAAGATAAACTTGCAGCATTACGTGCTTGGATGACCAGCCATAAAGTCGATGCGGTGATGATCCCCCGCGGTGATGTTTTTCAAGGTGAAGAAGTGCCTGCATCTGAAGATCGTCTTCATTACCTAAGCGGTTTTACAGGCTCTGCAGGGGTGGCCCTTGTTACCTTGCAGCACGCGGCGCTATTTTCAGATGGCCGATATACGTTGCAAATGGCATCTGAAACTGGCCCAGATTGGACCACCCATACCCAACCAGATGAAACGATATCAGGCTGGCTTGCAACATATATGCCGTCTGGCACGCTTGCTATTGATGGTGCTTTGATCACCTGCACCAACTGGCGGCAATTGAAAGCATCTTTGCCTGATACGATCCATTTGGAAGGCCTAAGGGATAATCCAATAGATGCCATTTGGGATCATCGTCCGCCAGCGCCTCGCGCACCTGCCTGGACATATCCTGATGCTTATGCAGGCCGAAGCCGTCATGACAAAATCAATGATGTGTTGGCGCAAATGAATGGTGCTGATCATCTTTTGATCGCTGGCCCTGACCAGTTATGTTGGCTGTTAAATATTCGTGGGCGTGAATTAACATTTACACCATTTTACCGTGCCTTTGCTGTGCTGTCGGCAGATGGAATAGTGACGGTGTTTACCGATGCATCCCGACTTCATGATATTGATCATGCTTGTTTGAATATTTTGCCAGAAGATGAGCTGCCGTCATATCTTGCAAGCCTTTGTGACGTGCATATTTCTATTGATCCTGCCACATGCCCATTTGTGCTGGCTGATATGTTGGGTGAAAAGGCGGTGGAGGCACCAAGCCCTATCACCATCATGAAAGCGCGCAAGAACGCAACGGAAATATCAGGCTTTCGCACCGCGCATCAACGTGATGCCGTCGCGATGGTCCGCTTTTTGTCATGGCTTGATCAACATGGTGGCCAAACAGTTGGCGAATATCAAGCAGGCGAAATGTTGCATAAATTCAGGCAAGACGTGGCTGACTTTATTTGCCCTAGCTTCGCCACGATTTGCGGCAGTGGCGAAAATGGCGCGATTGTCCACTACCGTGCCATAGAAGGCAGTGATAAGATTATCGCCAAGGATAGTTTGTGTCTTATTGATAGTGGCGGGCAATACCTTGACGCCACAACAGATATCACAAGAACAGTGGTCATCGGCACGCCAAGCGCAGCGATGCAGCATGACTTCACCCATGTGTTAAAGGCACATATTGCCCTTGACCAAGCGGTATTTCCGAAAGGGGTGACAGGAGCGCAGCTTGATGCCATTACGCGTGCGCCATTATGGACGGCAGGCATGGATTTTGCCCATGGCACGGGACATGGTGTTGGGTGTTGCCTTGGTGTACATGAAGGTCCCGCTCATATTTCGAAGCGTGGTCATATGGCCATCGAAGAAGGGATGGTGCTATCAAATGAACCTGGTCATTACGTCACGGGCGAATATGGTATTCGAATTGAAAACCTGTTGATCGCCTTGCCGCATCCTGAATGGGATGATCACCTATATTTTGAACATGTAACACTGGTGCCAATTGATCGCCGTTTGATTATCCCCGAATTACTGACATCGGCAGAACGTGCATGGATTAATGCGTATCATCTAAAAGTGCGTGAGCTGATAGGCGCGGATATAGCAGCATTGAATGATGATGAAACAGCGGCATGGTTTGATGCCGCAACCCAGCCTATTTAGCCAAGGTCAGCCGTCATGTTAATCCAATCATCTTCACTTAGAATTTGAAGCCCTAATTCTTGTGCTTTTTTGGCCTTGCTACCAGCATCAGCGCCAACCACCACAAAATCTGTTTTCTTGGATACAGAACCTGCAACTTTTGCGCCTAGACTTTCTGCGCGTGCTTTTGCTTCTGCGCGGCTCATTTGGGTTAATGTACCAGTGAAGACCACTGTTTTGCCTGATACGGCACTGTCTTCGGCAACGGCTGCTGGCGGAATAGGGGTGATATGTGCCAGTAAGTCATTCACCGCGGCAATATTTCCGTCATCAGTCAGGAAGCGGACCAGGTCACCTGCAACGCTTTCACCAATTTGGTCAATTTGAATTAAATCAGCCCATGCTTCTCCGCCGGGCCTGCCCATTATCCCACCATGATATGCACGCATGGCAGCATCTAGCATGGCGTTCATGCTCATGTAATGTCGCGCAAGTAATTTTGCAGTGGCAATACCGATTTGGCGGATGCCAAGACCATAAATAACGCGATGCAGGTCAATATGACGGCGATCTTCAATCGCGGCAATCAGGTTATTGGCGGATAATTCCCCCCATCCTTCACGTGCGGCAAGCATGTCTTTTTTATCGTTTAAGGTGAAAATATCAGCAGGGCTATTAAGGATGCCGTCTTGCATCAATTCTTCAACCAACTTACTGCCCAAACCTTCAATATCAAATGCATCACGCGAGACAAAATGTTTTAATCGTTCCACGGACTGCGCAGGGCAAGAAAGCTCACCAGTGCAACGCCGTACAGCTTCACCCTCTGGCCGTATTGCAGGGCTGTCACAAATGGGGCACGTGTCAGGGAATGTGAACGCACGAACATCATCAGGGCGTGTGCCAGTTACCTCCAAGACTTGCGGAATGACGTCACCCGCACGCTGGATGGTCACGTGATCACCGATCATAATACCCAAGTCACGGATATAATCTTCGTTATGAAGGGTGGCGTTCGACACCATCACGCCGCCAACATTAACAGGCTTTAATCGTGCGACAGGGGTCAATGCACCAGTGCGCCCAACCTGAATATCAATATCTTCAATAATGGTGGTGGCTTTTTCGGCTGGAAATTTATGGGCAATCGCCCAGCGCGGTGATCGACTAACTTGGCCCAGACGGTGCTGCCAATCATGACGGTCAACCTTATAGACAACGCCATCAATATCATAATCAAGCGCTGCACGTTCCGCGCCAATATGGCGATGATGGGCTAAGGCTGCCGCCATTGATGATGCCAAATAACTCAACGGGTTCACCACAAACCCCCATGACTTTAGTTTAAGCAAATAATCACTATGGCAATCGGCAACAGGTTCAGACATTTCACCTGCGGCATAGGCAAAAAATTTAAGAGGCCGTGCCGCGGTGATCGTAGCATCTTTCTGACGTAACGACCCTGCGGCGGCATTGCGAGGATTGGCAAATATTTTGCCGCCACGTTCTTCTTGCTGGGCGTTAAGGGTGATAAATTCAGCCTTCCCCATGTAAATTTCACCGCGTATCTCAGCAATTATTGGCGGTGAACCTGCCAAGTTATGCGGGATATCTTTGATGGTTTTTACATTGACCGTGACATCTTCACCTTCGGCGCCATCACCGCGCGTAACAGCTTGGGTAAGCGTTCCATCTTCATACCTAAGGCTAATCGAAAGCCCATCAATTTTAGGTTCCACCGAATAGGCAATATCAGCATTATCTTCGAGGCTTAAAAAACGTTTGATACGGGTGTCAAAGTCATAGGCATCATCATCATTAAATGCATTGCCCAATGATAACATAGGCACTTGATGGCGTATTTTGCCAAAGCCTGCCTTCGGGCTAGCGCCAACAGTAAGTGATGGTGAATTATCACGTATCAAATGCGGAAAGGCAGCTTCAATGGCGGCATTTCGTTGCATTAATGCATCAAAAGCTGCATCACTAATCTCAGGGGTGTCTTCACCATGGTATTTGGTGTTGTGGTAAGCAATATCCGTGGCCAGTTGGTCAAGCGCTGCGGCGGCCTCAAGATCGGTTAGGGCGGTGACATCGATCTCCCCTTCGCCTTGATTGGTCATGGTTATTCCTTTTCCATCAAACGCAGGGCAGCGGCACGTGCTTCTGGGGTAATGGTGGCACCTGACAGCATGCGGCTTATTTCTTCCACACGTTCATCATTCATCAATGGTTCTGCTTTACTGATCATCCCATCATCTGTTTGGCTTTTTGCGATCCGGAAATGAAAACGTCCACGTGATGCCACTTGCGGAGAGTGGGTTATAACAAGGCTTTGCATTTCGTCACCAAGACGCGACAGACGGTCACCAACAGCAGCGGAAACAGCACCACCAACACCGCTATCTACTTCGTCAAAGATTAGTGTCATTGGTGCAGATGTATCGGCAAGCACCACTTTTAAAGCCAATAAGAAACGCGCCAATTCCCCGCCAGATGCAATGCGATCAATGGGGCCGGTTTTCATGCCCGGGTTTGTGTTGGCTTCAAAGCGCACGTGGTCCATGCCAAACGGCCCCCATTTATCGTCAGGGAGGGTTTCAACACGGGTGATGAACGTGGCTTGTTCAAGTTTGAGTGGTGGTAATTCAGACATTACCTTTGTGTCTAAATCTGATGCTGCGTTGCGGCGCGCGTCTGAAAGTGATGACGCGGCATCCATATATGTCTTGGCGGCAGCACTCTCAGCTTGGGTGAGTTCTGCAATACCGCCAGATTGGTCATCAAGACTGGCAAGTTTTCGTGCAAGTTCTTCATGGATTTGCGGCAGATCAGCAACATTGACGTTATGTTTGCGGGCTTGGTTACGCAGGGCATAAAGACGATCTTCCACCGCCGCTAATCGTCCAGGGTCGCCATCCAGCTTATCACGTGCATCATTAAGGCAATGCGACACTTCATCAAGTTCAGCTTCGACACGCGCAAGCGCTTCACTTAATGGCGCAAGAATGGTTTGTGCCTGTTCTGCTGCACGGTCAACGGTTTTGCCCAAGCCCGCCAATACACCGGAGATGCCGCCTTCGCTGGTCAGCCCAGCTTCTACTTGGTTCAACACATCAGCAATTTTACTGACATTGGATAGAAGTTGGCGTTCTTCAGCCAAACGGTCTTCTTCGTCAGCTTCTGGTGCAAGGTCATCAAGCTGCGTGACCGCATCACGCAACCATTCTTCATCTGCGCGGGCTTTTTCCAGATCAGCCAACGCATCATTTAGCTGTTGGTTTAATTTACGCCAATCTTGATAGGCATGTTGAGTTGCGGCGGCAAGCGCTGCTGCGCCTGCATAGCGGTCCAATAACGCACGGTGGTTATTCACATCCAGCAAGCCGCGGCCTTCAAATTGGCCTTGGATTTCAACAAGACTGTCACCTACTTGGCGTAATAATTGTGCGGAAACAGGGGTGTCATTGATCAATGCTGGTGATTTGCCATCACGTAATTGACGGCGCAAAATAATTTCACCGTCACTTTCAATGCCAGCATCTTCAAGTATCGCCATGACAGGGTGTGATGGGTCAACGTCAAACATTGCTCCAACTTCAGCGCGGTCACCGCCGCGGCCAATAAGTCCAAAATCAGCACGGCTACCAAGGGCAAGGCCAAGGCTGTCTAATAGGATGGACTTGCCTGCACCCGTCTCACCGGTGAGCACGGTTAATCCTTTCCGAAACTCAAGATCAAGGCGGCTGATCAGGACAACATTACGGACGGAAAGGCGGGTCAGCATAGGTTAAAAAATCTCTGTCGCTTTCTTGACAATAACGGTGAATAGACCCGGCTCGTGATCAGTCTCTGGATCACCAATTAAGCGGATCATGCGCGTTGTCCAGATGGAATCCGGGAAGTTATATTTCAACACGGCGCCAGTGCGTTCAGCTTCGTTATCAAGGGCAAGGGCAAGATAGGATTCAACAATACGGAACAATGCTTCTGGCACTTGGTTTGAGGTTTGAAACTCCACAATGACCGTAGTAAATCTGCGGATAGCTGCATCATAATGCTCACGGCTCATGTAGAAACGGCCAACGGCCATTTGTTTGCCGGCAAGGTGGCTTCGTGTCAGGTCTAATTTTAACTGGCCGTCACGTGAATATTCACTATTTGGAAAACGCTTTAATAACGCTTCGAATGCTTCTTGCGCTAGTGCAGTCATGCCTGCATCACGCTCAACATCCACGATCCGTTCATAATAACTCATGCCCTTGAGGTAATAGGCGTAGTCAACATCTTCATGGGCAGGGTTAAGCTCAATAAATCTGTCAATGGCAATGACCGCAGCGTCATAATTATTTGCCTGATAAAGCGACCATGCTGACATTAATTGTGAACGTGTTGCCCATTTTGAATATGGGTGTTGGCGTTCAACTTCATCAAATTGTGTTGATGCTTGCGAAATATCACCAAGCGTGGCTGTGTTTAGCGCGATATTGTACAATTCTTCGGCAGAGCGTTCTATTTGAACTTCAGGAGCATTATTATCTGCACATCCTGCTACCGCTAATACTGCGGCGATTAAGGTTATGCGCATTTTGGTAGTGGTAAAAATTCTCACGAACAAGGCTCCGTCATCACATGCGAAAAGGTCCTGCAGCTTACGCCAACAACATATCTTAACATACGATGAACACAAGTTAAGGGGAAGGGGTATTGAAGGTAAAGATACCCATTTTTATGTTAGGTGTTTAAAGAAGGGTATCGAAGCTTACGCGAAGGCTGCTGTCGGTTCAATTACGGCTGTATCTTGCGGCTCAACATCTAGATCCAGCGCATCCACGATCACCCATGCCGTTTCATCAGCAAGCAGGGCTTCAAGCAGCTTGTTATTTACAGCATGGCCTGGGCGTTCCGCACGGATATGACCTAAGACAGGTCTGCCCGCAAGCGATAGATCACCGATACAATCTAGTGTTTTATGCCGAACAAATTCATCAGTAAAACGAAGCGGTGTTTCATTCATCAATGTGCCATCATCTACCACGATAGCATTATCCATAGATCCACCTAATGCATAGCCAACAGCACGCATTTTTGTCAGGTCACGATAAAGACAAAACGTCCGTGCTGACGCAAGTTCTTGGTCAAAGCTTGAATTGTTTTGAACATAGAAATACTGAGATCTGCCGATCAACGGGTCATCAAAATCAATAGTGATGTCAATTTCAAGTCTATCTGCCGGGCTAATGCTGGCAACACTTTCACCAGATTGAATAGTGACAGGCTTTACGACTTTTAAATATTTGCGGGAGACATGCTGCACATCAATACCCGCTTCATTTATCATATCACAATAAGGCTTTGCGCTGCCGTCCATTGCAGGCAGTTCTGCCGCGCTGACATCAACATAAGCGTTATCCACACCTAGTCCTGCAAATGCAGCCATAAGATGCTCAATCGTGCTAATGCCAACACCATCATCATTCATGATCTGTGAATTTAACATCGTGTCAGCGATGTTGCTGCTGATGGCGCGGATTTCAGTATCAACGCTGCTAACATCAGTTCTGCGAAAAATAATGCCAGTATCTGCAGGGGCAGGGCTAAGTTTCAAGTCCACCAAGCGTGCTGAATGCAAACCAATCCCGCTTCGGGTGACGCTTTTTGCAAGTGTCGTTTGGTAAGGCTGGCTGATAAACATATATTGGCTTTCGTGGTGGGTCTTCGTATTGATGTGTTCTTCTATTTCATTACTTTTGGCAAACCAAGAAGGTATGCCACCCAGCTAATATAGATATACAGCTGGGCGGCATCAAATCACGAATGGTTACTGTTTGTTGCAATCATTCGTGACGCTTGGATTTCATGCCATCATCCTTAGTTAGCTTGGCGGCGCAAGAACGCAGGAATGTCAAGGTCAACATCCTCACCGGCGCGTGCCATATCTAACGTTGGCTGGTCGGTTGGCTTTAATGAAGCCAATCCGCCCATTGGGCTTTCTGCTGAAGGTGCTTCGGCTGCCTGAACTTCTGCTGCCTCTGCTTCTACCGCCTTTTCTTCGTGCATGTCTTGCGCACTGGTAAAGGCTGGGCCACCCATCAGGTCAACACCGTCACCACGTGAAGTGTCTTCGGCCTTATCTTGAGCAGTGTCTTCTGAAGTGCTGTCTTCAGCTTTAGCCGGCTTTGATGCAAACATCAGCCCGGCGATATGACCGATCAAGCTTTTGGGCGCTTCATCCTTTGTGGTATCTTCTGGGATATCCACAATAGCACGCATGGTAAACGGCTCTTCTTCTGCAGTTTCAACACTCAAAGTGGTGTCTTCGGCTGCATCACTGGCTGCATCACCGGTTGGCGCGTGTTCTTCTGCAGTTTCAGACGTTAATGTTCCAGCGTCTTCAAGGCCAGCTTCTGCGTCTTGTGCGGCTTCTGCTCTTTCTGCATCTGCGACTAAGTCTTCAAGATGATGTTGTGCTTCATCAATATCACCTGAAGCCATGCTGTCCAGATCATCCATGCTATCTTCTGTGCTGTCCATAGCTGGTGTCATCTCATGATGATCATCAGCAACGTCCATCATGTCCGATAGGGATGACGTGTCTTCAGTCATTTCAGCAACTGGTGCTTCTTTATGATGCATGATGCTTGTTTCTTGCACTTCAGGCTGAACCATAGGCTGCACTGTTGGTTGGACCATTGGCCGTGCCACTGGTTGCACCATAGATTGTGCTGCAGGTTGATGTGGACGCTGGGTCATCTGGCTTGCTTCCATACCCGTTGCCACAACAGATACCCGCATGATGCCGTCCATGTTGTTATCAATTGCTGAACCAATGATGATATTGGCATCCATATCGACTTCACGGCGAACATGGTTGGCAGCTTCATCAACTTCAAACAGTGTCATGTCAGTGCCGCCTGTAATGTTAATCAAGACAGCTTGTGCACCGCTCATGCTTGTTTCATCTAATAATGGGTTGTTGATAGCAGCTTCAGCGGCATTTGCAGCGCGGTTTTCACCTGACGCTTCGCCAGTGCCCATCATGGCTTTGCCCATTTCAGACATTACTGAACGAATATCGGCAAAATCAAGATTGATATCACCTGGCTTGATCATCAAATCTGTGATCCCGCATACACCTTTATGCAACACTTCATCCGCCATGGCGAACGCATCTGCAAAGGTTGTACGTTCATTGGCAAGGCGGAATAAGTTCTGGTTCGGGATAATGATAAGTGTATCCACATAGCCTTGTAATTCTTCGATACCAGCATTTGCCTGACGCATGCGTACTTGACCTTCAAAGTCAAAAGGCTTTGTCACCACGCCAACGGTAAGGATACCGCGTTCACGTGCAGCTTTTGCAATCACTGGTGCTGCACCTGTGCCGGTGCCGCCACCCATGCCAGCGGTGATGAACACCATATGGCTATCGGTCAGCTCTGCAAGGATATCATCCAAGCTTTCTTCTGCTGCGATACGACCAACATCTGGCTTTGATCCTGCGCCCAGCCCTTGAGTCTGTTGGCGACCAAGCTGAATTTTGCGTGTTGCCAATGATTGGGCAAGTGCCTGGCCGTCTGTATTAGTGACCAAGAATTCAATGCCTTCCAAATTGGCTGCTATCATATTGTTGACGGCATTGCCGCCAGCCCCGCCGACACCGATCACGGTGATTTTAGGGCGAAGTTCCTGCGTTGAGGTAGGAACTGATAAATTGAGAGTCATGGCATGATCTCCTTCTTTATTTGTGCCATCAAAACAACCATTGTTTTGATGATGGTTTGGCCGTGCTGAAATAGCGCAACCTTTATGAGGTGTCGGACATCACCCCTGACCTTGTTGTCCGAATATTTGAGGCAAGCCTCAAATATGATTGTTAAACCATTCGCCTAACTTGCCGATCATGCCGCCTTTTTGGCGACGATCACGTTCGCGTCGTGGTTCAAATTCTTGTTCAACACTGGCAAAGCGCAGTAATCCTGTGGCCGCGGAAAAGGCAGGCCCACGTGTGGCATCAGCAAGCCCGATAATCCCCAAAGGTTTGCCCATGCGAACGGATTTTCCAAAAACAGTGCTGACATATTCAACCATTCCTGGCAGTTGTGCAGCCCCACCCGCCAGCATGATGCGTTGCCCTGCAGCTGCGGCAAAACCACTATCTTCAAGGCGGCGCAGCAGTAGTTCAAAAATTTCTTCAACCCGGGGGCGGATGATCTCACCCAATAACCCAAGCTCAACTTGTTGGGCGGCATCATGGGCATCTTCGCCAATCATTGGCAGGGTAATATGTTGGTCGGTATCGCCCATGGCTGATAAGACGGATCCATGTAGGCTTTTGATCCGCTCGGCTTCATCAAGTGGTGTTGATAACCCGCGCGCAATATCAGATGTCACGTGATGACCGCCCACTGGAATAGTATCTACATAGATCAGGTGACCTTCCATGAAGATCGATATGCCAGTTACGCCCGCGCCCATTTCAATAACCATGGCGCCCAGGTCTTTTTCATCTTCAACCAGTGAAGAAAGCCCCGCAACATAGGTGCTTGCGGCAAAACGTTCAACGGTGACGTGGTTTCGTTCCACTACCGTGCGCAGATTACCGATCGTGCCTTCAGATGCCGTCACAACGGCAAGGTCTGCGGCAAGGCGACGTCCACGCATGGTGAGTGGATCACGGATGCCTTTAACACCGTCAAGGATGTATTGTACGGGTAATCGGTGCAGAACGACGCGCCCATCTGCTTCTTCGATGTCAAGGTCCATACGGTGAACGCGTGCGATATCACGCAGCGTAACTTCATCAGTGGCAACCTCAGTTTCATGGCGGCGTAGCATGGAAATCTGTGTCCCGCCAGATACACTGACCCATACGCGGTCTATTTGAAGTCCTGCCATGTTTTCAGCAGCTTCAATAGTTTTGCCAACGGCTACGGATAAAGCCTCGATATCAACGACTTCACCATTGCGCATACCATGTGATGCATGCTGGCCAATGCCTTTGACCACAGGTCCAGTGTCACGGTCATTTTCTGCAATCAGGCAGGCGATTTTTGCGCTACCGATATCCAGCGCGGCAATAACACCACTGCGCTGTTTGCTGCCACCGCGGATAACTGGCTTTCGCATGCCATCAGGTCGGGTCGTGGACATCATGTATTACTTCCTTTTCTAGGTTTGCTGCGGGCCTGTCTGATGACCAATTTATCGGGAACGCGAAGATCGATATTGACGATATCGCGCTGGGTTAATTTGTGTTTTCGGTCCATATCCGCCAAGGTTGACCATGCTTTTTCAGCACCTTTTTCAGGCAGCTGGATACGAATATTATTGCGTAAATAGACATCCCATCGGCGGCCTGATTGATACGTTAATGACCACACATCAGCATAAAGACTGTCTTGGGTTTTCAGCATAGCCAATATGGCTTTGGCCTTGACTGGCGCACCTGGGCCCTTGACCACCGGCAGATGCGTGAATGCTTCTGGTTTAGTGCCAATGATCACCTCACCATGTTCATCGATGACCAAATGTCCATTATCATCCTGATAAAGTGCTAAGGCATGACGTTCTTCAAGTTTAATCTCAAGTGTGTCAGGGAATTGGCGACGCACCACCGCATTCTTGACCCAGCCAAGCGCATTAACATCACGGTGAATACGGTCAATATCCAACGTCAAGATCGGGCTATACCAATCAGTGTTAATAGCCTTGGTTAAAGCAGCCTCATCAGTATTAGCGCGGCCTTTGACTTTGATTTCTTCAAGCCGCAACCCTGAATTTACGGATGCTTCTATTAACCCATCATAAATTGCGCCGCGCCATAACACGCCAGCCGAAAGTCCAGAAATGGCGATCATTGCACCCATGGTAAGGATAACGCGGCGCACCGGACGACGCTGGAAAAAGCCCAGCTTTTGTTCTGGCCGCATCGCAGCATTAGTCCGATAGATTTTTAATCGCATCGTGCTGCCTCCAATATCTGATCAACCAATGCAGACATAGCGATACCAAGATAGGCCGCCTGTTCGGGCACAAGTGAGGTGGCTGTCATGCCGGGTTGAGTATTAATTTCCAGCATGAATATTTCATTACTTGCATCATTCCAGCGGAAGTCAGAACGGCTTACCCCGCGGCACCCTAAATGACGGTGCGCAAGTGACGCCCAATGCATCACCGTATCAAAGACATCTTCAGGAATATCGGCAGGCACCTGATGTTGTGAGCCGCCAGTTGTGTATTTCGCCTGATAGTCATAGAAGTCATTGCCTTGCGTAATTTCCGTCACGGTAAGTGGCTCACCTTCCAGCACAGCAACGGTAAGTTCACGCCCGGGGATCATTGGCTCTGCCATTAAGTCAGTACCTTCAGGCCAAAAACTGTATGGAGGCAGCGCGCCGCCATCAGGGTTGATGTGCACACCAATAGAACTGCCGTCATTGCGTGGCTTCACCACAACGCCGCCATCATAATCAAGGTGCAAGGCATCATCATTGATCGTCAGCGGTAAGGTTGCTGGAAAAATTATCCCAGTATCTGCTAACGCAGCTTTAGTTGCAGGTTTGTCCATCGCGATTGATGATGCCAACAGCCCACTATGGGTATACGGAATATCCATAAGGTTCAGCAGCCCTTGAATATTGCCATCTTCACCCATTTGCCCATGAAGGGCATTAAAGACACGTGCAGGTTTCATCTCGATTAAACTGCTGGCGATATCACGTGTAACTTCAATCGCTTCAGCGTCCCATCCAGCGTCACGTGCTGCGGCAAGGCAAGCTGCCCCAGAATTGCGTGAGACTTCAGCCTCAGCTGTCCAGCCGCCCATCAAGATCAAGGTTAAGCCGTGTCTATCCGTCATGCTGGCCTCCTTGTTCTGATGAATTAACCCCAATGCGCCGGATTTCCCAACGCAAGCTTACGCCGCTTTTTTCTTGGACACGTTGGCGTACTGTTTCACCCAAGGTTTCAATATCTGCAGCATTAGCGCCGCCCATATTGATTAGAAAGTTGCAATGCTTT
>CBFIAO010000039.1:0-18213 GCA_965660595.1 Puniceispirillales bacterium (SeqCode) | reverse complement strand
ATGCGGTTACCATCACTGTCGATAATGTGATGACCTTCGGCATTCGTGATGATGCGCGTGCCTTCTGCCTTTAGGGATTTATAGTCCGTAAACGGATGCAGATGATGGTCAGTATCAATATCTGACAATGATGGTGCAGCTGTTATTGGCATAAGATCACCTTTACATACAAAGTTACTCTGTCACTATATGAGGGATTTAGATGATCGCCAAGTTTCATGATTTGTAGCTAGGGTAGGCGCCATGAACACAGAAACAGACACGCAACTGCCGCCGTCAATTTATGCAGATGATGTGGTTTGGCCTGCGCCTGCGCCTCAGCCTGATGGTGACCAAGATGTTGACGTTGCCATTTTGGGTGGCGGTTTTACCGGATTGTCAGTGGCGATCACGCTGGCATCGCGTGGGTATAAGCCGCATTTATATGAAGCGGAACGGATCGGGTTTGGCGCGTCGGGACGAAATGGTGGGCAGGTCTGTCAGGGCTGGACCACCGATTTTGGAAAGATTGCCGCACGTATACCGGCACATGCACGAAAGATGGCGTGGGATGTTGGGCTGGCTGGGCGTGATCTGATTGTTGAACGGTGTAAGACCTATAACATTGATGCTGATTTGCGCTTTGGGTATGTGCATGCGGCGCTGCATCAAGGGCAAATGCCCGGGCTTTATGCAATGGAAAAAGAATGGCGCGGTGAAGGTTATGATGGGCTGGAATTACTGCCTGACCGTGCGGCATTAACCCCGCATATTAATACTGATGCTTATGTTGGCGGGCTTTATGATGCCTATTCAGGGCATGTGCATCCGGTGAAATATATCTTGGGGTTACGGGCGGCGGCGATCAAGGCAGGTGCCGTGATCCATGAAGGTTGCCGCATCACCAAGATTGAGGCTGAACATCCAAACGGCCCGCGCATGCATCACGCAGGCGGGGTGGTGCGTGCCGAAAAACTGGTGCTGGCAGGGAATGCGTATCTGGGTAAGACTGCACCTAAATATATGGAAAAACGGATCGCGCCGGTAACCTCCGCCATTATAGCGACGGCGCCGTTAGGGGATAACGTCATCAATAATCTGATGCCCGGGCGGATTGCCGTTGCGGATGAAAACACCGCGCTGAGTTATTACCGTATTGATGCGGCAGGGCGGATGCTGTTTGGTGGCCGCGCGTCATATATGGCGCAGGAAAATTCCGATATTGCCCGTGATCTGCGTAAACGTATGACGGCGGTTTTCCCTGAACTTGCTGACGCACCGATTGAAAAAGCATGGTCAGGGCGGATCGGGATCACGGTGGACCGTATTCCGCATTTTGGCACGCTGGGGGATAAGACGTGGTTCGTGCAAGGGTTTGCCGGGCACGGTGTGGCGTTGACGGGCATCGCGGGGGAGATTGTTGCCGATGCGGTTGATGGTGATGTCCGGCGGTTTGATGTGTTTGCCAGTATATCGCACCTGCCGTTCCCGGGTGGTGTTTTTCGCACACCTGCACTGGCCCTGGGGATGGCGTATTATAAAATGCGCGACAAGTTAAAGATTTAAGGCGCGTTAATGCCGAGGCATGTTGAGGGTTAGCTGTTCGGTTTTAGCCCCACCAAGGCGGCAAGTTTAGCGCGGGCGAAGTCATCAGGTTCACCCCATGCGATGGTGCCCGCGATTTTACCGGCAGCATCATAGAGAAAAACCGTGGCGGTATGGTCCATGGTGTAGTCATCATCATCAAGCTGAATTTTTTGGGCATAGACGCCAAAACCCTGGGCCATGTCAGCCATGTCCTGGTCTGTACCGCTGAGCCCGATGGCGGATGCATCAATCGCAGCGATATAATCTGTTAGGACAGGGATCGTGTCACGCGCAGGGTCAACCGTGGCAAAGACGATCTGAATCGGGGCTGCGGCGGGGCCAAGCTGAGCTTTCAAATTCGCAAGTGTATAAAGCGTGGCCGGGCAGATTTCAGGGCAATGGGTGAAGCCGAAAAATAGCGCAGTTGGCTGGCCTAATAGGTCTGTGTTGGTGATGCTGCCGCCATGGGTGGACGGCAAGGTAAAGGCAGTTGAGCGCAATTCAGGGAAAGGCGTTGACACTGTTTGTTCCGCCAATTTATTGGACCAAAACCCGATCAGGATGGCGGCGATCAAAAACGCCAAGACGCCTGAAGTGATGCTGATGATCTTGCGTGTAATATGGTGGGTGGTTGGGGCCATGGTGATGTCCTTTTATCCTTACCTGATCATGTCTACGAAGATATCATGTCAAGAACAAGGCAAATGAGGCGGGATGCGTCATGGTGACCCGAACAGGCGTGGTGTGATGGAGGATGCTTGATCATCAGCCATAAATCATTAGATTAACCCCATGACAGATACACCTACGATATTGATCTTTGGGATGGGCTTTTCCGGTAAAGTGCTCGCCCGTGCGTTGCTGGATAAGGGATGGCATGTGCGCGGCACATCGCGGTCTGGCGTTATTGATGTGGAGGGCGTTGAAGGTTATGCCTTTGCCGCTGGGGCGCCGATTGCCGATAGTGACGCCTTTGCCGGCCTGACCCATGTGATTTCAACCATTCCAGTGGTGGATGGCCATGACCCGGTATTGGCGCAACATGGCAGTTTGTTGCAATCATTAAACCTGTGGGCGGGGTATGTATCCGCCACCAGCGTTTATACCGAAGCCGATGGCGGATGGGTTAACGAAGACAGCCCCACTGACCCGATATCCAAGCGCGGCAAATGGCGCCGAACTGCCGAAATGGAATGGCAAGATATGATGGGGGCGGAGGTGTTTCGGGCCGCAGGGATTTATGGCCCGGGGCGATCACCAATGAAAGGGCTGCTGGAAGGCAAGGGCCGAATTATTTTAAAGCCAGGGCATCAATTTAACCGTATTCATGTTGATGATATTGCCCGTGTGTTAATCGCCGCCATGGAAAAGCCGCGGGCGCGGCGGATTTTAAACTTGGCCGATGGTGCGCCATGTGAAGCTGGTGACGTGATCCGTTATGCGGCGGCATTATTAGGGGTAGATGCGCCAACCCCGGTGCCGTTTGAAGAAGCGGATATGTCGCCAATGGCGCGGAGTTTTTACGCCACCTCACGTAAGGTGGATTCGTCCCTGATCATGCGTGAGCTGGGGATTGAGTTTACCTACCCTGATTACAAAGCTGGCATGGATGCGGTCTTGAAGGCGGAACGTGGTATGGGGTATCTGCCGAAAAAGGATGCGGAATAAGATGACGACTGAGATGACTGCACAAGAGATGATTGCACAAGAGATGATGATGCGGGCAGGTCAAGCAGACCATAGCCCATGCGTTGGGCATTGCACTTATGATGCGGCAGATTTATGCCTGTCATGCCGCCGACATACCGATGAGATTACCGCATGGCGCGATGGCGCTGATGATATGCGCATCGCCGCATGGGCGCGGATTCCAGCAGAAATTGATATGGCAGGTATTGACGTTATGCGCTTGCCGTTAAGCCCTGAAGATATCGCCGCTATTGCGATTGCGCGGCTGGATGAAGGTGGGGCATGGGCCGTTGGCGGGGATGCAGATGGGGATAAAGCGTGGGTGTATGCCCATGATTTAACCCATGATGACGATGGCGTGCTGACGGCAGAACGTGAAGATGGCGCCGCCCGAATAACGCTGGACCTTTCGGGCAAGATGCGGGCGCTTGCATGGGCAAGGCATGACCGTAAGCTGGCGGATGGTGTTGATGAATTGCCGTTATTGATTGTGGTGCCGCGGGCACGGATTAAAGACGCTGCGCATGACGCACCGACCATGATGGACGATGGCCGCATGGATTTAGGCTATGGGCTGACGGGATTGCAGGTGATTAAAGATGGTGATGATCTGGTGCTGGCAAGTTTGCTGGCGGAAGCATGTATTGATGGCGGCGCGGATACCCCGCCTGCAATAACATCACCCCTGCCGCAAGGGCTGGACCTGCCTGAAAGTTATGTGCTGGCGGCGGTGATCCTGCCCAAGGGCGAAGCTGAACTTTAAGGCTTAATTTAATACCTTAGACGGCACCATCCACCACCATGCGGCGCAGTTCAAACTTTTGCAGCTTGCCCGTGGCGGTTTTTGGAATGGTCATGAAGACGATCTGTTTTGGACGTTTGAAGCCTGCCAAATGTTCACGCGTGAAGTTGATCAGCTCATCTTCAGTGGCGGAAGCGCCAGGTTTTAATTCAACAAAGGCGCATGGCACTTCACCCCATTTATCATCAGGCTTGGCCACCACCGCGGCGATGGCAACAGCAGGGTGACGATGCAGGACACCTTCGATTTCAACCGATGAAATATTTTCACCACCTGAGATGATGATGTCTTTGAGGCGATCTTTGATCTGAACATAGCCATTAGGGTAAACCACCGCCAAGTCACCTGATAAGAAATAGCCGTCTTTGAAGGCTTCGGCTGTGGCGTCAGGGTTTTTGAGATACCCTTTCATGATGGTGTTGGATTGGATACCAATCTCACCAATTGTTTCCCCATCATGAGGAACTTCAGCGCCTGTTTCACTGTCGATGACTTTGACAGATTGGGTCAGTGTCATGCCAACACCTTGGCGGGCTTTGATCTTGGCACGTTCTGCCACGTCAACATTATCCCAAGCTTCATTCCAAACACACATCAAGGTATGGCCATAAGTTTCAGTCAGGCCATAAACTTGGGTAACGTTAAAGCCAATGGCTTCGATAGCTTCGAGGATAGCGGCAGGCGGCGGTGCGCCAGCGGTCATGACTTCAACCGTATGGTCAAAGCTGCGTCGGTCACTGTCTTCAGCATTAACAATCATGCCAAGCACGATAGGGGCGCCGCCAAAATGCGTCACGCCATTGTCAGCAATCGCGTCATAAACAACCTTAGCAGTGACGGCGCGGGTGCAGATAATGGTGCCGGCAAGTGCTATCACACCCCAGACATGACACCAGCCATTGCAATGGAACAGCGGCACGACATAAAGATAGCGCAGGTGCTTTGGCATCTGCCAATCCGCAATGGTGCCGATGGCCATCAGGTGAGCGCCGCGGTGATGATAGACCACGCCTTTAGGGCGTCCTGTTGAACCTGACGTATAGTTAAGCGCCATGGCATCCCATTCATCATCAGGTAATGCCCATGTGAAGTCAGGGTCACCATTGGCGAGCAGGTCTTCATAAGTCATCTGGCCTAAGCGGGTGCTGCCTGTAGTGTTCATGGCATCATCAATATCAATGATAGTGATGCCGTGGTCAGGGCCGATAATGTCCAAGGCCGCGGTAACGCTGTCAGAAAAAGCGGTATCAGTGATCAATACTTTCGCTTCACCATGCTGAAGGATATAGGCCACCGTGTCAGGATCAAGGCGGACATTTAGCGAGTTCAAGATAGCGCCTGCAGCAGGAACGCCGCTGTGGCATTCCACCATTTCAGGCGTGTTGAACGCCATGACGGCAACCGTGTCACCTTTGCTGACGCCAAGGCCTTGAAGTGCAGAGGCCAAGCGGCGGCAACGTTCAAAACTTTCAGCATAGGTATATTGGCGGTCGCCATGAATAACGGCTGTCCGGTCTGGAAATAATGCCGCGGTGCGTTCAATGAATGTCAGTGGTGATAATGGGACGTGATTTGCCGCATTCTTCGTAAAAGCAGAATATTCTTTTAACACTGTTCAGCCTCCCTAACTTTGGCCTGATAACATGTGGCGGTTGGCCCGCCATCATGACTTAATTTCTTAACATTATGCCTTTTTCCAGCATGGATACAATCCGTGCTTCGGTTTCAGCAGTTTTTGCAAGTGTGATGAAGGCGCGGCGTTCACGTGCAAACATCTCATCTTCGGTGGCAGTGGTTTCTTCTGGCGTATCACTGACGACAATCGTCGCCACCGCCATGGCCACGGTTTTGTCATGAGGGAAAAACAACCCATCTGCGATGCCTTTATCCATGAAGGTCGACATTTCATCCAAGAGTGCATTGCCCGGCAAGGTGAATTGTGGCGCGGCAGGTGTTTGATAGCCATCACGCAAGTCGTGCACCGCCGCGATTGCCATGGTGACCAATTTATCACGGTTCATGACACTGACGTCACGATCATTGAGGTAATATTGCATGGACGCAGCTTGTTCAGGGCTGGTGCCGGTGCGAGCATACCCCACCTGCATCCATGTATTCCATGCAGATTTTGACCAATCAGCTGTTGCGTCATGCCAACGGCGGAACGTTTCTTTTACGCCGCCGCCGCCAGGGACCACGCCCACTGCGGCTTCGACCAAGCCCATCACAATATTGCCGTGGGCAATGACTTTATCCGCATGGATAACGACTTCGTATCCGCCGCCAAGGGTCAAGCCAGATGGCGCGGCGACGACTGGAACAGGGGTATCACGCAGCGCCTTAACCGACATTTGGAAGTCATAGAGGAAGCGGTCGATGCCATCCCAATCTTTAGCACGGATCATGGCCAAGAAGGCGTTAAGGTCAACACCAGCAGAGAAATGTTGGGCATCATTATGAACAATAATACCGTTGCCATGGTCCTTAGCGGCAGCCGCCACAATTTCCATGGATGCCGCCGTCAAGGCATTGGCCTTTGAATGAAATTCGATCAAACGAAGATCATCATCAATGGCATAAAGACTGGCGGCAGCGTTACGGGTGATCGGGGTCATGCCTTGCTTCATCATATGGAAACGGACAGTACCTTCAGGCAAGGAGACCGGGCCCATGGTGCCGCCATCATCAGCAGCCTCGAAACGGCGGACATTGAGCGTACCGCCTGCGGCTTGATAGAAGGTCTGGCCAGGTTTCAGCACAGCCGGAACAGGTGCAGAGGTTTCACTGATCATATCAATCAGGGCTTCAGCCCCGATCGCATCCATCATTTCAAACGGGCCACGCACCCAGTTAAAACCTAGCTTCATCGCATCATCAATATCCTGCGGTGAGGTGGTGACATCAGGGATCAAGCTGGCGGCATAGCTGAGGACACGCGCCAAGACGTTGCGGCTGAACCGTACTTGAGCATCATCACCTGAATCGGTTGACGTGATCAGGTCTAATAGCGGCTCACCCCCCGCGGCGAGGGTGTCTGCGGCACGTTGCGCTTTGGCTGGAAGTTCAGCCTGACGTGGGCGGACTTCACCTGTCGCAAGGTCAATTGCAAGTTCAGCATCATCGTCACCAAGGCGGTAGAAGCCGCCCTTGCCTTTGTCGCCAGTATAACCTTCGGCAACCATCTTTGAGATTTGACCACTGAGGAGATTGTTTTCACCCACCGCGTGGAACACATCTTGTTCAGGCAAAATCACGCCAAGTGTTTTTACCACATCAGCCATGAGGTCAATGCCGATCAAGTCATAAAGACCAAAGATACCTGTTTTCGGAATGCCCATTGGGCGCCCCATTAATGCGTCTGCAACCTCAATATCAAGGCCTTGGCGTTTGGCTTCATCCATCCCGACTTGGAGCGCATAAACGCCGACACGGTTGCCTAAAAAGCCTGGGGTGTCATGACATGGCACGACACCTTTACCCAAGATGCGGTCATTATAATCGGCAAGTTTTGCCATGATGGCAGGGTCTGTTTTTTCACCCTGCACCAATTCCAGCAAGCGCATATAACGCACCGGATTGAAATAATGCGTGATCGCAAAACGTGCTTGGAAGTCTTCATTCATATCTTCGACAAGCAAGCGGATCGGGATGGTTGATGTGTTCGAGGTCACCACACAGTCAGGGGTGATGACATCATCAAGGCGTTGATACAGGTTTTTCTTAATATCAAGACGTTCCACCACGGCTTCGATAATCCAGTCACATTCGGCAAGTTTGTCAAAGTCATCACGGGTGTTGCCCGGGGTGATCAATTCTGCACGTGATTTATGCATCAATGCAGGTGGGTCTGATTTTTTCAGGCGCGTGATAGCGCCGTTGGCGGCCCCGTTCGGGTCATCATCGCGCGGCAGGTCAAGCAGGAGAACTTGATGGCCTGCATTAGCAA
The DNA here is from genome assembly GCA_965660595.1 of Puniceispirillales bacterium (SeqCode). Taxonomy (GTDB): domain Bacteria; phylum Pseudomonadota; class Alphaproteobacteria; order Puniceispirillales; family UBA1172; genus JAGWAQ01. The sequence goes on along the minus strand of CBFIAO010000039.1, from coordinate 10,210 downwards.
TTTGGCCTGCAATGCCGCTGCCCATGGTGCCTGCACCAATAACGGCAATATTCTTAAAGGGAAGATCTGTTGATGACATGATCGGCTCCTGACAATATTAAGGCGTGGTGCCGCGTGTTCCGCGGCAGGTTAATTAAAAAACGATCTTAAAATCGCGTTGGTTTCATGTGCCATTTCGCTGGGCAGGAAATGACCTGCATTTGGGACGACTTCAAGGCGGCAATCGGTAAGGTCTGCCGCCAAGATTTTACCGAATTTGGCAGGGACCATTTTATCACCTGCCGCCAACAGGCATAAAGACGGGCACGTGATGGCCGCCGCTGCCGCATCCCCGCCCACGTAGTTATTGCACGCGTTAAGGTCAATGGTCAGCACACCATCAGGGTTTTGGCTCATGATTTTTTTGCTGCTATCAAGATGGTTATGGCCAGGCATGCTGTGTTCAAACTTATGGCCCGGGCCTGCATGTGACCATGACACCATGGCGCCATGGGCTTTGGCTTCTGCGCTTTCAGATAGGCCAATAAGCGCATCGTTTACCGGAATAGCCTTAGCGGCAGACACAATGGCCATCTTATTGACGCGGTCAGGGTATCGGCTGGCCAATTCCAAACAGACAAGCCCGCCTTGAGAATGGCCGATAATAGTGGCGGTTTGAACACCCACGGCATCTAACAGGTCAATGCACCAATCGGCAGCATCTTCGATCGTGTCAAGCGGTGCGCCGTCTGAAAGATAATGGCCCGGCAGATCAGGGGATAAGACCTGATAGCCGCGATTGGCAAAATACCGGCTTTGCAACATCCATGTCAGGTGGCTTTGGCCAGAGCCATGAATAAATAAAAGCACATTGCCGGCAGGGTCAATATCACGGGTACCGGTGGAGATAAATGTATCGATACCCCTTACCTTAATCTTCATTATTACGCCCCTTTTGCCGATGATGCGGTGATGCGTGATGCAGCCTTTAGGCCACGTTTGAAATCCGCGATCAAGTCATCAATATCTTCAAGACCAACTGAAATGCGCACCAGATCATCGGTCAAGCCGCCTTGCGCCATGGCTGCGGCATCAAGATGTGAATGGGTGGTGCTGGCCGGATGAATAACCAGTGTTTTCGCATCACCAACATTGGCAAGATGTGACGCCAATTCAACATTTTCAATAAAGGCTTGGCCGGCTGCACGGCCACCTTTAATGCCTGCCGCGATGACCGAACCTTGACCTTTTGGCAAGATGCGCATGGCAGTTTCATGGTCAGGATGGTCTGGTAAAGAAGGATGACGCACCCAAGAAATTTGTTCATGGCTTGAGAGGAAATCCAACAGTTTGGCCGTATTGGCCATATGTTTTTCCATCCGGAGGGATAGCGTTTCAATCCCTTGCAGGAGGTGAAATGCGTTCATCGGTGACAGGCTAGGCCCGATATTATACATGCCTTCAGACCGCACTCGCGCCGAGAACGCCAAGGGGCCAAATTCTTCCCATAGATTAACACCTTGGAAGGCAAAATGTGGTGAGGTTAAGGTCGGGAATTTATCGTTTTGACCCCAATCAAAATTACCGCCATCAACGATAGCGCCGCCAAGGGCAACACCATGACCCCCCATCCATTTTGTCAAGGAATGGAAGACGATATTCGCACCATGGTCCAGTGGCTTCATCAGGTATGGGGTGTTGAACGTGCCGTCAATCACCAGCGGGATGCCAGCATCACGAGCGATCTGGCCAACGGCGGGAACATCCATAATATCAAGGCCCGGGTTGCCGATCACCTCACCCACGATCATTTTTGTGTTGGGCTGGATCGCGGCACGGATCGCGTCATGGTCGCTTGGGGCCACAAAAGTGGTGGTGATGCCAAAACGGCTTAACGTGTGTTGGAACAGATTGATGTTCGCGCCATACATCCGAGCAGAAGCAACAATATGGTCACCCGCAGAACATAAGGTAATAGCGGTTAAGTAAAGTGCCGCCATGCCCGACGATACCGCCACACACGCAACCCCGCCATCAAGCGCAGCAACACGTTGTTCCAAGACAGCGATGGTCGGGTTGGTCAGGCGGGTGTAGACATGGCCGCCAACCTCCATGTTATAGAGCGCCGCTGCTTGGTCGGTCGATTCAAACAAGTAAGACGTGGTCTGATGGATAGGCACCGCACGTGAGCCGCTGCTGTCATCAGGATTATGGCCTGCATGTAGGCTTAGTGTGTCAAACTTATAATCGCTCATCGCGTTGGTTCCTTTTCCCCCGGGGTTAGCATCAGCCTATTTTTTAAACGGTAATGATGTTGGTGTGGCCGTACGGGTGCCGTCATCAGTATGAACCACCAATGCGCCGTCACCAGCAGCAGCGGCATCAGTTGTGATCAATACAGTTGCGATGTTCCAGTCAAGGCGCGGTGAATAGGCCGCCGCAGAAGCAAAGCCAACATAAGTGCCGTCTTGGGTAATAGGCCATTGATGAGCGTTGGTTGAGGTCAGGGGATCGCCATCCATCACAACGCCGCAGAATTTACGTGCAGGGCCGTCCGCCGCAATTTTCTTCAATGCAGCTTTACCGACGTAATCAACGTCTTGGTCCAGATCAACAAACTTACCCATGCCCATTTCAAATGGATTGGCATCATCATCAGTGTCTGCGTTAACAGATACAAGGCCGCTTTCAACACGTTCAATATAGTTTGGTGCGCCCGGGCCGATGTCATAAGGTGCGCCTGCTTCGGCGACAATATCCCAAAGCTGATTCCCTTTGGCGCCATCACGCAAATATAATTCAAACCCACCCTGCTTGCTCCAGCCTGAACGTGCCACGAACACAGGAATGCCTTGGATTTCGGCTTCTTTGAAACCGAAATATTTAATTTCACGCACCCAATCGCCAAAAATATCAGCAATCACATCTTCGCCCTTCGGGCCTTGGATTGCCAATGGCGATGCATCAGGTTCGGTGACGGTAACATCCATGCCTTTGCCGATCGCCAGCGCGCCACACCAGAATTTCATGTCACTGTCAGCAATAGATAGCCAAACTTCATCATCAGCAACTTTGAGCATGACCGGATCATTAATGAGGGTGCCGCGTTCATTCACCATTGGCACATATTTGCCAACACCAAAGGTGAGGCTGTCTAGATTGCGCGGCGTGACCAAGCGTGCCAGTTCAAGCGCATCAGGACCTTTGATGGAGACCTGACGTTCAGCCGCCACATCCCACATCGCAACACCTGTCATGAGGCGGTTATATTCGGCAGGAAGATCACCATATGAAACCGGCATATACATGTGGTTATAGGTGGTAAAATGAGACACGCCAGCGTTAACAGTGCTGTCAAAGAATGGTGACTTGCGGATGCGTGGCCCAAGGGCGATGCCGAATTGTTTAGAGCTCATGAAGAAAACCTATTGAATGAATAATAAATATTTAGGCCTTTGGCGTGACCAATACACGTCCTTTGACCTGACCTTTGAGGATGGATTTGGCGTGGTCCATCATGTCTTCAAGTTTTGCCTCAGTCACAACATGGTCAATCTTGTCCATGGGCATCCATTTCACGGCATTGTCCCAATACGTGACGCGTTGTTCATAAGGCACCATGACGCTGTCGATACCCAAAAGATTAACGGCACGCAAGAGAAAAGGCAGCACGGTTGCTTCGAGTTTAATGCCGCCAGCATTTCCGATTGCGGCGATGCTGCCGCCATAGGCCATCTGGCCGATCACGCGGGATAAAGTTGTGCCGCCAACATTGTCAATACAGCCGGCCCAAGTGGCGCTTTCCATCGGTCGTGTTGTAGGCTCGGATAAATCTTCGCGGGCAACTATTCTGCTGGCGCCAAGGTCTGTTAGATAGGCAGCTGTTTCAGGGCGTCCTGTCACCGCGGCGACCTGATAGCCGCGATGCGCAAGCATGGCAACGGCAAGTGAGCCGACACCGCCTGCGGCACCTGTTACCAATACCTCACCCTTCTCAGGGGTTAGGCCGTGGTCTTCTAGGCGCATGATAGCTTGAACGGCAGTAACGCCAGCGGTGCCAAGGATCATTGCTTCACGGCTGGTGACACCCTTTGGCATCGGAACAATCCAGTCCGCTTTAACACGGACACGTTCTGCATATCCGCCCCACCATATTTCACCAAAGCGCCATCCGGTGACCAATACCTTATCGCCCGGGGCGTAACGGTCATCTTCGGAAGAGACAATTGTGCCGGCCATATCCACACCGGGAATATGCGGATAGTCGCGGACCAATTTACCCAGACCGTTCATGATCAGGCCGTCTTTATAATTGAGATTTGAATAGTCGACATCAATGACCACGTTGCCATCTTGCGGCAGGTCTGCATCAGTAATGGTGGTGACAGCACCTGTGACCTTGCCGTCGTCGGTTTCAGTCAGCATGAGGGCGCGGTAAGACATGGGATATCTCCTTTGGTCGTGGCGCAAATATTGCGCATCAAGAATGGGCTTATCATAAGGTAAGTATAGGGCTGGATGGAAGCGAAAATAGCGCATCATCTGGGGCGATTGATTTGCCATAGATTGACAAAAGACAAATTTCTGATGAGCTTAGATGATTATAAGGAATGAGGGCAAAAATGTTTGAAGGTTTTGATGCAGCATTTGTAGATGTCAGCGATGGGCAAATTTTTTGCCGAATTGGCGGTGAAGGCCCACCATTATTGTTGATCCATGGTAATCCGCAAACCCATGTGATGTGGTATAAATGTGTGCATGAATTGGCCAAGCATTACCGCGTGATTGCCGCCGATATTCGTGGTTATGGCCAAAGTTTATTGATGCCGCGTGATATTGAGGGCGACCCAGACCATATGAATTATTCCAAGCGTAAGATGGCGCAGGATATGGCGGAATTAATGTCAGCCCTTGGGCATGACCGGTTTTTTGTCGCTGGCCATGACCGCGGCGGACGTGTGGCCCACCGATTGGCGCGGGACTATGCCGACCGAGTGGCGGCCATGTGTGTGCTGGATATCTGCCCAACCTTGGATATGTATGAGCAAACCGATATGGATTTTGCGACGGCATATTTCCATTGGTTCTTTTTGATCCAGCCTTATGACTTACCAGAACGAATGATACTGGAAGATCCTCGCAAATGGATGGATGCATGCTTGCAGAAATGGTCAGGTGGGCATGAATTCGGTGCGGCTGAAGAAGCATATTTTGACGCCTTTAATGACCCTGACCGTATCCATGCATGTTGCGAAGACTATCGGGCATCAGCCACGATTGACCTTGACCATGATCGTGCAGACCGCGGTATCAAGCTGGATATCCCTATTCATGTGTTATGGGGCGGCAAGGGTGTGGTTGGGCGTAAATTTGATGTCTTGCCGATTTGGCAGGCCTATAGCCACAAGCCCGTGACAGGGCGCGCCATGCCGACCGGGCACTTTATTCCTGAAGAAGACCCAGATGGCACAATTCAAGAGCTGCTGGGGTTTTTCGGAGATCAGCCTAACCCTTAAGTTATATGTAGTGATCATTGGGCGTAAAAAATGCTGGCCGATGACGCAAAGTCATGACAGTTTTGAGGGATAAGGACTTAGACCGCCTAACAAAGTAGATGTTGCCCACAAGTGAGGCCCATAGGTAGGCCCTACAAGTCGGGCCCACAAGATGAATATATGGAGGATAAATCATGAAGACACGTGCCGCAGTTGCCTTTGAAGCAGGCAAACCGCTTGAGATTGTTGAGGTTGACCTAGAAGGCCCGAAGGCCGGTGAGGTCATGGTTGAGATTAAAGCCACTGGCATTTGTCATACGGATGAATTTACGCGGTCAGGTGCTGATCCTGAAGGGATTTTTCCAGCCATTCTGGGCCATGAAGGTGCCGGGGTGGTGGTTGACGTTGGCCCCGGGGTGACATCTTTGAAAAAAGGTGACCATGTCATTCCGCTTTACACACCTGAATGCCGAGAGTGTGAATATTGCCTGCACCCGAAAACAAACCTGTGCCAGTCTATCCGCACCACCCAAGGTCAAGGCTTAATGCCTGATGGCACGTCACGGTTTTCATTAGATGGCAAGCCGATCTTCCATTACATGGGGACATCGACCTTTGCCAATCATACGGTGGTGCCGGAAATTGCGTTGGCGAAGATCAACCCTGACGCGCCATTTGATAAAGTCTGTTACATCGGTTGCGGGGTCACTACTGGTATCGGGGCGGTGATCAATACCGCGAAAGCAGAAGCAGGATGTAATGCCGTGGTCTTCGGGCTTGGCGGTATTGGGCTTAATGTTATTCAAGGGCTGCGGATGATCGGTGCGAATATGATCGTCGGCGTTGATATGAATAACAGCAAAAAAGAATGGGGTGAACGTTTTGGCATGACGCATTTCGTCAACCCGTCTGAAGTCGGTGATGACTTGGTCGGCCATTTGGTTGAGTTGACCGGTGGCGGTGCTGATTACAGTTTTGAATGTATTGGTAACACCACCGTGATGCGCCAAGCCTTGGAATGTGCGCATAAAGGTTGGGGCGAGTCTATCATCATCGGGGTGGCAGGGGCTGGCCAAGAGATCAGCACACGTCCGTTCCAATTGGTGACAGGCCGCAGCTGGCGCGGAACTGCATTTGGCGGCGCACGCGGCAGAACTGATGTGCCTAAAATTGTTGATTGGTATATGGATGGTAAGATCGAGATTGACCCAATGATCACCCATACATTAAGCCTTGATCAGATCAATGAAGGTTTCGACCTGATGCATGAAGGCAAAAGCATCCGTTCGGTGGTGATGTTTTAACGACATCGCATCAACCCGTTATAAAGAAAGAATATGATAATATGGAAATCCTAACGAAAACGGCTTTATTTGGCGGCACCCATATGGTGGTCCGTCATGACAGCGCTGTCACCAATACGCCGATGGAACTGGCCATTTTCATCCCGCCAGGTAAGGGACCGTTTCCGTGTCTTTATTATCTTTCCGGGCTAACCTGCACGTGGGAGAACGCCGCGACCAAAGCAGGCGCGCAATACCATGCGGCAAAGGCAGGCATGGTGCTGGTCTTTCCAGATACGTCACCACGCGGTGATGGCATTGCGGATGATGAAGCGTTTTCGCTGGGCACTGGTGCAGGGTTCTATATGACCGCGACCGAAGCGCCATGGGCAGAACATTACCAAATGGAACGTTATGTGCTGGATGAGCTGCCGAAGATTGTGGCAGAGCATGCAAAGGTTGATCATGACCGTGTCGGGATCACCGGGCATTCCATGGGTGGGCATGGGGCGTTGACCTTGGCCATGAAACAGCCGGGGCAATATCGTTCTGTGTCAGCGTTTGCACCGATCGCGGCATTGTCCGAAGCCCCATGGGGTAAGATCGCGCTTGAAACCTATCGCGGCGGCAGCGATGCCGCGCTTTATGATGCCGCACAATTGATGGCGAGCCATGGCTGGAGCGGCGATATCTTGGTGGACCAAGGCGCGGCGGACCCGTTCAAGGATGAACATTTGATGCCAGAACGGTTGCGTGAAGCGGCAGAAGCGGCAGGGGTTAACCTGACGTTAAGGATGCAGGAAGGCTATGACCATTCGTATTGGTTTGTGTCCAGCTTTATCGAAGATCATATCAACTGGCATGCGGCACGGCTGCGTTAAGCGCGGCCAACCGCAAGATAAAGGAGTGTGGCATGGCGCATGATGTCGATTATGTGGTGATCGGGTCTGGGTCTGCGGGCTCAGCATTGGCGTATCGCCTGTCCGAAGATGGCCAGCATAACGTGCTGGTGTTGGAATTTGGCGGCACAGATGTGGGGCCATTTATCCAGATGCCGGCGGCTTTGTCCTACCCCATGAACATGAAGACCTATGACTGGGAATATATGGCCGAGCCTGAAGAAGGCTTGGGTGGGCGCCGTTTGGTCTGCCCGAGGGGGAAAGTTATTGGCGGGTCGTCCTCCATCAACGGCATGATCTATGTGCGCGGCAACCCGGGCGATTATGCCCATTGGGAAGCAGAAGGCGCAAAGGGGTGGGGCTATGCAGATGTGTTGCCGTATTTCAAGCGGATGGAACATGCCCATGAAGGTGATGATGGGTTTCGTGGCCGGGCCGGGCCATTGCATGTGACCCGCGGCAAACGTGATAACCCCCTGCATGATGCGTTTGTTGAGGCATCAACCCAAGCAGGCTATACCGCGACCAGTGATTATAATGGCTACCGCCAAGAAGGGTTCGGCGCGGCGGATATGACCGTCTATAAGGGCCGAAGATGGTCTGCGGCCAATGCGTATCTGAAGCCTGCCTTAACACGTCAAAACGTACGGCTGGTGACGCGGGCCCGGGTGGACCGGATACTGTTTGAAGGTAAGCGGGCGGTGGGCGTGCGCTATATCAAAGGTGGTCAGTCCCATGATGTGATGGTCAACCGTGAGGTGGTGTGCGCGGCAGGGGCCATCAATTCCCCGCAGATTTTGCAGCGGTCAGGCATTGGGCCCGGGGCGTTGCTCACGTCACATGGGATCACGCCGATTGTGGACCGCGGCGGGGTCGGCGCGAATTTGCAAGACCATCTTGAGGTGTATTTTCAGGTGCAATGTTTGCAGCCGATCACGCTTTATAAACACCTTAACCTGTTTTCAAAGGCGATGATCGGGGCGCGGTGGCTGCTGAATAAATCTGGGCCCGGGGCAACCAACCATTTTGAAACCTTGGGCTTTATCAGGTCAGATAAAGGCGTCAGCTATCCTGATATTCAGTATCATTTCTTGCCGGTGGCTATCTCTTATGACGGGACGGCGCCTGCGGAAGGGCATGGGTTCCAGCTGCATGTTGGGCCGATGCGCTCAAAATCACGCGGGCATGTGCGGATTACCTCTGCCCGGGCGGAAGACGCGCCGGAGATCAAGTTCAATTACATGAGCCATCCTGATGATTGGGCGGAATTCCGTAAATGCATTCGCCTGAGCCGTGAGATTCTGCACCAACCTGCGATGGACCCGTTCCGCGGGCCAGAAATCCAGCCCGGTGATGACGCGACGTCTGATGACGCGATTGATGCGTTTATTCGTGACCATGCCGAAAGTGCGTATCACCCCTGCGGGACGATGCGGATGGGGGCTGCGGATGATGCGATGGCGGTGGTGGATAATGAATGCCGCGTCATTGGGGTTGACGGGTTGCGGGTGGCTGATAGCGCCATCTTTCCACGGATCACCAACGGGAATTTGAACGCGCCAAGCATCATGACCGGGGAAAAAGCGGCGGACCATATCCTGGGCCGCACGCCACTGCCCCGGGCCAATGACGTGCCGTTCACGTTTGATGATTGGGACGTGAAGCAGCGTTAATCTGATGGCGCTTTGTCAGATTTGGCCAAGTCTTTGCACCGATCAAGCAGGCGTTCTGCAGGGTGGTTTGATGCGCTATCTACGTTCTTATGCTTCATGCGAATTAATGTGTTGGCGGGGCCGTTGCTGGCCCAGTTATCAAAATTTATCAGCAACATTTCTTTAAATAGTTCATCTGTTATTCCGCCTTGGTAAAAGTCCAATCGGGTTTCAATGGCTTTTGTTTGAAGGAAGGAATACCTCAACACTTTGGCTTCTTCGGCATCACGTGATTTGAGCCTGAGTAGTAGCAGTATTGGCGCAGAAATTGTTATGTTAATCGCCGTCCAATAGGACAGTAATGTCAAATCTAAATCAGTGAATTTGATGAGTGAGAGTCCCATTCCACCACCAATGAGCACTGCAAATATGATGAGTAATCCAATAATGGTTATGATTAACCCTATAGCAATCTTGTCACGTTTCTTTACAAGGTTTTCGTAATCTTCTTTAACCGCATTCAATTCATCAGCAACATCAGATAGTGATTGATCAAGATTCCCAGCTCGTTCCTCGACCGCCTTTTTGACAGTAACATGGGCATCACGCTCAGCCTTAAATGCGGCAAGGTTGTTTCTAATTCCAGCATTTTCTGGTTCAAGTTTGAGCGCTTCTTTGACATCTTTAATAGCATTGTCAAAATCGTTGAGGTATGCCTTTGCGCTTCCCCTATTGTTCCATGCCCCTGCATTGTTTGGGTCAAGTTCAATGGCTTTATCGTAATCACTGATGGCCTCGGAATATAGGCCTAAATCATTTTTTGCATTACCGCGATGACCCCATGCCGATGCATTGTTTGGGTCAAGTTCAATGGCTTTGTCACAATCACTGATGGCCTCGGC
>CBFIAO010000038.1:0-18739 GCA_965660595.1 Puniceispirillales bacterium (SeqCode) | reverse complement strand
CGCTATACCCTAAAGGGGCCAACACATCAGCCATGCGATCAGAATCATATACATTCATCTGACAGCCATACGTTTTGATATGCAGTTTTTTTGCCATGTCACCCTCCACCGAAAGTGCTTAATAAAATGGGATATTATCCATGGTGTTAGTGATGACTAAAGGTGATGTCAATTCTCTTCCTCAAGGACAGGACGATATGTCATTAAAACAGCATCACAATATCCCGCCTCATCACGATAATAATCTGACCTTACACCGTCCTTAATCAAGCCAAATTTGCTATAAAACGCTAAGGCTGGTTTGTTATCAGCACGCACTTCTAGTTTACATGAATTAGCCTGAACATCATGAATAAATGCACGCATCAACTGTGTGCCAACGCCTTTTCGTCGATGGTCAGGATGCACCATAATGTCTATTACCTCAACATCGTGGTCATAATGCCAACCATAAATGATGCCTAACTGTTGTTTATCTTGGTAGGCCATCAATCCATGAAATGCTGGTGTTGTCATAAATCGTGCTAATGCATCAACATCACCCACCCAATTTGCCATCACAGCAAGGTCTTCACCTATAATGGATCGGCACTGCATCAACGCAGCCCCAATAGTGGCGCCGAAAGATAAAGCGGTTCAAGGTGGTTTTCAGGCAGATCAATTTTTTGATCCTCATAAAGCGCAATCAAATCTGATGCATGTGGAAGATCATGGTCAACGGCTATTACATTTGGGGATAATGCTGCGATTTCTGCGGCGGCGTATCCCGCTATCGTCCATGTGTCTTCCTTCTTTATTTGATCAAGAATCCCATCTATTTCCATGTTTTGAATAGATGTTAATGAAACCCCATCTGGCGTGAAAGCTTGACAAAAGATACTGCCGCGGCGGCTATCAATCATTGTCATAACATGACGTCCATTTGCCGCTGGTAATCTTCGGATTGATGCGGCCATTCCTGCAAGTGATGACAGGCCAATAACATCAACCTCTAATGATAGACCCAATCCTTTCGCCGCCGCTAACGCCACACGAATACCAGTAAATGATCCAGGCCCGCGGCCGGCAAGAATATGTGTTATATCATCAAAATTATATGGTGATTGGCCAATGGCCTCTTGAACAAGCGGAACCATCCATGCGGCATGGCCGTGATTTGCCGCCAATGATGATTGTGTAATGATATTACCGTCAACGCCTATAGCCGCTGATGCCTGACCAGCACTGCATTCCAATGCCAAACTCACAACAGATTTAGTGGCCATGGGTGCGGTGCTCCAAATTCCCTAATGGTTTAACATTTCGTCTAATGCTTAATATCTTCACCAGCAACCGAAATAATGATACATCTTTATATTATTGTTTACGTATAACAAAGACTTAAGAATTAAGGAATATGATGTTGATGCATAGCACCATACATAAAATGATTAAACTTATCCAAACCACCATCATGATGATGATTGCATCATTAGCAACGATGGTCAGCGCTTCACACGCGGCCGACCATGCATCTGTTATTATGTATCATCGGTTTGGGGTAGAGAATATGCCATCCACTAATATTTCACTTGCGCAATTTGACGCTCACCTCGAAGAACTTGCATCTGGCCCTTATAATGTGATGGCGCTGAGCGATATAACCGAAGCCATTATTGAAGGCCGTTCTTTACCTGATTATACCGTCGCGATCACCGTAGATGATGCGTTTATCTCAGTTTATAAAGAAGCCTTCCCACGGTTGCAGTCATATGGCTTCCCTGTAACTCTATTTGTTGCCACTAATGCGATTGATCGAAATCTACGCGGCTATGCGTCATGGGATCAAATTCGTGAAATGCAGGCTGCTGGTGTTGAGATTGGATCACAGACACATACACACCCGCATATGCACCAAATTGATCTCACAAAAGCAAAGATTGAAATTGAAACATCAAATAATCGTTTTATCGAAGAGTTAGGCATCAAACCGCGGTTATTTGCCTATCCTTATGGTGAATACACACCTGAGATAAGAGATTTAATGAAAGAAATGGGTTTTTATGCAGCATTCGGCCAACATTCCGGCATTATGCATAAAAGCCTTCATCCTTTTGAATTTCCTCGTTTTGCATTCAATGAAGCTTATGGTGACTTAAATCGCCTTAAGCTTGCGATAAGAGCACTCCCTATTCCGGCTGAAGATATTACGCCTGAAAGCATGGTATTGGCGAACAACCCACCACTTTATGGCTTTACGGTTACCGAAGAAATTGGACCATTGAACCGAATTGCATGTTTTTCATCAGGTATGGGCAAAGTTGAAACAATTGTTTTAGGGCCGCGTGTTGAAGTCCGTTTGCCGCGCGCGATCACCGGGAAACGTGGCCGAATTAATTGCACCATGCCATATTTCGTTGATGGTAAAGAGTCTGGCCGCTGGCGCTGGCTTGGCCGCCAAATGCTGCCATAAAGCGCACGAATATTTATTCTGAAAGAAACTTTGCGTTGTCGTATAGGGTGAAGTCATTCACTTCAATCATTGATCTTAACTTTTCGACATAAACATCACCTTCTTCTGAATATGATACTAGGGCACCTGCCAACGTATTTGTGTTTACACCTTTACGCTGTCGCAGGCGTCGAAAGTTTTCATAAGAATGATGTGTATTTAAATTGTGCATATATGCACGCACAGAATCAAAAAGATTGCTGAAAGACCTAACAACCGCATTTTCATACCGGGAATCAGTTGGCTTTAATCCTAAGTCATTTGACCAAGCCCATTGGCCAAAAAGAGCATTACCCTGCACTGCAAATCGTGACGTACCCCAACCAGATTCAATAGCAGATTGCGCTAATGCAAGTGATACAGGCACTTGATCTACACGCAGCAACAAACTTTCTCGTAATTCTTCCACATCCGTAGAGTCTGTTTTAACGCGATAAAGCTCTGCCCATTGGCGCAGCTTTTTTACATCACCGTTTGCAGCATCCTGAACAATCAATTCTCTACGTTCATTTAACTCAATATTTGCACGCAAAATAAGTGGCAAGAGCACCGCCGTGAAACGTTTCTTACGCTGCACCACTGTTAAAGACTTCAGTTCAGGTAACCGCTCAAGATAGACCGGTTTTATTTTTAAATTATCACCAGTATTTAAATCAATACCGTCATCTGAAATCTCAGGCACTGGTATTAGTGGCGCATCTTCGGTCTTCGGCGCAACTGGAGCTTCAGGTATATTCAACTGTGATGTGACAACACGACCTTTTGAAGGCGCAGGCTTTACCGATAGATCTGCTTCAACGCCTTTATTCGAAAATGCTAATAAGGTCGCGCCAGATGCAAGCCCTGATGGTAAATCATCATCATGGGCCTCGTCTGCCCAGGCAAGGATTGGCGGCGGCAATAAAAGTGACTCAAGCTCAAGGCGGCGTTCTTCAGAGAGTGTAATCCCACTATCTTTCTTCACCACAGGGTCTTGCGGGGTAAAATAGCCCGCCTTAAATGACGGTTTCATCCCCAAGACACCAGCACATAAGTAAAGAAGAGCGATGAGACTGCCAATAATGACAATCAAGTACCGCTGATTTGAAGTTGCTGCAGACATAAAAACTAATGGGTTCACCCGTTATCGGCGCGAACCTCCTGAACTTCAGGAATATAATGACGAAGCATATTTTCAATACCCATCTTCAATGTTGCCGTTGAACTTGGGCAACCCTGACATGCGCCACGCATATAAAGCGTCACCACACCTTCATCAAAAGATTTAAAGACAATATCACCACCATCCATCGCAACAGCCGGACGGACACGCGTGTCTAGAAGATGCTTAATCTGTTGTACGGTTTCATCATCATCTGAATCATCAACTTCGTCAGTGCTGGCTTCAATCACGGCCATACCACTTGCATAATGTTCCATAATAGCAGCAAGCACCCCTGGTTTAATTGTAAACCATTCACGGCTATCATCTTTTGTTACAGAAACAAAATCACTGCCAAGAAAAACATCACTAACACCTTCAACACCAAATAGGCGGCGGGCTAGTGGAGAATGTGACGCTTCACCAACTCCTGAAAAATGAGCCGTACCTTCTGTCATCACATCCTTACCAGGAATAAACTTTAAGGTTGATGGATTTGGGGTATCTTCAGTTTGAATAAACATCTTCTGAACTCCTTTTAAGCTTTAACAGCACCGCAATATTAATATAAGCGGTGGCGGCAGTAGTTACAACTCCACGCCAAGAATTAGCCTAAACTATTGCCTAAGAAACCAGTAAGCCTGCGGATATCCTGCATAATAGGCTGCGCAATAGCATGGGCACGTTCTGCACCTTTTGATAACACCGCGTCAATTTCCGTCACGTCTTGCATGTAACGGTTCATCTCATCAGTCATAGGGGCCAATTTTGCAATCGCTAAATCAGCAAGCGCAGGCTTAAATGCGCCGAAGCCTTGGCCGCCAAATTCCTGCATTACATCAGCTTCACTTATCCCCGCAAGTGCCGCATAGATGGTTACAAGATTTTGAGCTTCAGGCCGCCCTTCCAATCCGTCAGCTTCTGACGGCAACGGTTCTGGGTCTGTTTTTGCCTTCTTAATTTTAGTCATGATATCATCAGCGCTATCACGCATCGTGATACGTGAATATTCAGATGGATCTGATTTACTCATCTTTGATGAACCATCACGAAGGCTCATCACACGCGTTGCTTGGCCAAGAATTTGTGGTTTAGGCTGTGGAAAAAACTCTTCGCCAAACATTGCGTTAAACGCCTGCGCAATATCTCTTGTAAGTTCCAAATGTTGTTTTTGATCGTCACCAACAGGAACATGGGTCGCCTTATACGCAAGAATATCTGCCGCCATTAATGTCGGATATGCGTATAGTCCGACGGTCGCATTTTCACGATTCTTTCCAGCCTTTTCCTTGAACTGTGTCATACGATTAAGCCAACCAAGACGGGCAACACAGTTAAATATCCACGCGAGTTCTGCATGTTGCGGAACACGTGACTGGTTAAATAACATTGATCGTTCAGGGTTAATACCTGCCGCCAGCAATGATGCTGCCACTTCACGTGTACTTTGGGTCAATTCTTTTGGGTCTTGCGGAACAGTAATGGCATGTAAATCAACAATACAGTAAATACATTCAAAATCATCTTGAAGACCAACCCAGTTTTGGATCGCGCCAAGATAATTGCCCAAATGCAAATTTCCTGTGGGCTGGATCCCCGAAAAAATACGCCGCATTTTATTATACCCTTGATTGTTAACATCAAAAATGATGCTGAATTGATCTATATGCACTTAAGGTTTTAAGCCCTGAAATGTTATGGTCAAGTTTAATGATCATGACCTTAAACATATCTTTACTGCTTAATTGTTCTTCGCAAATCTGTTGGCAATGCACCTATAGCACCAGCGGTGCCAAAAAATACGGCAGTTCCCACAATCATTAATATCAATAAAGAGATAGCATCACGTGCAAAACCCATAGCTGATACCGCGTTATGGATAGATGGACCGGATGCATAGAGTACTGCACTCATCACGGCTGACGCGACCATTGTGCGTAAAATTGTGCCATCACCTTTCACATCAATTCGTCCGCGCCGATATAATATGATGCCCATGATAAGAACAGATAACATTGATGCCATCGCCGTTGCTAAAGCAAGACCAACAACCCCTATATACTGCATCAGAATCAGGCTGGCACCAAGATTGAAAACAACCGTCAAAATAGAGATTTTTAGCGGTGTTTTGGGATCTTCCGCTGCATAGAATGCAGGTTGAAAAATTTTGGCCATCACAAAAAAAGGAATGCCCGATGCATAGGCCATCAACACATGTGCGGTTGGTGTAATCATATCAGCGCTGAAAGCACCATAACCAAAAAGACCTGCGATAATAGGTTCAGCCAATAACATCGCCCCGACCATTGCTGGTAACGCAAAAAATAAACCCAACCTTAATCCGCGTTTAATCACCGCTTTGACGTCTTCAATATTTCCTTCTGCCTCCAGTTTTGACAATCTGGGCAATAATGCTGTGCCGAGTGCGATGCCAATAACACCAAGCGGTAATTGCGCAATTCGGTCTGCATAATAAAGCGACGAAATGGCCCCAACCGGTAACAGTGATGCCAATACGGTATCAACAAGCAAATTAAGCTGCATGCCGCCAGCGCCCAGAGCGGCCGCCCAGAATTTTCGCCACATCGCTTTTCCAGCTGCGCTGACTTTAGGCCAAAATCCCCAGCGTGGTGTTTTACCAATTGCCGCCAACATCCGCTGCATAAGCAGCATCTGGAAAACCCCAGCAATTGGGACAGCAATGGCAACTGGCATAGCACCAAATGATGCAGAAAGAGACCCGATAATGGCCCCAGCCATCAACATTAAATTCAAAATGATTGGTGCAGCAGCACCACCAAGAAATCGGTTATTTGCATTTGTTAATGCCGCCCAAAAAGCAACAAGTGAGATCATGGGAAGATATGGAATAGTTAAGCGCGCCAACATAATCGCAGCTTCAGCACGTCCATCTTCTTCTGAAAACCCGGGGGCTAATACGCCAATAACATATGGCATGGTAAATTCCATGACCACGGTCAGGGCCACCAACCCCCATAACAATGTTATTTGAATTTCTTCAGCCAATGCCGCGGCGGCTTTATCACCACCTGTTTGTCTTGCTTTGGCATATGCAGGAAGGAATGCATTCGTAATAGCGCCTTCTGCCGTAAGACGGCGGAATAAATTCGGCAATTTAAATGCCACAAAAAATGCGTCTGCGATGGGGCCTGCCCCAATAGTGGTTGCCAACACTACGTCACGGCCAAAACCTAAAACTCTGCTCAGAGCTGTCAGTACACCAATTTGCCGAACTGCGCCAAAAAAACTAGGGCCCTGTGTTGATGACGGCACAGGTTTTGGTGTTGACGGTTTTTCTTGTGATACTGTCATAACTCTTTCACGCTGCAACTTGATTGGCTGGGTCACTTTCCTCAAGCAGAGTTAACAGCTCTGTCTGAATTCGGTCCATGCGTGTCTGTGATGTGATTTTAAGACCAAACCCATCTTTAACATAGAATACATCAACAACCCTGTCGCCGTATGTTGATACACTCGCTGTTTGTATCTGAAGTCCCAAATCTGCCATTTTGCGCGTAACTTTAAACAATAGACCAGGCGCATCTTTGCCATTGATCTCAATGACCGTATGTGTGTCGCTTGCATTATTATTAAGTAACACACGTGCAGGCGCAGAAATTCTTCGAATGCGTGATGGTGTTTGACGGTTGCGCCTGTCGGTTGCGTCATCAATATCAAGCATGCCGGTAAGCGCATCTCTCAACCCATTACTAAGTTTTTCTAGTGCAGCTGACTCAGTAATCGCTTGCCTATCTTGATCTTGAATCCACAGCACATCAACCGTAAGCCCATCTTTTCGTGTGGTAATACGTGCATCAACAATATAAGCACCCAAGGCCGCGACTCCACCCGTGATACGTGAAAATAAACCTGCATCATCTGCCGTTATAATAATCAATTCTGTCGCATTACGTTTTTGATCAGGGGTGACGCCAACCGTCAGCAAATCACCTGATGCTTCATGAGCGCGGCAGAGCTCAGCATGGCGCAGATAGCTATCTTCTTCAAAACTTGTCCAATATGAAGGATAAAAAATATTCATATGATGGTCGACATCATCCGCCGGCCATAACGGTGATAATACTTCAAATAAACCACCCTTTGTTTCTGCTGCCAGTTGGCGCAATGTGTGGTCTGCCGTATCACCGCGTAACACAGCCATCGTCCGTGCATATAGATCACGCATCAACTGTGCTTTCCAGCCGTTCCATACATTTGGACCAACGGCACGGATGTCAGCAACCGTCAGCACAAGTAAAAGGTTGAGGCGCTCAGGCGACTGCACTTTTGCTGCAAATTGTTCAATGGTTGTCGGATCGTTTAAGTCATAACGAAAAGCTGTTTCACTCATCAACAAATGATAGCGAATGAGCCATGCTACTGTTTCTGTTTGATCGTCTGTTAATCCAAAACGTGGGCAAACTTTACGGGCAACTTCTGCCCCAAGGATGGAATGATCACCGCCACGACCTTTAGCGATATCGTGAAGCAATAACGCAACATATAATTCCTTCCTGAGGGTAACCTCTTTTACAGCTGCCGTTGCCACTGGTGCAATTTCTGCAAGCCGCCCCGTTTCAATGCCATTCAAAATACCCATGGCAAAGACCGTATGCTCATCCACCGTATAACTATGATACATATCAAATTGCATCATCGCGACGATACGCCCAAAATCTGGCAAGAACTTTCCAAGAAACCCTGACTCATTCATCAGACGTAACACACGCTCAGGGTTGTTTGTGCTTGCAAGAATATCAACAAACTGTGCGTTATATCGCTCATTTTCACGAAATTCTGCATCCACCAATTTAAGGTTACGGTGCAATCGCCTCAGCAGCGTTGGATGAATGTCAAAACCTTTTTCTTGCGCCACAGCAAACATGCCCATTAACACATCAAGGTCGTCTTTCAGTTTCATTTTTTGGGGTAAATTAATGCGGCCAGCCTCAAGGATAAATGGTTTTGGCGCGCGGCTTGGTAGTAAACGTTCCATTAACGTTCGCGGCTTTGTGACAAAGTCTGCAGCGATGGCTGCCCAAAAAATACGTGTCAAATTTCCAACCGTTTTGGCCGCTAGATGATAGCGCCGCATGAACCGTTCTACCGCTTTCATACCGCCACGGTTTTGGAACCCCAGTAAAGGGGCGATATCCATTTGTGCATCAAATGTAAGCCGGTCATCTTCACGTCCAGCACGAAGATGTAAATGCGCGCGCACTGACCATAAAAATCGCTGCGCATAGGTAAACTCTCTTAACTCACCTTTTGTTAATAACCCACGCTCAATCAAATCAGCCATGGACTGTGCTTGATATGCATAACGCGCAATCCAAAACAATGTGTGCAAATCACGTAAACCGCCCTTACCATCCTTGATGTTAGGCTCCACCATATAACGCTGGGCCCCACTTCGTTTAAGGCGCATTTCACGTTCATCCAGTTTAGCGTTTAAAAATTCAACCGCACTACCTTTAATAACCTCTTTTTCGAAACGTGTGATCAGTTGGTCAGCAAGCTCAATATCACCTGTTAATGGCCGTGCTTCTAGAAAGGCTGTTCTGATGGTGATGTCATCTTGGACCGCCTTCATTTGCTGGCGCACACTTCTTGTCGCGTGGCCAACCGTCAACCCTAAATCCCAAAGGATATAGAGCATCATCTCAATCATTGACGAAATAGATTTATCAACTTGAACACTGGTCAAAAATAAAAGATCAATATCTGACTGTGGTGATAGCTCTCCACGGCCATATCCACCGGTTGCAACAATGCTTAATGCAGGGCTGGTTTTTTCACGTGGCAATACTGATGTGATTTTACTAAATATTGCCTTGATGATTTCATCAATAATTAAAGCATGAGCACCAACATATAAGGCGCCATCACTATCTTTCAGAAAGCTTTCCTTTAATTTGTCACGCGCCTGTGCCAGTTCATGTTTCGCACACGCAATTAAGGCCTGTTGCAACGCGTCAGGGTTTTTTTCCGTGATGATGTCAACGCTAGCTGTGATCGTCTGCTCAAGCCCAGATGAATGAAACCAGTCAGCTGCATAAACGCTTGGGTTTAGCGTCAGCATCCAGGCTTGATCTTGCTTGGTAGATATCGTCATTGCTAAAAATTCCTGTCCGCCACAATCAACATGTTAGGTTTCACCATCTTTTAACGCCTTTAAGGTATACATCATATCCAAGGCGTCTTTGGGTGTCATCGTATCAGGCAATAGCTCATCAATAAATGCTTCTAGGGCTTGATGACGTTCATTCATGGCAGATGTTGATTGGAGGCTATGTTCAATTTCGGCTGAAAATAACGGCAGCTCATCAAGCGTCATTGACGTGGCCTTTTCTTCTGATAATCGTGCCAATACATCTTCCGCCCTTGCCAACACAGCTTTAGGAACACCTGCTAGGCGTGCAACATGTATCCCATAGGAACGGTCAGCCCCGCCTGCGGCCACTTTATGAAGGAACATGATTTCATCCTGCCATTCGCGCACCTGCATGGCATGAGTGGATAATTTGGGCAATGTTGTTTCAAGCATATTCAATTCATGATAATGCGTTGCGAATAATGTCCTGCATTTATTTACTTCATGTAGATGTTCGACCACAGCCCACGCTAATGACAGCCCATCAAAGGTTGAGGTGCCGCGACCAATTTCATCTAAAATAACAAAGGCACGTTCACTAGATCTGTTTAAGATTGCTGCTGTTTCAACCATTTCCACCATGAATGTCGACCGGCCTGTAGCCAAGTCATCAGACGCACCAACACGGCAGAATAAACGATCAACAACACCGATCACCGCCGCTGATGCTGGCACATAAAATCCAGCTTGTGCCATTAATACGATTAACGCATTCTGGCGTAAGAACGTGGATTTACCCGCCATATTTGGACCTGTCAGCAACCAAATATGTGCATCATCATTCAGCTGACAATCATTAGCAATAAATGGTGCCTCAGCATCTTTATCCAGCATTTGTTCAACAACAGGATGACGACCATCTTCAATATGAAGCGTGTTATTATCTTGCAATGCCGGGCGCGTATATGACCAGCGTTTCGTTAATAATGCGGTAGCTACGGCCACATCAAGTTGAGCTGCTGCTTCTGCTGCAGCCGTGATCGTTGATGAATAGGAAAGGGTGACCGCACGTAGCTTTTCAAAGAATTCAACTTCAAGCGCGATAGCACGTTCACCTGCGCCACTCATTTCACGTTCTAAATCTGCAAGTTCTGTCGTGGTAAAACGCACTGCTTGTGCTGTTGTCTGTCGATGAATAAAGGCTTCATTCTCCATCAGTTTATCAGCATGGTTACTGCGTATTTCGATATGATAACCTAAGACATTATTATGCTTTATTTTAAGTGATGCTATTCCTGTATCATCACAATATCTTGCCTGTAATGCCGCAATCAGACGTCGACTTTCATCACGTAACGCCTTCAATTCATCAAGCCCGGGATGAAAGCCAGATTTGATGAAACCACCATCACGTGCAAGCAATGGCAATTCATCATTAAGCTGTTCATCAATTTGTCCTGCAAGGCTAAACGGTGCCTTCATCACATCAGCCATATCACTTATCTGTGCGGCGGCAACCAACATACCTGCGGCTGATATATCCTGCAGTTGTGCCGCAATTTGAGAAGCTGCATGCAGCCCACGACCAATTGCTGCAATATCACGTGGACCACCATGACCAAGTGTTAGCCGTGCCAATGACCGTTCAAGGTCAGGCATTGTTTTTAACACCGCCTCAATATCTTGCCGCATCACGTTATTGCTTAACATCACTTCGGCCAGATCAAGACGGTTATTAATCACGTCAATATTTGTAAGCGGCGCTGCAATTCTATGTGCAAGCAATCGCCCACCTGCGGCGGTAATAGTTTTATCTATTGCGGCCAAAAGGCTCCCATTCGTTTTACCTGAAAGTGTTTTTGCAATTTCAAGCGACCGGCGGGTGGCAGGGTCAATTTCCAGCACTTCACCGTTTCGTAACTTCCGGATTGGTTTGAGTTGTAAATTGCGGCCTTTTTGGGTTTGGTCAAGATACGCCACGATCGCACCTGCCGCGGCGAGATCTGCACGCCCTAGTTCTGCGATACCATCTAACGTGGTTACCCCATAAATTTCACATAATCTTCGTGTACCTTCACGGCTATCGAATAGGCGAGCCGCGCGTTGACTGACACAGCCAACCAGCCCTTGCTTATCAGCTGTTGATAAGTCATGGCCGGGGTTGTCATGATCGCTGATGATTAATTCTGCTGCTGCAAGCCGCGCTAAAGTTTCATCAATCCTGTCCGCTGATATATTTTCAACGTAAAAATCGCCTGTGCTCAAATCAACCCATGATAACGCAAAACGATGGGCATCATCACTTGACTTGACTTCTCCCATGGCCACTAGAAAATTGTTTTCGCGTGGCGGTAAGAATTCATCTTCTATTAATGTACCTGGCGTTACAATGCGCACCACATCACGCTTAAGCGGTCCTTTATGCCCTCGCTTTTTTGCATCTTCGGGACTTTCCACTTGTTCACAAATCGCAACCCGAAATCCTTTTCGAATTAGTCGTGATAAATAAGACTCAGCGGCGTGAACAGGTACCCCGCACATAGGCACATCTTGATCATCGACTTTACCGCGTTTTGTCAGCGTAATATCAAGTGCAGAAGCGGCATCGACGGCATCTTGAAAAAACATCTCATAAAAATCACCCATACGATAAAACAGCAAACAATCCGCGTGGCTTTCCTTGACCTCAAGGAACTGTGCGATCATTGGCGTGATGCCTTTAGCATGTGCTTCAGGAAAGGCAGTCATCATATCATTATGTTGCGTGTTCATAGGGCTAATGCGTTAATTTAGGTCAGCTATCTTGTCTTTTTTGGTTTTTCATAACTATAATAAGATATTGTTATAATTTATTATGAATAACATTTTTATCCACCAATACATATGGAAACCGATGCAAAAAAAAGATAAAACACTCGCGGCAGAAGCCCTGGCTTTCCACAAACAGGGTCGCCCCGGTAAGCTTGAGATTACCCCCACCAAACCACTCACAAGTCAGCATGATCTTTCTCTTGCATATTCTCCAGGTGTGGCTGCACCTTGTCTCGAAATTGCTGAAGACCCTGATAAAGCTTATGACTACACTGCCAAGAGCAATACCGTTGCGGTGATCTCTAATGGTACTGCTGTGCTTGGTCTTGGTAATATCGGTGCTTTAGCGTCTAAGCCTGTGATGGAAGGTAAGGCCGTTTTATTCAAAAAATTTGCTGATATTGACGGCATTGATCTTGAAGTAGACACCGAAGAAGTAGATCGCTTTGTCGATGCTGTTTCGCTCCTAGGCGCCAGTTTTGGTGGTATTAACCTTGAAGACATCAAATCACCTGAATGTTTCATTATTGAACAACGGTTACGCGAAATTATGGATATCCCTGTGTTTCATGATGACCAACATGGCACAGCTATTATTGCAGCTGCTGGCTTGATTAATGCCATTCATTTGACTGGCCGCAAGATGAAAGATGTGAAAATTGTCAGCAACGGTGCTGGTGCTGCATCCATTGCATGCGTAGAACTTATTAAGGCGCTTGGTGTGCCCCACCAAAATGTCATCTTGGTAGACCGTGAAGGTGTGATTTATCAAGGTCGTGAAACAAGCATGAACCAATGGAAATCTGCACATGCTGTAAAGACGGGCGCACGCAGCCTTGAAGATGCGCTTGTCGGTGCTGATGTGTTTTTAGGCCTTTCTGTTGCAGGTGTTATGACACAAGAAATGGTTAAATCCATGGCGGACAAACCTATCATCTTTGCCATGGCTAATCCTGTGCCTGAAATTATGCCTGATGAAGCAAAGGCAGCTGTTCCTGATGCCATCATCGCAACAGGACGCTCTGATTTTCCTAATCAGGTTAATAACGTTCTTGGCTTTCCTTATATCTTTCGCGGCGCCCTTGATGTACGCGCATCATCTATCACTGAGAACATGAAAATTGCGGCGGCCCATGCTATTGCCAATCTTGCGCGCGAAGATGTACCTGATGAAGTTAATGCTGCCTATGATGGTAAGGTGCTTCAATATGGTAATGACTATATTATCCCAGCGCCGTTTGATCCGCGTTTGATTGTTGAGGTTTCATCTGCAGTAGCAGCAGCAGCAATGGAAGATGGGGTCGCACGTGCACCGATCAAAGATATGGAAACATACCGCAGGTCATTATCTGCGCGCCTTGATCCCACCGCATCAGTCTTACAAAAAATCTTTGATCGAATTCAGGGTAAAAAAACTCGCGTTGTTTTTGCCGAAGGTGAAGAAGAACGCGTTATTCGTGCCGCAGTTGCGTTTAAAAATGCTGGATATGGTGAACCTATCATGGTTGCGCGTGAACATCGCCTGCAGGAAACGATTGAGCGCATTGGACTTGAAGGTGCGGATGATCTTATTTGCATAAATGCAAAAATTTCTGACCAGAATGAACATTATATTGACCGGTTGTTTGAAAAGCTGCAACGAAACGGGGCGATGCGCCGTGACTGTCAGCGGATGGTCAACCAAGACCGTAATATTTTTGCGGCATCAATGGTGGATGCTGGTGATGCTGAAGCCATGGTTACCGGCACAACACGTTCGTTCAAATCAAGTTTTGATCACATCACACGTGTTATCCCGGCTGCTGAAGGCAAACGCTTTATGGCCTCAAGTTTTGTGATTTCTCGTGGAACAACAATATTAATTGGCGATACCTCTATCCATGAACGTCCTGATGCAGAAACCTTGGCTGATCTTGCTGAAAATATGGCGGAACAATCTCGTACTTATGGACATACCCCGCGTGTAGCCATTCTTGCGTTTTCGAATTTTGGAAATCCTTGGATGAAAACAGCACGTGCAGCGCATGAAGCCGTTGAAGTGTTAGATCAACGAAATGTTAACTTCGAATATGATGGGGAGATGACGGCAGAAGTTGCACTTGATTATGATCTGATGCGCCGTAATTATCCATTCTGTCGCCTGTCAGGACCTGCAAATGTGCTTGTCATGCCAGGGCTGCATTCTGCAAATATTTCATTCAAATTATTGCGCCAGCTTGGCGGTGGTTCTGCTATTGGCCCAATGATCTACGGTTCCTCAAAACCGTTTCAAATTGTCCAAATGGGGGCATCTGTAAATGATATTGTGCAGTCAGCCGCTATTGCCGCGTTTGAAAGCCTGAGCAAATAATTATATTTTTTCCGCTAGGTTTTCAACAGGCCGCGCACCAATATGTGAGATGATTTCCGTTGCGGCAATCGTGGCTAATTCAGCAGATCGTGTTAGCCCTTCACCGCGCTGACGGCCAAAAAGGTATCCAGCTGCATAAAGATCGCCTGCACCGGTCGTATCTACAACTTTCACCGTATTGTCGGCATCAACCCGGGCACGTTCTTTACCAGTCAATGCGATGGAACCCTTATTGCCCAATGTGATGGCAGCTTCAGCCACAAGTTCCGGCATTTTGTTAAGCGCAGCATCAATATCACCTGGAAATAACGCCATCAATTCATCTTCATTACCAAAAACAAGATCAGTATGGTCAGCAAGGTATGTCATCAATGCATCGTGATGGCGTTCAACACACCATGCATCAGATAGCGACACCGCAAGGTTGGTGCCATTTGCTTTGGCAATGTCAGCAACCCGCTGATAACAGGCAGGGCCTTCAGGTGCATCAAACAGATACCCCTCTAAATATACCCAGTCTGCACCAGCAATCATGTCTTCATTCATATCATCAGCAGACAAGGTGAAGCATGCACCTAAAAATGTATTCATTGTACGTTCAGTATCAGGTGTAACTAAGATCATCGAGCAGGCTGTTTGATGGTCATCAGCATAAGCACCAGCAAAATCAACACCGGATGCTTTAATGTCATGACTGAAAACACGGCCTAAAATATCGTGCGATATTTTCCCAATAAATCCTGAATCACCGCCAAAACTTGATACACCAACTGCTGTATTTGCGGCTGATCCACCAGACATTTCAGTTGCTGGGCCAATAATGTCATAAAGATGCGACGCCCGCGTACCATCAATCAGGTTCATGGCGCTTTTTTCCATCCCCTGATCAATAATAAATTGATCATCTGCCTTGGCAATAATATCTACGATAGCATTACCAATAGTTACAACTGAAGCTGGCATGGGAACATCCTGACGTTCAAAAATAGTTTACTAAAATTAAATAGCGTAATTACATTGAAAAATGAAGAACGAATGGTTATCACCAAATGGATCTAAACCTTTTTGCCGTTGTTGGTCCTTATGTACGCACCTAATACAATCCATTTTTCAAAAATTTTTATTGTACTAACATTCGTTGCTATGGGCGTAAGCGCTTGTGTGCCGCAAGACCAGCTTGTGATCACAAAAGAAAATATCGTAGACGCAAAAGATGATCTTGCAGAAGGTATTGGGTCACGTGTAGATGCAACGGTTGACGCAATTACCGAAACTGTAAATGCCGTTAAAGAAGATATAACGGGCGAAAACACAGATAATACGTTAGCAGCTGATGAAACAGCTTCGCCTGCTAGTGATGAAACGATTATCATAGCTGGTGTCGAAGAAGACACGCCGCCGCCAAGTTTAAATCCTGATGAATTTCTGGGGCAGGGGCGCACTGAAGTTATTGCTATCCTCGGACGTGAAGATTACCGCAGGGTTGATCAAGGCGTTGAAGTGTTGCAGTTCCGTATGGCCAGCTGCATCATTGATCTTGTCATGTCATCAAATAATGACGTCGCGTCCTATCACGCACGTCACCGTGTCAGTGGCGAAGATTATAATGAAATAACCTGCCACCAAGACCTTGCCACACGTCGTGATATTCAAAACTGATTAGAACGGTGTCTTATTCTTGAAATTACAATGGTCAATAATTGGGCAGGCCCCACATTTTGGTTTGCGGGCAACACAGGTGTAACGCCCATGCAAGATCAACCAATGATGTGCACTTTTCTTAAAAATTTCTGGTACGCGTAATTCAAGTAATTTTTCTACTTTGTTTGGCGTTGGTGCCACCGCCATACCTGTGCGGTTAGATACACGGAAAATATGGGTATCAACAGCAATAGTTGGTTGGCCAAACGCTTCATTAACAACCACATTCGCAGTTTTACGGCCAACGCCCGGAAGCGTTTCTAGTATATCTCTGTCTGCTGGCACTTCACCATTATGATCTCGGACCAGTATCTCAGCTGCAGCCATAACGTTTTTAGCTTTAGTGTTGTAGAGCCCAATTGTTTTGATATGACCGATTAAGGTATCAATCCCTAAATCCAACATTTGCTGCGGTGTGTTCACCTTTTTGAATAATGGCCCTGTCGCCTTGTTCACACTTACATCTGTTGCTTGTGCTGATAGCGCCACCGCGACAAGTAAGGTGTAAGGGTTTTCAAAATTTAGTTCTGTTTTTGGTTCAGGCATAATCTCAGCCAAGATATCAAATACCTGATTGATGGAATCTTGTTTGAGTTTGGGTGATGTTGGTTCTGATTTTTTATCTGCCATTATTCAAACTTTCACATTCGTGGATAAATTTGCGTCAAACTGACCCATTACAGGCTTTAATATAAGGCAAGGCTTGACCAGACCTGCGCTCAACCACATCTTAGCATCATGAGTTATGCAGAAAAAGATCACTTTACCAGCGCTGACAAATCATCATCTCGATTGGTGATTTGGCCCTATCGCAGTCTTTCCCCAAAAGGCTTTAAAATCATCATGATTATTCTTGGTGGTATGATGCTGTCTATGGGGCTAGTGTTCTTTTTAATTGGTGCATGGCCGGTGATCGGTTTCATGGGGCTTGAACTTGGCGTGCTCTATCTTGCATTTAAATTAAATTTTAAAGCTGCCCAACGTCAGGAACAAATACGTGCTGATAAAAAAACCTTCCGGATTGAACGCACATCACCTGATGGTGACGTCAATATTGATGAGCTGCCATCTCCATGGCTCAAAGCACGTTTAGACCCAGCGCAAGATCTTGAAGAAAGCGATCGGCGGCAACAAAAAATTATCGTGTCTACGCATGGAAAATCTGCAGAGATAGGTGCATTTTTACACCCTGCAGAAAAAAAGGCATTACTGCCCGAAATTAATAAAATGATTGATCGCGCCCAAAAATAACGTGATTAACTCAACACATCTTTCATAGAATAAAGGCCTGGTTTTGCTCTGGCCGCCCATGCACCTGCGCGGACTGCACCACGTGCAAACACCATACGGTCTAAGGCACGGTGGGTAATTTCCACACGTTCTGCCTCACCATAAAAAATAACGCTGTGTTCACCCACAACATCACCGCCACGCATTACCGCAAAACCTATTGCGCCATCTTCGCGCGGGCCAGTAATACCATCACGCCCACGTTCAGCAACATCATCAAGCTTTACGCCGCGTCCACGAGCTGCTGCCTCACCCAAAGCAAGGGCCGTACCTGAAGGTGCATCAACTTTGTGCTTATGGTGAGCTTCAACAATTTCAATGTCCCAGTCTTCACCTAAAGCGCGCACCGCATCTTCAACCAACTGGCCTAACATCGTCACCCCAACAGATGTGTTTGCACACCAAACAACTGCCGTTTTTTCAGCGGCTTTTCTAAGCTGTTCAATATGTTCATCTGTCAGCCCAGTGGTACCAACAACAATTGGGACACCCTTTTCTGCCGCCATGTTGGCATGGGCAACACTCGCATCAGGGGCGGTGAAATCAACAATAACATCTATGGTATCAGCAAAAAGATCATCAATCTCTTTACCAATAATAACACCACTTTCACCAAGATTATTAATAAGACCTGTATCCTTGCCGATCATATCTGATGAAGGGTGATCGGTTGCTGCTGTGATCATAACATGGTCATTTGCATCGACGGCTTGCGTAATCATTCGGCCCATACGTCCAGATGCGCCAGGCAAGCCAATGCGTATGACTTGAGATGTGGATTGATCTGACATATTAGGCTCCTCTACCTAGACTTAAGCCATCTGTTTAAGGCAAATAAAT
>CBFIAO010000037.1:0-18949 GCA_965660595.1 Puniceispirillales bacterium (SeqCode) | reverse complement strand
CATCTAGGATACATCTTGCTCTAGCGGTTAGAGGAAGGGTTCTGCTCTCACCATTCTTCGTGTCGTGTAATTTTGCAAATCCTGTTTCTAAACAAACATCAGTCCACTTAATCGCCAGAAGTTCTGAACGCCTCATTGCAGTTTCAATGGCAAATTCGATAGCAGGAGCGATGTATGGATTTTGTAGTTTTTGAGCGGCATCAAAAATGGCAACTTTCTCTTCAGTCGCCAGGCGTCTTACGCGTGATTTATTCTTCTTTGGAAGAATAACTTCTTTAACAGGGTTACTAGGGAGTCCAATGTTCCAAATTTTATCTGCTGTATCTAATACACGCTTAATCAAATTAAGTTCAGCACAGACGCTGTCGCCAGATACTTCTTCTAATCTTTCATCACGATATTGAATAAACTGATGCTTATTCAAATAGCGAATATCTAACTTTCCTATCCAGCGTCTGGCGACTGACTTCAATCTGTATGTTTCAGAAACAACACCTTTGTGAGTGGGGGATATTTCATCTGCATATTTCAGAAGTAAATCTACCAGCAAGATTTTCTGATTAACTTGATTTGTTGGCAAAGGCGCAGCACGAAGTCTTGTTTCTAATTCATTAGACCAGAGAACTGCATCTGACTTTTTAGCAAATGTTTTTGTAAAACTACGCCAACCAGAAACACGCACTTGAGCAGTCCATTTGGCACCTCTTTTTCTTACACAACTCATCGATTTGAACTCATCTTTGTGTCAAATCTGCATCAAAACTGCGCTCTCTGATTTCAACTCCGAATAAGAAGTTGTCTAAACCATTGAAATATATGTGGGAAAATGGCGCACCCGAGAGGATTCGAACCTCTGACCTCTGCCTTCGGAGGGCAGCGCTCTATCCAGCTGAGCTACGGGTGCGTTGCCCTTCATTATACGCAAACACAAGTGTTGTGAATAGCTTTAATCCTGATCATAAATTAGGGCCTAAAATTAGGGCCCAGCGATAGTGTTACGCCTGGTTATGGCTTGAGTGAATAATCTCACCAATTGCCTCAGCCGAATAACATGACAGCGTCCAGCCCAAATGGCCATGGCCAGTGTCGTAAAACACCCCGCGTTTATTGCCCTTGCCGATGCGCGGCATCATGTTTGGCATCATCGGGCGCAGGCCTGCCCACGGCACCACGCGTTCGGTAGAAATATCAGGGAAGTTTTCTTGCACCCAATATGTCAGCGGGGCAATGCGGTCAGCGCGGATGTCATAATTCACCCCATTAATTTCCGCCGTGCCAGCAACCCGGAAACGGTTCTTACCCAGACGTGCCGTCACGATCTTGGCGGCATCATCAAGCAGGCTTGTCCACGGGGCGGCCTGTTGTGACGCAGCATCATCCATATTCACCGTGATGGAATACCCTTTCACCGGATAAACATTCACCCTATCCCCAAGGTTTGAGGCGATATCACGTGAGCCAACACCAGCGGTGACGACAACGCCGTCAAAGCTGTCTTGATGAGTATCGCCAGCAAGATCTGTCCAGCTGACCACCGGCTTATCGCCGTCATGGTCAATGGTGGTGACGGTGGCGTTCATGGTAAAATTCACCCCAGCATCTGCCGCGGCGGCGGCAAGGCCCATGGTAAATTTATGAATATCGCCAGTGAAATCACTGTCGGTGAAATAACCGCCTATCACGTCTGACTTGATGGCAGGTTCAATGTCATAAACTTCATCAGGGGTGAGCCTGCGGCGGTCCAGCCCACCTTGCGCCAAGAGCGCGTTCACCCGATGTGCATGTTCAAAATCAGCCTGCTTTTTATAGAAATGTAAAATGCCGCGGTCTTCGCGGTTAAATTCTATGCCAGCTTCATCTGCAAAATGTTGCATATGCTTGCGCGATTCAATCGCAAGCTTGGTGGTCTTGATCGTGTTCTTTTCGTAATTGCGGAAGTTTGATGCAAATTCCATCATCCAGCTGTATTTATGCCAGCTTGGTTTAGGGTTGAACAACAGCGGTGCGTCTGGGTTGAACATCCATTTGATGCCCTTCAGCATGGTGCCAATATTTGTCCAGACTTCGGCGTTGCTGGCCGAAAGCTGGCCGCCATTCGCAAAAGATGTTTCCATGGCCGGGTAACGGTTGCGGTCAAAGACCGTCACGTCATAGCCTTTTTTGCGTAAGACCCATGCGGTGGTTGTGCCAGTAATACCGGACCCGATGATTGCATAATGTGTCATTTGTTTGACCCCCATAACAGACGTTTAACGCAAGCGATGCTTACGCATTTACCCCGTCTGTCATGGGACCTGAGAGTTTCCTGCCGCAAGGTTTCCCTTGACTGAACAGTTATCCCCGTCGGTGGGCGCGTTGGCGCCGCTCTCCAGACTGTTCACCGTTACTGGCCCTTTTGCCTGAGAGATTTAGAGGCATTTGCTCCTTCGGCGCCGCCTACCCATTACATGGTGGCGATCTCTCCCAGTACCGATATTGAACAAGCTAGTTCTAACATGTTTCGATCTTTTGGGAAAGACGAACTTTAAGGCATAAAAAGGAGCGGTTTTAAGCGGTGAGGGTTAGGAAAACCTCTTCGAGGTTGGGTTCTTCTGTCGCGATGTCTTTGATGGCAAGCGCCGTGCCGATTGATGACATGATCGCGCCTGATGTGATGGCCGAGGTGGCATAGGTAATGCGCAAGGTTTGGCCATCATCATCAAGTTCAAACGTAAGGTCAAGGTTATCAAGGATGGCGGAAACATCTTCAGGTAACGTGGCGCAAGGTGCATCAAGGGTCAGGACCAGTGACTTTTGCCCAGCACCTGCCAGCAGGTCATCGGTCGCGGCTTCGGTGATTAAGGTGCCGTGATTGATAATGGCAATACGGTCACAAAGGGCTTCAGCCTCTTCGAGGTAATGGGTGGTTAGAATGATGGTCACGCCTTGGTCATTAAGGCGGCGGATCATGTCCCATAACCGTTGACGCAAGGCCACATCCACCCCGGCGGTGGGTTCATCCAGCACCAAAATTGGCGGTTCATGCACCATGGCTTTACCCACCAGCAAGCGGCGGCGCATCCCACCTGATAAGGTGCGGGCATAGGCGTGAGCTTGATCAGTGAGGCCGACTTCAGCCAAGATCGCGTCAATGTTGCGTTCAGCCTTAGGCACGCCAAACATGCCGGCCATCATATCCAGCGTTTCACGAGGGGTGAAGAAAGCATCAATATTTAATTCTTGAGGCACAACGCCAATATTGGCGCGTGCTTGGCGGGCGTTATCATCAATATCCATGCCCCATACCTGAGCGGTGCCTGATGTCTTGATGACAGTGCCTGCAAGAATATTGATCATGGTGGATTTGCCCGCGCCATTTGGGCCAAGCAGACCAAAGATACAGCCGCGGGGGATATCCAATGTCATATCCTTAAGGGCGTGTTTATCAGGTTTGCCGTTGCTGCCTTTATAGACTTTGTTCAAGCCAGCTACGCGGACAGCGAATTCAGGGTCATGAGTGGGGGCTGTAAAATATGGGGATGATGTTGTCATGGTGGTAATCTATGCATTCCCACCTGATTATCAAGTCTTGTGTGATGATCAGTAATGAGAGGGTGATAAAATGTGCTAAGGCCTTAACGCTGGTCTTGCAAAATGAGGCGGGATTGTTGATGATGGGGCTTGTGATAATCCCCTAGCAATGAGTGATCATGCCATGTCTGACGCCGCATCTGCCCCAGAGAATGCTCAAGAGAATGCATTTGAATTTGAAGTTATCCGTGTGAATGCAAAGCGTGTTGCATGTGATGGCGGCGGCGGTGCATTAGGCCATCCAAGGGTGTGGCTGCATTTGGGTGAAGAAAACCAAATTGCCTGTACGTATTGTTCACGCCTTTATGTGATGGAAGGCAGTGATGCCGACCATGCCTTAGACGGGCAGGGATAATGTCTGGCCGTCTTATCCTGATCGACGGTTCTGCCTATATCTTTAGGGCATTTCACGCCTTACCACCCATGAGTAGAAAAGACGGCACGCCAGTAAATGCCGTGTTCGGTTTCACCAATATGGTGATGAAACTGGTGGATGATATGGCGCCCGATAAGGTGATTGTGGTGCTGGACCAAGCCCGCAAAACATTCCGCAGTGATATTTATCCTGAATATAAAGCCAATCGCGGTGCACCACCTGATGAGTTGATCCCGCAATTCCCGCTTATTCGTGATGCAACACGTGCGCTTAATCTGCCCATGGCGGAAATGGAAGGCTTTGAAGCTGATGATTTGATCGCGGCTTACGCCACCCAAGGTGTTGATGCAGGCATGGATGTGGTGATCGTGTCGTCTGATAAAGACTTGATGCAATTGATCCGCCCTGGCGTCACCATGCTTGACCCCATGAAACAAAAAACCATTGGGCCTGATGAAGTGATGGAACGTTTTGGGGTTGGCCCTGACCGCGTGGTGGATGTGCAATCCCTTGCAGGTGATTCCACCGATAACGTGCCAGGGGTGCCCGGTATTGGGGTGAAGACGGCGGCTGAGTTGATCAATATTTATGGTGATCTTGATACCTTGCTGGCGCGGGCTGAAGAAATCAAACAGCCTAAACGCCGTGAAAACCTGATTAACCATGCTGAGATGGCGCGTATTTCACGCCAATTGGTGACGCTTGATGCAGCTGCACCAGTGCCGATCACGTTGGATGAAGCTGGCTATAAACCGTTTGAGCGTGACGTGCTGACAGCATTTTTAGCTGCGCAGAATTTCACCAGATTATTAAGCCGTATTGGTGCTGATATGCCTGAAGGCGGTGATGCTCACGTTAATGCCGGAACTAATGCTGGTACTAATGCTGGCGCTGTCACTGATGCCGCACCGCAACAACTATCAGCAGCAGATGGCGGGCCAACACCACCTAGCCTTGCGCCTGCCCAAGCAGATTATGAGCTGGTGCGTGATGAGGCCCGGCTGGCGGCGTGGATTGATGAAGCCCGCACCAAGGGTGTGGTGGCCATAGATACTGAAACAACATCTTTAACCGCGTCAGCGGCGATGTTAGTGGGGGTGTCTATGGCAACGGCCCCGGGCCGGGCGTGTTATATTCCGCTGCGTCATGTCGGTGAAGTTAAGGATGGCGCAGTTAAGGATGGCCCTGGTGGCGGGCAAGCTGCATTTGACTTGGGCGATGATCTTTTTGCTGAACAAGACCAAGGTCAAGGTGGTCTGGCGCTGCTGGATGGTCAGATTGATGTTGATAAAGCCATGTCAATGTTGGCGCCATTATTGGCTGATCCGGCAGTGTTAAAGGTTGGGCATAATTTAAAATATGATGGCCATGTGTTAAGCCGCAATGTTAACGGCAGCGCCGTGATCACCCCGATTGATGATACAATGTGCCTTAGCTTTGTGCTGGATGCTGGCAATAGGCCAAGCCATAAATTAGATGATTTGGCGTCGTTGCTGCTGGACCATCAGATGATCCCTTATGCAGATGTGTGCGGTAAAGGGGCAAAGAAAATCACCTTTGATCACGTGTCACCCGAAGATGCGTTGGCGTATGCCGCGGAAGATGCGGATATGACCTTACGGTTATGGATGTTGCTTAAACCGAGGTTGGCCCAAGAAGGTAAGGCCACGGTTTATGAGCGGCTTGAACGACCATTGGTGCAAGTCTTGATCAATATGGAGCGTGAAGGCATTAAGGTTGATCAAGTGGCTTTGGCCCGAATGAGTGAAGATTTTGCCAAAACACTGGCCAAGCTTGAAGCTGAAATCCATGAGATGGCAGGTGAGGTGTTCAATATTGGGTCGCCTAAGCAATTGGGTGAAATCCTATTTGAAAAAATGGCACTTGAAGGCGGTAAAAAGTCAAAGACAGGCGCATGGTCAACCGGTGCTGACATCCTTGATGATCTTGCCGCCAATGGGGTTGAGATCGCGGAAAAGGTGTTGGGCTGGCGGCAGATTGCCAAGTTGAAATCCACCTATGCAGATGCGTTGGTGACATCTATTCATCCTTTGTCTAAGCGTGTGCATACATCTTATTCAATGGTGGGTGCATCCACGGGGCGTTTATCATCTAGTGATCCGAATTTGCAGAATATTCCCATCCGAACCGAAGAAGGCAGGCAGATCAGAACAGCGTTTGTGCCTGAAGACGGGTCTGTCCTTATTTCTGCCGATTATTCACAAATCGAATTGCGGCTGGTGGCGCATATTGCCAATGAAGCCAGCATGATCACCGCGTTTAATGATGGGATTGATATTCATGCGCAGACGGCATCGGAAGTGTTTGGCGTGCCGTTAAGTGAGATGACGTCAGAAACACGCCGACGCGCAAAGGCGATTAATTTCGGCATCATTTATGGTATCTCTGGTTTTGGATTGGCCCGGCAATTGGGGATTCCGCAGTCAGAAGCACGCGCTTATATTGGGGCATATTTTGACCGTTTCCCTGGCATTAAAGATTACATGACAGATATGAAGTTAAAGGCGCGTGAAGACGGTTTTGTTGAAACGCTTTATGGCCGCCGACTTTATATTAATGGTATCACGGCATCAAATGGTGCCCAGCGCGGTTTTGCGGAACGGCAGGCAATTAATGCCCCGATCCAAGGCACGGCGGCAGATATCATCAAGCAAGCCATGGTAAGAATGATGCCAGCATTAGCGGCGGCGGGATCACCTGCGCGGATGTTACTGCAGGTGCATGATGAATTGATCTTTGAATGCCCCCGTGATGCCGCTGATGATGCTATCACCTTGATCCGCAATGTGATGGAAGGTGCAGCGCAACCAAATTTAACCCTGAATGTGCCATTGATTGTTGATGCGAATATGGGGATGAGTTGGGACGAAGCCCACTGATCTGATGTAACTGTTTAAGATTGGTCTTTTTAAGATTTGTCCGTTTAAGATTTGTTATGGAAGACATCTTGTGCCTCCAACCAATGAATGCGCCCAAAACCAGCGATCAGGTGAACGCGTTCGGCCGTCATGCGGTAGAGATTAAAATCAGTAAAGCTCGCATAAATTTCAGCCTCGGGATGACGGGTGATAAAGGCAGCTTTTAGGGCGGTGATGTCGTCAGGGTCAGTAACCTTGGCCACGTGACCTTCGACAGAAATGCGCGGGCCAGCAAGGGTCTCACCAGATGTGCCGTCGATCATCATGGATGAAGCCCCATCGGCATTAAGATTTTTCACGTGATCCGCCAAGTCTGAAAGCATCATCACTGGATAACCTTGAGCATCAGGGCAGATTAAAACAAGTGACGAATAAGGGCGGCATTGTTTTGGATGCAAGGTTGCAAGGCTGGCCTTACCAATCGTTGATAACAAATGCCGGGCAATATCTGAAGGGCTGCTGTTTTCTGAGATGGTGTTATCGGTCATTGTACCTATCCGTTGAAAGCCTTGTTGCGTTATATTTTAGTAATTTCGCATATTTAAATTAAGGCAGGTTGTCACATTCTGCCATGGGCTTGCCATGATATCGCCCATAAATATGATATATTAAGTTCAATCGCCAATAGGACAACCCATTACGGCAGTTCACCATATCAGGTTGAAATGTCGGTTTAAGGTTTGAGGAACATTAAATTATGGCCAAACGTATCGCGCTAGTTGATGACGACCAACATATCATTACCTCGGTTTCATTTCTGCTTGAAGCAGAAGGGTTTGAGGTGGACACCTATTCCGATGGTGAGCAGGCATTAATCGGCTTGCGCCGCCGTCCGGTAGATTTGGGTGTGTTTGATATTAAAATGCCACGGCTTGATGGGATGGAGCTGTTGACCAAAATCAGGGCAACTGACCAATTACCAGTTATTTTCTTAACCAGTAAAGATGATGAGCTTGATGAAGCATTAGGCCTGCGCATGGGTGCCGATGATTACATCACCAAGCCATTTTCACAGCGGTTATTGCTGGAACGTGTGCGGGCGGTGTTGCGCCGTGCTGACCCATCTGAGGTTGCGCATCAAGAAAGCGCCATCACTATTGGCAATTTAGTGATGCAACCTGACCGCCATTCCTGCACATGGAAAGGGGTGGAAGTGAAGCTGACGGTGACGGAATTTTTGATCCTTGCAGCATTGGCACGCCGCCCTGGAATCGTCAAAAACCGTGACCAATTATTGGATGCAGCCTATGGCGAAACCGCGTATTTAGATGATCGCACCATTGATAGCCATATCAAAAGGCTGCGTAAAAAATTCCGCGATATGGATGAAGATTTTGATGGCATTGAGACGCTTTATGGGGTCGGGTATAAATATAACGAAGCGTAAATATCCCCACCAAGGTTGGTGAAAGGTTAACTGATGTCACAGGACGGGCCACAAGACGGCCACCGACGGTTATTGCCAAAGCGGTTTTCACCGCTGACATTGCGTATCATTGTGATCTTTGTGGTTCCAGTGGCGATGTTTTTTGTCGGGTTTCTGCATCTTGACCAATATCGCACCACTATCCTTGAGTCTGAGATTAACGCGCTGTATCGGCAAGGTAATACCTTAGCGCGGACCATCGGCCAGCGTGATGCAGAATATTCTATTCAGGCGCAACGCCGCATTTCTGAATTAACTGTCCAGCGGGCAAGCCAGCTTATCGCCTCAATTCCTGATGCGCGTATCCGTATCTTCCAGCCCGATGGTCAATTGATTTCAGACTCGCTGCGATCAAACCGTCTGTTTACACCAAATATTAAACTGACACCTAGGCCAGATATGATGGACCGAGGGTGGACATCATGGCTGCGGCAGCAGGTTGGGCATGTGGCGGAATTTTTCTCACCCGGGGATAATTATCCGCTCTACCGTGAAGGGCGCAACTTGTCGGCAGCACATTTTCCAGCAGTTCACCAAGCATTGATGGGTGAACCGGGTCATCTGGTGATGCGTGACCGTGATGGCAGGCTTGTGTTGGGGGTTGCGGTGCCTATCCGTCATTTACGTGTGGTGCGCGGCGCGCTGCTGGTGACCGCATCTGGTGTTGAAATCGAACAAGATATTGAAGACCTGCAATATACGTTTTTCCAAATTTTTGCCGGTATTTTATTTTTTACAGTGTTGATGGGCGGGTATTTATCACGGTCGATTGTTGGACCGATTTTGAAGCTGGCACGAGGGGCCAATATCGTGCGGCAATCTAGTGGACAGTCACCATTGAGCGAAGTGGTGGGGCCAGCATTAATAGGTCGGCGTGATGAAATCGGGAGATTAGACCGTGACTTGGCGGCAATGACTGAAGACCTGCAAGCCAAAATGAAAGCGACAGCATCATTCGCGGCAGACGTGTCGCATGAGATTAAAAATCCATTGACGTCATTACGGTCAGCGGTGGAAACCATTAGCCGAATTGATGACCGTGATCAGCAAAAGAAACTGATGCAGATTATTCTGGATGATGTGGGCAGGCTTGACCGACTGATCACTGATATTTCGGCGGCAAGTCGGCTGGAAGCTGATTTATCACAAGCGGAATATGAAGAAATTGACCTTGTATCATTGTTGAAGAACTTTGTTGAAGGTCGTCACTTAACAGCAATGCATGAACATAACATCACCATGAAATTGGATGTGCCGTCACGTGCAATAAAAGCAAAAGTTGTGGTGGACCGGTTGGTGCAAGTGCTGGATAACGTGATGTCAAATGCCGTTACCTTTAGCCCTGATAATGGTGAGGTGGTGATCAAGCTGGTGAAGAAATCTGGCCAAGCGGTGATCACGATCACGGACCAAGGGCCCGGCATTCCAGCCGCCAAAACGGCCACTATTTTTGACCGATTTTATACCGAACGCCCAAGTGGTGAGCAGTTTGGTCGCCATTCAGGATTGGGGCTTTCTATTTCAAAACAAATTATGGAAGCCCATGGCGGGATGATCACTGCTGATAACGTGAAGGTGAAAAAGGGGGCGTCGCAACCTTCAGGTACTGGTGCGGTCATGACCATTTCATTGCCGCTTTCATAAAACATGGCGGCAGCGTTTATAATATCATCATGATTTGCCGCAACTTATGCGTTATAATGGCGCTATGGATAACGCGACAACCACATCACCACAAGAACCGCCGAAAGAACTGTCGAAAGAACCGCCACAACTGGTGCTGATTTCAGGTCTGGCGGGGTCTGGCTATTCAACGGCGTTAAACGTGCTTGAAGATGTCGGGTATTCTGCGGTGGATAATCTGCCGCTTGCCTTGGTTGATAAGCTGATCAGCATAGAGGTTGAAACTGCGGGGCGGCGGCTGGCGGTTTCACTTGATGGCCGCACGTCAGGTTTTGATGAACGCGGTGTATTAGATCTGATGGATGATATCCGGCGGCGGCTGGGCCACCATGTGAAGTTAATTTTTCTT
This sequence comes from Puniceispirillales bacterium (SeqCode), assembly GCA_965660595.1. Taxonomy (GTDB): domain Bacteria; phylum Pseudomonadota; class Alphaproteobacteria; order Puniceispirillales; family UBA1172; genus JAGWAQ01. The sequence goes on along the minus strand of CBFIAO010000037.1, from coordinate 8,606 downwards.
TCGGCTGAAGATGATGTGCTCTATCGGAGGTTTAATGCCACAAGGCGGCATCATCCCTTTAATGAGAATGGTGACTTGATGGCGGCCATTCGTGAAGACTGGGCGCATATGGCCCCGATTGAGGCGATCGCCGATATTTCTATTGATACATCAGGTGTCAGCCCTACGGAATTCAGGTCGAGTTTGTTAAGCCAGTTGGGGCTAAATGATGCGCATCAAATGCCTGTCTTGATACAGTCTTTTTCCTACCGTTTCGGTATCCCGCAAGATGCAGATATGATGTTTGATATGAGGTTTGTCGAAAACCCACACTGGCAGCCAGGGTTAGCTGCCAAAACAGGTTTGGATAAGGATGTGCAAGAATTTTTGATGGCACGCCAGAGCTTTCAAGATGCGCTCACGCATATATCGGGGTTGTTAAAAACGGCTTTGCCTAAATTTAATGCGGAAGGTCGACCAAAATTTAGCATTGCGGTGGGGTGTACTGGCGGCAAGCATCGGTCCGTATGCACGGCCGTGATGTTGGCGAGGATCATTAATGATCTTGGGTACCAAACGGTTGTCAGTCATCGTGAAATAGGATGAAGACCGAAAGATTGCCCTAGGGGTTGAAAAGATACCATCTGATTGCAAATTAACGTTGTGTTTGCTATGAAGAAGCACAGTTTTCAAAACAAGGTGTGTAACATGTCACAGGATTATAGCGTAGCTGATATCAGTTTGGCTGATTGGGGCCGTAAAGAAATTGCTATTGCCGAAGGTGAAATGCCAGGATTGATGGCACTTCGTGAAGAATATGAAGGTAAAAACCCACTAAAGGGCGCGCGCATCGCAGGATGTTTGCACATGACCATTCAGACAGCAGTGTTGATTGAAACACTGGCTGATTTGGGTGCGGATATCCGTTGGTCGTCATGTAATATTTTCTCAACACAAGATCAGGCTGCTGCTGCTATTGCAGAAAGCGGCATTCCTGTATTTGCCCATAAAGGTGAAACACTGGAAGAATACTGGGCCTTTGTTGACAAGATCTTTGACTGGAGCGATGGCGAGCCATGTAACATGATCTTGGATGATGGCGGTGATGCCACCATGTATATCCTGCTGGGCGCAAAGGCCGAAGCAGGTGAAAGCGTGCTGGCGGAACCTGCATCAGAAGAAGAAACATACCTTAAGGCACAGATGGAAAAGCGCCTGGCATCAAGCCCGGGTTGGTTTACACGTCAGCGTGATGCGATCCGCGGTGTATCTGAAGAAACAACAACCGGTGTGTTGCGTCTTTATCAGCTGGCTGAAAAGGGTGAGCTGCCATTCCCTGCGATTAATGTTAACGACAGCGTAACCAAGTCTAAATTCGATAACCTTTATGGCTGCCGCGAGTCACTGGTTGACGGTATACGCCGCGCAACAGATGTGATGCTGTCCGGTAAGGTTGCGGTTATTGCTGGTTATGGTGATGTTGGTAAAGGTTCTGCGGCATCACTGCGCCAAGGTGGTGCCCGTGTCTTGGTAACTGAAATTGACCCGATCTGCGCATTGCAGGCGGCCATGGAAGGTTATGAAGTTGTGACCATGGAAGAAGCTGCGAAGAAAGCAGATATCTTTGTGACGGCAACAGGCAACCGTGATGTTATCACTGTTGATCATATGCGTGATATGAAAGACCGTGCGATTGTATGTAACATTGGTCACTTCGATAATGAAATTCAGGTTGATGCGCTTAGCAACATGGCTTGGTCAGAAGTAAAGCCTCAGGTTGACGAAATTGAGTTTCCTGATGGCAAGAAGATCATCATGCTGGCGAAAGGCCGCTTGGTTAACCTTGGCTGTGCCACAGGTCACCCATCATTTGTGATGTCTGCATCCTTCACCAATCAGGTATTGGCGCAGATTGAACTTTGGGAAAACGCATCATCTTATGAGCACAAGGTCTTCACCTTGCCGCGTCATCTTGATGAAAAAGTTGCGTTGTTGCATCTGGAAAAAGTCGGCGCACAGCTGACAGCATTATCCGAGCAGCAGGCAAGCTATATCGGCGTTGAACAGCAAGGTCCGTTCAAGACCGATCAGTACCGTTATTAAACGTTGCCGCTGCAGTTTTCATGCAGATTATCAGGGCCGGAAGCGACCATCGCTTTCGGCCATTTCCTTGCCCAGCATTTGACGGATGGGGATGTGGTGCGTCTTTATGGCGGACTTGGCGCAGGTAAATCCACCTTGGCGCGTGGTGCAATCACCAGCATATTAAAACATGGCGGCTTTGATGTTGATGACATTCCAAGCCCGACCTTTACCTTGGTCCAGTCGTATCCATGGCCACATGTGAATGATGATGAGCGTGAGATTTGGCATATTGATCTATGGCGTCTTGAAGACCCTGAAGAAGTTATGGAATTAGGCTTTGATGAAGCCTTGGGGCGTCATGCAATGTTGATCGAGTGGCCAGAAAGGCTGGGCCCTAGCTGGAGTCAACAGTTGGCCCCTTATACGATTGATATCAATATCACCATCGGGGATGATGATGACCGCGTGGTCACCATCACCATAGATGAGGCGCATGATTGGGCGGATGCCTTGACGCAAGCACCACATGTTATTTCGACAGGCGTTACACTGGCAAATTGATGTCAAGCTGTCCGTCTAGATGACTAGTTTTTGGTGATGTGCTCTTCTATACTTAGGGGCTAACACCATATAAAGGACATCAATGGCGCCCCCTGATATTGCCCCATCAGATCACATGACTGCAGAACATGTTCACCACCTTCCGGCGGGCAGACCGTTTGCCGAAGATTTGGCGCGCGGGGTGTTGGCATTGACTGACGGCCCGCAAGATCTTGCTGATAGCGTGATCTTGCTGCCAAACCGTCGCCTTGCATCAGCAGTACGGACAGCTTTTTTGCAGCTGGCGAATGGTGATGCGCAATTATTACCGCGCATGATGTCCATCGGTGATGTCGATGAAGATGATGCAGAATTAGTGATTGCAGGATGGGATGTTGATGACCTGCCGCCAGTGATTGACCCATTAGAACGGCTGCTTTATCTGAGCAACGCGATAAAAGCATTTGCCAGCGCATCCATGGGTGACGAATTAGGCCAGATGTCATTAGGGGAGATGATGTCGTTAGCGCGTGCGTTATGTACCTTTATTGACCAAGTTGAAACAGCAGGATGTGACTTAGGTAAACTGGATGAGCTGGCGGATGGCGCGCATGCAAAACATTGGAATACCATCCTCACCTTTTTGAAGATTATTACAGAACATTGGCCTGGTATTCTTGACGAAAAGAATAGGTCAGACCCGGTAGTATGGCGAAACGCGGCGATACGTGCGCGGGCAAAAGCATGGGCAGTGGCCCCGCCTAAAGGGGTGATAGTGGTGGCAGGATCCACCGGGTCAGTGCCGGCAACACAAGACTTGATGAAAGCGGTGATCACGCTGGACCGTGGTCATCTTGTGCTGCCAGGACTTGATACGGGCATGGATGAAGATGATTGGCATAGCTTGGCTGATGATGAGGATGAAACCTTAGTGGCGCATCCACAATATCCGTTGCGGCAGCTGTTGGATGCGTTGGATGTTGACCGAGCTGAAGTTGGGCTTTGGTGCGGCACGGCAGCAGCAGAAGATGGGTATGATGCGGCAGCGACAGGACGGTTGGCTTTACTGCGTGAGATTATGCGCCCTGCCCAGCAGACACATCGGTGGCGGCGTATCCCTGAACAGCAGATCATTACCCAAGAAAGTATTGCAGGGCTTGAACTTGCCGTGTGTTATGACCAACGGCAAGAGGCAGATGTTATTGCCTTAGCCATGCGTGAAGTTTTGGAGACACCGGCAAAGACAGCAGCTTTGGTGACGGCTGATTTTAAACTGGCGGAAATGGTGCGGGATGCATTGTTGCGCTGGGGGGTTCACGTGGTCCCAAGTGCTGGACGGCGGATGCTTGATACGCCGCCGGCTCAGTTTATGCGGCTGGTGCTTGATGCATGGATGGATGATTTTTCACCCATATCCTTATTGGCCATGGCGCGGCATCATCTTGCTGCTGGCGGCATGACCAAGCCTGAATTTAGAGCCATGATCCGCCGATTAGAGCTTAATGTATTACGTGGCATGCGGCGTTCATCACATGCTGGCAAGAACGGGCTTGATGTGTTGCGTGCGGCCGCGAAAAGTCATCATGATGATGCATTAGTGGCGTTTATTGATCATCATCTTATTGCGCCACTGCAGCCGTTTTTAGAGATGGCCACCCATACGGTGACAGATTTTGCAAAAATGGCAGATATTCATGGGCGCGTTGTCGAGGCCATGGCCGCCACACCTGATGATGATGGTGCAACGTCTCTAGCGCCATGGCAGGGGCAAGATGGTTATCGGTTGGGGCAGTTCTTGCATAAGATCAGCCTTTATGGCCACACGGTTCCCGTTGACGCCGCCGGCTATCAATCCGCGCTGATTAGCTTGATGTCCGCAGAAATGATTTATCCTGATGAGGTTGGGCATCCGCGGCTATCTATCCTTGGGACCGTTGAAGCACGTATGCATGCAGCGGATTTAGTTATTTTAGGCGGCTTGAATGAGGGCACATCACCCGCGGCACCGCCGCCAGACCCGTGGATGAACCAACGCATGCGCCTTGAGTTAGGTCTGCCGCATGCACATTGGCGTGTTGGTCATGCTGCCCATGACGCCATGATGGCCATGGCGCGGCCACGTGTCTTGATGACAAGGGCAGAACGTGATGACGGATCACCTGCCGCACCATCGCGGTGGATACAGCGCCTTAATGCCGTGATGGATGTTGCAAATATGAACATTCCGTCACGTCCAGATCTGTTGCATTATGCAGATATGCTGAACCAATATGACGGTCCGGTTAGGCCAGTGCCGCAACCAAACCCAACACCACCTGTTGATATGCGTCCGCGTAAGTTTTCAGCAACAGAACTGGATACGTTGTTGAAAGACCCTTATGCAATTTATGCACGGCGTATATTAAACCTGAAAGCATTGCCAGATTTAGAAGAGCCTATGGGCGCTGCTGATCGCGGTAATTTATTTCACCATATTCTGTACCGATTTATTGATAGTTTTCCTGACGGTGCGTTACCGGAAGACGCATTGGAAAAATTGATGGCGATTGGCCGTGAAGAGTTTAGTAAATTTGATGACTTAAAGGTCAATGTCTTTTGGTGGCAGCGGTTTAAACATTTGGCCGCATGGTTTATCGATCATGAGGTCGTTTGGCGTAAAAACCTAGCCCGAAGTTTTGCTGAAATTCGCGGTGAGATGGTGATGACAACCGCCATGGGTGATGTGACCTTAACGGCAAAAGCAGACCGTATCGATATCACCAAAGACGGTAAGGTTAGGATTGTTGATTATAAAACAGGTCAGCCGCCGTCAAAAACATCAGTCCAGAATGGGCGCGCCCTGCAATTGCGTATGGAAGCATTGCTGATTGGTGCGAATGGGTATCCAACAATTGATACGGCCTTATTGCGTGATGATCAGGCTGAACTGATCGATGGGCTGAGCTATTGGTATATTTCAGGTAAGCGCGGTGCTGCTGGCGAAACAAAACCGGTTTTGCCCAAAGATGAAGATGTGATCAGCGAGAGCCGTGCAGGTATTTTGAAGTTACTGGATGAATTTGCTGATCCCGGGCAAGGTTATTTATCCGAACCATTAGCCAGTGAAGCCAATGCCTATAGCGACTATAAGCATTTGGCGCGGGTGCAAGAATGGATAAATATTAGTGATGAGGCAGGAGGTCATGATGACGGGTAACAGCATCGTTGATCGCGCCACCATGAACCAGCATCGTGCGGCAGACCCTGAAAATTCAGTCTGGGTTTCTGCCAATGCTGGTACGGGTAAAACTAGGGTATTAACAACACGTATTCTGCGCATTTTGATTAATGGTGCCCGTATTTCAGAGATTATGGCAGTGACCTATACCAGAGCGGCAGCGGCAGAAATGCGTAACCGTATCTATGATAACCTCGCCCAATGGGCTGTCATTGATGAAAGTGAACTTACCGCACGTATTATTGATTTAGGGATTGCACGGCCAAGCCAGAAACAGATCACCACTGCCCGCAGTCTTTTTGCACGATTGCTTGATGCACCAATGGCCATCAGGATAGAAACCGTGCATGCATTTTGCCAGTCCGTGCTGCGGCGGTTTCCGTTTGAAGCGGGAATACAGCCATATTTTGAGTTGGCGAGCGAGATGCAAGTTAAGGCATTGCAGGATGACGCTATCATGGATGTGCTGGCATCAGCTGATAGCGATGTTCAGGCCGCGTTAGCACGTATTGCCGAGTCTGTTGCCGAAACAGATTTGATGACGCCGGTAATGGCAATGTTCAAATATGAAAAGGTATTGGCGCGTATTTACCGTGACCCTGTTGGCGTGAAGCGTGACCTTTTCAGCGCACTTTCTTGTCTGGATGCGGTTGATGACCCTGAGGCGATGATCGTTAAGTTATGGCAAGAATTAGTTGCTATCCCTAATGAGGGTGAGCTGAGGTTTTTTGCAGCGAAATGTGCTGAAGGCAGCAAGGTTGAGCAACAGCATGGCATTACGTTGGCGGCATGGCTTGACCGTGATCATGCCGAACGGATGAATGCTATTGATGATTACCGCAGCATTTTTCTGACGAATGACATGACGGTTAAAAAACAATACCCCACCAAAAAATTGATTGATCAATATCCTGAGGTCGACAAGATATTTAAACGTGAAGGTGAACGGCTGATTACTATGATGCAGCGATCACGCGCGATTGAAACAGCCACGCTAACCGCCGCATTGTATCAGATTGCAGGGCAAATTTTTGCGCGATACCAACGCCGAAAAGCAGGCGCTAGCTTGATGGATTATGATGATTTGATCATGCATACCTCATCATTATTGGGTCAGGATGGCGGCGTGTCATGGGTCCGCTATAAGCTGGATGAAGGAATAACCCATCTCTTGATTGATGAAGCCCAAGATACAAGCCCGGCCCAATGGGAGATTATGAATAGCCTAGCGGCAGAGTTTTTCACCGGCGATGAAGACCGTGATCAGGGGCGATCCATCTTTTCGGTGGGTGACTACAAACAGTCAATTTATAGCTTTCAAGGGGCGCGACCTGAATTGTTCAATGAACAACGCATATCGTTCAAATCATTGGCGGGTATGGTCAATAAGCCTTTTGATGAAGTTGATCTTGATACATCATTTCGGACAACCGCGCCAATTTTGGCGTTAGTAGATAAGGTGATCAAGCCTGAAGACGGCCCTATGCCCGGTATTGGGGATAGTGTCCCCCACCAAGTTAGCAGGAATAAAGCTGGGGGCTTTATTGAACTGCTTGATGCGGAGCCGTTTTTAAGTAAAGACGACACAACGCCTGATCCATATACCACGCACCGTGATGACACGGCAGTTGGGCCAGATTATTTGTTAGCGCGACGGATCACGCAAATGTTGAACGACTGGATCGGCAAGAAAGATTTACCTGCGCATGGCCGAAAGATGCGCGCAGGTGACGTCATGATACTGCTGCGTAACCGTGATAAATTTGCCAAGATTTTAGACCGTGAATTGCGCCGATCAGGCTTACCGATTGCCGGGGCGGATAAGGTTAAGCTGATTGATGAAATAGCGGTCATGGACCTATTAGCTTTGGGTCAGGTGATGATGCTGCCTGAAGATGATTTGAATTTGGCGGCGGTGTTGAAGTCACCGTTTTTTGGATGTGCTGAAGATGCGTTATATGACCTTGCACATGGACGTGGGCAAGATACTATTCAGCAACGACTTGCCGCACTCGCCCCGCATGATGCGCGGTTCACAGAAATACACCGAAGATTGACCGAATGGTTGGGGCTTGCGGAAATTATGCCGCCATCACAGTTTTTCCGTCATGTGTTAAGCCCAGAAATAACAGCATCTTTTATGGCGCGTTTAGGCAGGCCTGTGGTTGATGTGTTTAATGAGTTCTTGAAAAAAACACATGAGTTCGAGCATGAGAATGCACCATCAATGCAGCGTTTTATTCTATCCATGCGTGATACTGAATTAGAGGTGAAGCGTGAAGTTGGGGTAAGTGATGCTGACGAAATCAGGATCATGACAATGCATGGCGCAAAAGGGCTGGAGGCCCCTGTAGTTGTGCTGCCTAGTTTGATCGGGCAATCATATAAACCGTCACCGCTTGTCGAAATGAATAGCCCCAATGGCCCAATTCCTGTCGCGCCGCCATCAGGCAAGTTTCAAATTGATGGTGTTAGTGACGCAAAAAAGGCCAATAAACAAGCGTGGGAAGAAGAAGAAAATAGATTGCTGTATGTGGCCATGACACGTGCTGAAGATGGCTTGGTTATTGCCGGATATAGCAACAGCCCCAATGCGCTTGAAGGGTCATATTACCAAATGATCAGGTCTGCCATGCATGATGATGCGTTTGCTGACTATTTGCGCCCTAATGATGATGAGGATGGTGTGGTGATCGCAACGCCGCAACGTGAAGTCGTTACCCCAGCCAAGGTGACAACGGATGATGCGGATGTGTTTGCACCGCCAACATGGCTTCATGTTGAC
>CBFIAO010000036.1:0-19541 GCA_965660595.1 Puniceispirillales bacterium (SeqCode) | reverse complement strand
GTTGATCATGGCAGGGCCCGGTGTCATGAATGGCACGTCCAATAACGCCTGTTCACTTATTGATATCCTGCCAACCTTGCTTGATATCGCAGATACCGACCCTGAATTAGGGATGCCGATTGATGGCAGATCACTATGGCCAGTGGCGCAAACAGGCCAAGATACCGATGATGAAGCCATTGCCGAATATTGTGCAGAATGTGCCGCCCACCCTATTTATATGATCCGGCGCGGGGCATTAAAATATATCCATTGTGATATTGACCCGCCGCAGCTTTATGACGTGGTGAAAGACCCGAATGAGCGGAACAATTTAGCAGATAACCCTGCCTATGCCGCAGATATGGCGGCGTTTTCCGAAGACGTTGCGCAGCGTTGGGATAGTGATGAAATTAAGCGTAATGTTATCCGAACACAAATCCAGCGCCGCGCTATCCATAGGGCGATGGAAGAAGGCCGTATCACATCTTGGGATTACCAACCACAACGTGATGCATCTAATGAATATGTCCGCAACCATATGGACTGGACCGTGGCGGCAGAACGCACCCGCTTCCCACCTTTCCGTAAATCGTAACACCCTTGATCATAAGACCGCGTTGAAAGAGACTTAACCATGAATGACATGACCACCATCCGCAAAGATGCCGAAACGTTATTTAACGGCTGGAGTGATACGGCCAGCAAGTCACTTTCCATGCATAAAAACGCATATATCGACCCGAAATGGCTGGATGTGGAGAAAAAAGAGGTTTTCCATAAGACATGGCAATTCCTGTGCCATGAAGAAAACCTGCGTGAAGCAGGCAGCTATCAAACCATGAATATCCAAGGACAGCCTATTGTCGCTATCCGTGATAAATCAGGTACCTTGCGTGCTTTTTATAACGTCTGTAAGCACCGCGGTCATGAATTGCTGTCTGGGGCCGGGAAAACAAAACGTGTGATCTGCCCTTATCATTCATGGTCCTATGATCTGGATGGCCAATTCCTTGAAGCACGCCAGTCTAATTTTATCGATAATTTTAACCCAGAAGATTTCTGCCTTGATCAGGTTAAGATTGAGGTTTTCTGCCATTTGGTCTTTGTGAACCTTGACCTTAATGCCGCGCCATTAGCCCAACAAAGTGGCGATTTAGGCCGTGAGATTATGAGCTTTGCCCCTGATCTTGATCGGTTAACTTTTTCCCATCGCCTGACCTATAATATTAAGGCGAATTGGAAGTCTGTCGTGGATAACTTCCTTGAATGTTACCATTGTCCAGTTGCCCATCGTGATTTCTGTACACTTATCGATATGGACACCTATAAGGTGACGACGCATGGCATTTATTCAAGCCATATGGCGAAAGCTGGCCGCACTGATAATAAAGCCTATAACACTGATGGGGCAGAAGTTACCGATCATGCCGTGTGGTTTTTATGGCCAAACACAACGTTAATGCGTTACCCCGGGTCCGGTAATTTTATGGTCTGGCGGTTTTATCCAGTTGGACCTGAAGAAACATATGAAGAATTTGATTTCTTTTTTGAAAACGCAGCTCCTTCCGATGAGGAAGTTGAGGCCATCAAGTTTATCGATGATGTCTTACAACCCGAAGATATTGGGCTGGTGGAGAGCGTACAGCGCGGCATGCAAACCCCTGCCTATCAACAAGGGCGCTATATGGTTGACCCGAATGATTCCGGCTTGAGTGAACATGCTGTCCATCATTTCCATTCACTTCTTAAAAATGCTTACTTAGGATCATAACGATGACCACGTCCCCATTAAAAGATCGGGTTGCTGTCGTAACCGGAGGCACTGGCGGTATTGGCACCGCAATTTGCGCACGCCTTCACCGTGAAGGCGCAACAGTCATCGCCGCTGACCGTGATGCCCCAACAGGTGCGATGCCTGAAGGTATTCGTTACGGTGCATTGGATGTCACACGTGAAGATAGCGTCAAGGCATTGATGGATGATATCGCCGCAACGGAAGGGCAGATTGATATTCTGGTCAATGCCGCAGGGATTGAAATTGAAAAAACTATTGAAGATACATCGCTTGAAGAATGGAACTTGATCTTTGCGGTTAATGTCACGGGGACGTTTTTAGTCTCGAAAATGGCCCTGCCCTTAATGCGTAAGACCGGCGCTGGGTCTATTATCAATTTCGGGTCATATGATGGATTTATCGCTGATCCGCATCTGGCCGCATATTGCGCCACGAAAGGTGCGGTTCATGCATTAACACGTGCAATGGCCTGTGATCATGGGCCAGAAAACATCCGTGTTAATGCGATTTGCCCAGGTTATATCGATACCCCTATGTTGCAAAGTTTCTTTGGGGATAGCGGAGATATTGAAAGTTTGAAGTCAGCAGTGCGTGATGTGCATCCGATTGGCCGCTATGGTACGCCTGATGACGTGGCAGGGTTAGTCAACTGGCTGGCAGGTGATGAAGCACGGTATGCATCAGGACAATTATGGGTGCTGGATGGCGGGTTGACCGCGCAAGTCCAACAGATGAAACTTTAAAGGAGTATTAAGATGGCACGTGCGAAAAGTGTTATTATTACTTGTGCGGTAACTGGCGGAATTCATACCCCGAGCATGTCGCCATATCTGCCGATCACACCGCAGCATATTGCGCGTGAAGCGATCGCAGCATCCGAAGCTGGTGCGTCTATTATTCATTTACATGCACGAAACCCTGAAAATGGCCGCCCTGCCCATGACCCTGATGTGTTCATGGAGTTTTTGCCCGTTATTAAACAAAGCAGTAATGCCGTTATTAACGTGTCCACTGGTGGCGGTCTTGGCATGACCTTAGATGAACGGTTAGCCGCCGCAAGACGTGCAAGCCCTGAGATGTGTTCGCTTAACATGGGGTCGATGAATTTTGGTATTTTCCCCATGCTTAATAAATACAAAGATTTCCAGCATGAATGGGAACCTGAATTCCTTGAAATGACCAAAGATTTTATTTTTAAAAATACTTTCAGAGACATAGAGTATGTTCTTAAGGATTTAGGCGAAGGTCATGGCACTAAATTTGAAATGGAATGTTATGATTTGGGCCATCTTTACAACGTCGCGCATTTTGTAGATCGTGGGTTGATTAAACCGCCATTCTTCTTGCAGTTGATCTATGGCATCCTTGGTGGTGCAGGCGCAGAAATTGACAATCTTGTGCATATGAATACGGTTGCAGACCGCCTTTTTGGTGATGATTATGAATGGTCAGTACTTGCCGCTGGTAAAAACCAGATGGGCTTTGCCGGTACCGCAGGGATGCTGGGCGGTAATGTCCGTGTTGGCCTAGAGGACAGCCTTTTTATTGGCAAGGGCGAGCTTGCAAAAAGCAATGCAGATCAAGTCACAAAAGTACGCCGTATTGTCGAAGATATGTCACTAACCGTAGCGACACCAGAAGAAGCCCGCGAACGACTTCAGCTTAAGGGCGGGGATGCGGTTGGCTTTTAATAAAAATATATAAGGGAGCGAAGAGATGAGCGTAGAAACCAAATTCCTGATTAATGGTGAAATTGTTGCAGGGGATGGTGATGCCGTTCCTGTGTTAAACCCCGCAACCGGTGAAGAGATTTGCAGCATCAAAGAGGCAAGTCCTGAACAGGTGGATGCGGCCGTGCGTGCATCAAGCGAAGCATTCCCTTCATTTGCGGCCATGACCCCGGGTGACCGTTCAGGCTTAATGCTAGCGGTGGCCAATAGGCTGGAGGCTGAACAAGAAAGTTTTGCCGTGCTTGAATCGCTTGATACCGGCAAGCCAATTGATGCTGCACGTGATGAAATGGGCGCATGTGTTGACCTATTCCGTTATATGGCAGGTGCAGTTCGCGCCATGTCTGGCATTGCAGCAGGCGAATATATGGAAGGTTTTACCTCGATGATCCGCCGTGACCCGGTGGGAGTTGTCGCCAGTATCAGCCCATGGAATTACCCGTTAATGATGGCGGTGTGGAAATTAGCCCCGCCATTGGCTACCGGATGTACGATGGTATTAAAGCCGTCTGAATTAACACCGTTAACGACGCTTAAAATGGTGCAGATGTTGGCGGATATTTATCCGAAAGGCGTGGTGAATATCATTTCAGGGCGTGGTGAGACAACAGGCGATGCGTTGATCAATCATGACGGTATTGAGTTTATTTCGCTGACTGGATCTATTCGTACCGCAACAAGGGTGCTGGAAGCAGCGTCAAAAACCATCAAAAACACGCATCTTGAGCTGGGCGGCAAAGCACCTGTGATCATTTATGATGATGCAGATATGGCAAAAGCGATTGAAGATTTAAAAATGTTCTCTTTCTATAACGCTGGGCAAGATTGCACCCAACCATGCCGTTATTACGTGGCAGATGGCATCTATGACAATTTTGTTGCTGATATGGGCGCGGCCGTATCATCGATTAAAACTGGTATGCCTGATGCTGATGGCACCGAAATGGGCCCTATCATCACCCAAGGTCAATATCAGCGCGTTAACGCAGTCCTTGATGCAGTAAACGCCAATAAACGCCTTGAAGTCGTTAGTGGCGGTAAGTCCATGGACGGATCAGGCTTCTTTATCGAGCCCACATTGATCGCCAATGCTGAACAAGGTGATGATGTAGTCACGGATGAGATTTTTGGCCCTGTGGTCACGGCCACGCGCTTTACCGATGTGGATACTGCGATCACATGGGCAAATGACACCCGATATGGCCTATCAGCATCTGTGTGGACTGAAAATGTCGGCAAAGCCATGAAAACCGTTGCACGTCTTCGTTATGGCATCACTTGGGTGAACACGCATTTAGTGGGTGTTTCAGAAATGCCACATGGCGGGATGAAGTCATCAGGTTACGGCAAAGATATGTCGATCTATGCCCTGGAAGACTATACCGTGCCGCGCCACATCATGATTTCGCATTAAGGCGTTTTGTCATGGTATTTAACGGAAAAACCGCTTTAGTTACTGGCGGCAGCCGCGGTATTGGGGCGGCAATTGTCGCCCGCCTGCTGCGTGATGGGGCTAGTGTGATCACTTGTGGTCGTGGACCGCGCCCAGATGACCTTGATCAAGCAGCCGCTTGGCAGCAGATGGATATTTCTTCAAGTGATGATGTTGATGCCCTTGTTGGCCGTATTAAGGCTGATTACGGACGTCTTGATATGCTGGTCAATAATGCTGGGGTGCAGGTGGAAAAAACCGTTACTGAAAGCACTGACCAAGATTGGGATGATGTCATGGGTATCAACGCCAAGGGGGTGTTCTTAACCTGCCGAGCGTTTATCCCCCTGATGGCGGAACATGACGGTGGCAGCATTGTTAATATCGGTTCAATCTCTGGTCATGTGTCTGATCCCTCCATGGCGCTATATAACGCGTCGAAAGCCTTTGTGCATGGTTTAACGCGGTCCATCGCAATAGACCATGGCCGTGAGGGCATAAGATGTAATGCGATCTGCCCGGGCTGGATCATGACAGGCATGGCCGATGCTGCATTTGATTTGGCAAAAGACCCCGCCGCCGCAAAGGCAGATGCACTAGCCCGTCATGCGGTAGGGCGTTTTGGCGCCCCTGATGATATTGCCAATACAGCAGCATGGCTTTTATCTGATGACGCAGGGTATGTTACTGGCCAGACCTTTACGATTGATGGGGGGCTTACTGCGGCCTCACCATTACAACCTGGGTTAAATTAGGACATCATCATGGAACGTAAAACGATTGGGATTGTTGGATCAGGGGTTATTGGGGCCAGCTGGTCAGCATTGTTTTTAGCAGCCGGGCATAACGTGGTGAATTATGACCCTGACCCCGATAATGCGGTAAAGACCAATGCCTATATTGCAAAAGCGTGGCAAAGCCTGATTGAACTGGGCCTTGTCCGTGATGGCGCAACGCATGATGCCATTACTTATGTGGATAGTGCGGCCAATGCCGTGCGCATGGCAGATTTTGTCCAAGAAAGCGTGCCTGAACGCCTGCCCATCAAGCTTGAGACCTATCGTGAGATTGAACCTGCCCTGCCCCAAGGCGTTATCGTGGCGACATCATCTTCAGGGTTACTGCTGAAAGATATGCAGGACGGATGGGAGGATCCATCACGCCTGATCCTTGGGCATCCGTTCAACCCGCCACATTTGATCCCGCTCGTTGAATTGCTGGGCAATGAAAAAACCGCGGATGGTGTATTAGATGAAGCGGCAATGATTTATGAAGATGCCGGGAAAGAAACGATACGTGTGCTGAAAGAAGTGCCAGCGCATGTTGCCAACCGTCTGCAGGCCGCGTTATGGCGTGAGGCGATTAGCCTTGTTGCTGAGGGCGTCGCGTCACTTGAAGATGTTGATAAAGCTGTCACCGCAGGGCCTGGCCTGCGTTGGTCTGTGATGGGGCCACATATGCTGTTTTCATTAGGATCTGGCGGCGGCGGGATCGAAACCTTCTGTGAACGATTTGGCCCTAGTTTTCATACTTGGTGGGCATCCATGGGCGACGTTGAGCTTACGCCTGAAGTGATTGCGATGTTAAAAGATGGTGTTAGCGCTGAGGAGGCCGGCCGAAGTTTCGAGGCATTGGCCGCAGAACGTGATTCGAAATTAATTGCCGCACAAAATGCCATGAATGCTATTAAGACGCAGGATAAATAATGCAGGGGCAAGTCTATGTCAGATGATAAGAAACCTATTAGGGCGTCAAAAGAAGTGATTTGGCATCTGACATGCGGTGGTTGCGGTAATTATTGGACCTATCCAACCATGCAAATGGACCAAGACATCACTAAGTTAAAGTTTCATTGCCCTGTTTGCGGGATGCAGCGTTCGGTTGAGCTCGACGCTCCACTAGGATAGCGTGCCTATATGTCGTTAACGTCACCAGCCAGCAAGGGGATCATCTTGATCATCTTGGCTAATTTGGTTTTTGCGTCACAAGATGGCTTAACCAAATACCTCGCCGAACAATACCATGTATTTTCGATCATCATGATACGATACTGGGCTTTTATGGCCTTTGTGCTGATCCTTTGCATCACGGTGCAAGGCGGTATCCGAAAGGTCGCACAAACAAAGATGCCCAAAATGCAAATGGCGCGGGGGGTATTGTTGGGCCTGCAGGTCTGCATAGCGGCGTATCTATTTGCCAATCTAGGCTTGATTGACACACATGTTATTTTCGCAAGTTATCCCCTGATGGTGACACTATTTTCCATCCCTTTATTGGGGGAGAAAGTTGGCCGGTGGCGTATTGGCGCTGTTTTAGTGGGATTTTTAGGGGTGCTGGTAATTTTACGGCCTGGGGTTGCGGTGATTGATCCAATTACTATTTTGCCACTAATCGCGGCCGCGACCTTCGCGCTTTACAACATCATGACACGACATGTCGCCCGAACTGATTCTGGTGAAACCAGCTTTTTTTGGACAGCTGTAGGCGGCTTTTTAACCTTATCTCTTATTGGCCCGTTCTTTTGGGACCCGCCACAAGGCCAAGATATCTATTGGATGGCGGTTTTATGTATCACCGGCACATTAGGGCATTATTTTATGATTAAGGCATTGGAGGCTGCTGAAGCATCAGTCTTGCAGCCGTTTTCATTCTTGCAACTGGTGTTTGCATCAGGAATTGGTGTGATATTTTACCAAGAAATATTGACCATACATATCGTTACTGGTGCATCAATCATTGTGGCATCCGGGTTATTTATTATCTGGCGCGAACGCCAAAAAAAAACGTGATGTAGATGCATCATAAACAAAAGGTGGGCAAGCTTGCCGCAGGACATCACCTGCCCTTGTAAGTTATTTAGGATACGCCCATAATAAGCCTAATTAATATTTAATTTTTTGGGGTAATTATGACTATCGATTTTGCAAATTTCACGCCCTTGTTATCATTGGCAGGCGGTGTATTAATTGGACTTGCCGCGTTGTTCTTAATGGCGAT
The DNA here is from genome assembly GCA_965660595.1 of Puniceispirillales bacterium (SeqCode). Classification (GTDB taxonomy): domain Bacteria; phylum Pseudomonadota; class Alphaproteobacteria; order Puniceispirillales; family UBA1172; genus JAGWAQ01. The sequence goes on along the minus strand of CBFIAO010000036.1, from coordinate 11,605 downwards.
GAATGGCCGCGTGATGGGAATTAGCGGTATTTTAGGCGGACTTATCAACACTGGCACTGCAGCACAAGACCGCCCATGGCGGCTAGCGTTTATCGTCGGTACTATCGCCGGGCCGTTTGTGGTCATGCTGATCACGGGCGGAGGGATTGAAATCCGCCCTGTTTCAGGCGGTGTTATGTTAATGACGGCAGGGCTGCTGGTTGGTCTTGGAACGTCCATCGGTGCTGGGTGCACCTCAGGTCATGGCATTTGCGGATTGGCGCGGTTATCTGTGCGGTCATTGGCAGCAGTATGCATCTTTATGGTCGCGGCGATTGTGACCGTTGCCGTTGTGCGCCACGTGCTTTAGGGGGATCGATTGATGGTTATTTTAACGTCCTTAATTGCTGGTGTTGTTTTTGGTATTGGCCTGACTTTTGGCGGTATGCTTGACCCGAGTAAGGTTGCTGGTTTTTTAGATGTGTTTGGCACTTGGGATCCTTCATTGGCCTTTGTGATGGGCGGCGGCGTTATTGTGAACGCGATTGGGCATGTTGTCCTGATGAAACGTCAAAAGCCTGTCTTTGCGGAAAAATTCAACCTACCGGTTAGCAACGCTATTGATAAACCGTTGGTGATAGGTGCGGTGTTATTCGGTGTGGGATGGGGGCTTGCCGGGTTATGCCCTGGCCCAGCGGTGGCATCAATGCTGCTGAACCCTGCTGATGGTTTTGGCTTTATGGCGTTTTTGATCGCCGGCCTAACACTAGGCAGGACCATCGCGAGACGTCTTTAATTTGATATGCTGGTAGCGTTTTGATCCAACCTTGGGATGGAGCATGAAAATGAAAAAGTTGAAAAACAGCCCTACTGCTGATGTGATCACAGATTGGGATAATAAACATATGATGCATCCATGGGCGGCCATGTCGCCCGAAGACCCTAACCTTGGAATTATCACCCAGAGTGAAGGTATTCACATGGTTGATGCTGATGGCAAAAAATTCATTGATGGCCCGGGCGGTATGTGGTGTGTGAATGTCGGGCATGGGCGTAAAGAAATTGCGCAAGCCATGGCCGATCAAGCGATGGCGCTGACCTATGTATCGCCTTGGACAAGCGCAACCGAACCTGCGGTTACCTTGGCAAAGCGTATTACTGATGAAACGCCCGGTGATTTAAACACATGTTTCTTCACCACGGGCGGGTCATCTGCGGTGGATACGGCAATGCGGTTTGTGCAGTTTTATAACAATGTTAAAGGCCGCCCTGAAAAGAAGACCTTTATCGCACGCGAAAAGGGATACCACGGCTCGACCTATCTTGCGGCCAGCGTATCAGGTAAAGAACGTGATCGAAAATTCCTCGACACCAATCGTGACTTTGTCCGTTTCCTGCCTAATGTGAACCCTTATGTCCGCCCTAAGGGCATGTCGGTTGATGATTGGCGTGATGAAAAGCTGGCTGATCTGGAACAGATGATCCTTGAGGTTGGCGCAGATAAGGTCGCGGCCTTTATTGCCGAGCCTATCTTGGCGTCTGGCGGGGTAATTGTGCCGCCAGCAGGATACCAGAAAGGATGTCTTGAGATTTGCCGCAAATATGACGTGCTTTATATCTCTGATGAAGTGGTGACCGGCTTTGGACGTTTGGGGCATTGGTTTGCATCTGAAAAAGTATTTGGTATTACGCCTGATATCATCACCTGCGCCAAAGGCCTTACGTCAGGCTATGTGCCAATGGGGGCAGCGATTATTTCAGACCGCTTGATCAATGAGATTAAGTCCGAGGATAATGCGGATATTCTGTTTTCAAACGGCTTTACCTATTCCGGGCATCCGGTGACATCAGTCGCCGCGCTTAAAAATATGGATATCATCGAAGACGAAGGCATTTTGGAACATGTTCGGAATGTGTCACCACATTTCCAAGCACGGCTGAAAGCGCTGGGGGATAAATATCGCATTATTGGTGATGCCCGCGGCATGGGGCTGGTGGGGTGTCTTGAAGGCACTGCCCTGCCTGATAGTCCTGAAGCTGAACGTCTTGAGATTGATTACGAGTTTGGTCACCGCATGGACGTTGCTGCTGAAAAGCGTGGGCTGCTCATCCGGCCTATCATCAATATGTGTGTATTTTCGCCACCATTGATCATCACACGTGACCAAATTGATGAAATGTTTGACATCCTTGATGATGCAATTGCTGAAGTTGAGGCTGATATGCTGTCATAATTTTTGGTAATAGCGCTTCCAGATATTTGATGTTACGCTAATAATCATAATTAATTTATGGGAGGATAATCATGAATTCATTGTTGAAAATGGCTGTCGGCGCTGCTGCGGTTGTTTCTATGTCAGGTGTTTCTTTAGCGGCAGACAAAGACTTAGTAGTTTTTGACTGGGCCGGCTATGAAGATCCTGCCTTTTTCCAAAAATATGTTGATATGCATGGTGATGCGCCAACATATTCCTTCTTTTCTGATGAAGAAGAAGCATTCCAGAAAATCAGAGCTGGGTTTCAGGCTGACCTTGGTCACCCTTGTTCACAGTCTGTCATTAAATGGCGCGAAGCTGGCATCATTGACCCGATTGACACATCACGCCTTAAAAACTGGAACAAGGTTATTTCAAACTTTGCCAGCATGGACGGTTTTAACGTGAATGGTGAACAATGGGTTGTGCCAATGGATTGGGGCGCCACTGCCCTTACCTACCGCACTGACCTTGTGTCTGCTGCGGAAGCTGCAACCTTACAATCATTTGCGGATCCAAAATTTGCAGGCCGCATTTCTATCGTAGATAATGTGGATGATGCCTATGCGCTTGGCTTCCTTGCGACAGGTATTACTGATTGGAACAAAGCGACTGATGCTGATTTAGATAAAGCATCTGCCTTTTTGCGTGACGTGCATAAAAATGTACGCACATACTGGCAGGATGGTGCTGATATTCGTGCATTGATGCAGTCAGGTGAAATTTCATTGTCTTGGTCATGGAACGAAGTTGCGTCTATCCTTCAAATGGAAGATGTGCCCGTTGCCATGAACCGTGACACTAGCGAAGGGTCATCAACATGGGTATGTGGTTACGTCTTGCTGAAAGATGGTAATGGCAGCCGTGATAAAGCCTATGATTTCATCGATGCTTGGCTTGAAGATAGCTCAGCTGAATATCTGGTGACAGAATGGGGCTATGGGCATTCAAACGCTGGCGTAATGGATGCGATCGGCGAAGAAAACGGCTTCGGTACGCTTGAAAGCTATTCTGCGAACACATTGTGGCAAGCACCGGTGAACCCACAAATGCGTGAGAAGATGATCAAAGAATTTGAATTGATCAAAGCTGGCTTCTAAACCTTATCTACATAAATTAAAAGGCGGCTTAAGCCGCCTTTTTTATGGATAATCAGTCAAGATGACCCTATTGATTATCCTAGCACCAAGAGACTTTCAGCCCCCCAGCCAAGACGTGCCTTATCACCGGCTGCAAGTATTTTACGGCCAGCGGTATTGCGCATAGACACCATGAGATTTTGATCAAGTGCATCAACCTTAATATCGTAATAGGTCATATCGCCGTAATAAGCACTGTTTGTCACAACGCCTTCTAATTCAAATTCTGCCCTGTCCTTTTTATCAAACAATACCGTTAACATTTCAGGTCTGATGCCGATGGTGACATCACCAAGCGGCACATCACGGGGCATTTGTTCGGCTTTAATTTTAGCCTGACCAAGTGGCCCGGCTGATACCTCAAGCGAGGTTTTTGTTTTCTTTAGCAATTCGCCCGGAATGAAGTTCATGATGCCAATAAATGAACCAACATGCTGATCTTGTGGCCGTTTATATAGCTCCTCAGGTGACGCCAGCTGTGCGATCTTACCATCAAACATCACGGCGATACGGTCGCTCATGGTCAAGGCTTCTTCTTGGTCATGGGTGACCAAAATAAACGTAATGCCGACAGTGCGCTGAATATTACGCAATTCAAACTGCATTTGTTCACGCAGTTTCTTATCAAGGGCGGAAAGCGGTTCATCAAGCAGCAACACTTTAGGTTCCATCACCAACGCACGTGCAAGCGCAACACGTTGACGTTGACCACCAGATAAAGCATGGGCAGGACGGTCGTTATATCCCTTCAAATCCACCAAGGCCAACATCTGATCAACTTTTGCTTTGACCTGATCCTTTGATAGATTTTTCTTTTTAAGGCCATAAGCAACATTTTCACCAACATTCAAATGTGGGAAAATTGCATAGGATTGAAACACCATATTCGTGGGGCGGTTGTTCGCGTCAACATCAGTCATGTCTTGCCCACCAATAATGATGGCGCCTTGATCAGGGTGTTCAAAGCCAGCAATCAGGCGAAGTAATGTTGTTTTACCGCAACCTGATGGGCCAAGAAGCGAGAAAAATTCACCTTCCCTTATGGCGGCATCAACACCGTTTACGGCGTTAACATCACCAAAGGATTTCATGACCTGTTGCAGGTCTACCATGATGTCATCGCGAGGTTGTGCAGAGTTTGACGCCATATCTTTAGTCCTCTTGAAGGGGCTGGTTTGCTCCGCCTGCTTGGCCGGATAGTTTTTGTGATTTATTGCGATAATATTCCCCCACCGTCAGCAAGATGAGTGAGATAAACAGCATGATAAACCCAAGGGCCATGACCCCGGGTAGTTTAGATGGAAAGCGTAATTGTGACCAAATATAAACCGGTAATGTGGGTTCAGTTCCTGTTAGGAAGAAGGCAATGATAAATTCATCAAGACTTAAGGTGAAGGCAATCAGAAGTGACGAGATAAGGGCGGGCATCACCAATGGCAGAATAACGCGGAAAAACGTCTCACGGCGTGTTGCCCCTAAATCTAGTGATGCTTCTTCAAGATTTTTGTCCATATTATTGAACGCTGACATCAAGATCGCGATAGAAAATGGTGTACAGATCAACACATGGCCTAAGATAACTGTCCAGATATTAAGCGATACCCCTAACTGCACCAACACAATCAACAGCGCCACACCAACAATGATTTCTGGCAATACCAACGGAAGCATTAAGAACGACATCATCGGGTTTTTACCTGGGAAGTCATAACGTGCAGCAGCACGGGCCGCCAATACACCTATCATGGTGGAAATAATAGCCGCAGAAATTGCGATGATCAGCGAATTTTTTAATGCTTGAAATAATGTGGTCTCACTGGCGAGCCCTGCAAACCAACGGCCCGTAAAGCCTTTTAGTGGGAAAGCGATAATTGCGCTGTCATTAAACGCGAACATAGGCATTAAAATTACTGGCGCATATAAAAACACCAGATAAATAACAACAAAAGCCAATAACCCACGTGGGATTTTTCCAGCAACATTGGCCATTATTTTTGGCTCCCCATCATTTTTGGCGCTTAAGCCAGCGGCGGTTGGCAAATACAAAGGCAGCCGCCATCACCCCGACAATCAACATGGCTGATATTGCAAGGGTTGCACCTAGCGGCGCGTCATTGGCTTTTGAAAACTGTACTTGAATCATATTGGCAATCATCAACCCATCAGTGCCGCCAACCAATTTGGGGGTGACATAATCACCAACCGTCGGAATGAACACGATTAAACTGGCCGCAACGATACCTGGGACCGCGAGTGGAAGCGTCACCCGAAAGAATGCACGTATAGCGCTATCCCCTAAATCTTTGGCAGCTTCGATCAGGGAACGATCAATTTTTTCGAGCGCAACAAAAATTGGCAGGATGGCAAACGGTGCCCACGCATGGGCAAGCGCGATCACCACGGCATTGGCGTTATAGAGAATGAACGTTAGCGGTTCATCAATAAACCCAAGGCCAAGCAACCCTGAATTCAAGACGCCGTTATAACCTAAAATCACTTTCCATAAGAAAATACGCAGCAAGTAGCTTGTCCAAAATGGAATAGTGATCAGAAACAGCCATAACGCCTTATGCTTACCGCCATAAAAAGAGATGAAATAGGCCATGGGAAAGGCCAAGAGCACGGTGATGAACGTGACAGCAAGGGAGATACCCAACGACCGTAACATTAATAAGCGATAGACAGGGTGGGTCCATGCTTCCTTATAATTTGCAAAGGTTAAGGTGCGGTCAAGGTCAAGATAGTTTTGAGTCCAAAAACTGAGGAGCAGCATCATCAATAACGGTGCTGCCAATAACACTATCGAAAAGATAAGCGGGCCAGAAATCAGCAAATATCCTGATTTTGTTTCTTTGCTCAAGAACGCCATGATCCACTTAACCTATAATAATCATGATGTTTTAGGCACTGACATGGCGGCAAGCATGTCATCATTACAGGCGCGCATCTTGCCAGCTTCAGGAGTTTCCGCAGCTGTTAGCACCGGTAAATCCTGACGCAAGCGGTCATGATAGCCCCCTACCCCAAGTTCCAAATCAGATAAAATAATACCGTCAAAAGCAGATGAATATACCGCTTCCTGTGACCAAATCATTAATTGTTGATCCTCGGCAATCGTATCAAGGTCAATGCGTGATGAAAGATAGCGTGCTGCCTTTAGCGCCCGGCTTTCTTCACGGCGGCGGTAAATCCCGCCACGTACAGATGTCGACATCACTGAATGCGGCATGTCCTGATAGAAAATGATGCTGTCTGGATAAAACGCAAAGACCGTGTTCGGATAAAGACCAACATAAACCCATTGTGGCGGCAGGTCTGCCCAAGGCTGTTCGATTTGCGCCACCATCTTACGGTAGTTTTTTACCGACCACAGACGAGCAGGTTTATCATTAAACACACCGACAGAACGTGAGGTCCAGTTATCCATCGCTTCATCACGGTAGTCATCACCATAAAGGTCATGAAGGCCCGGATGTGCCATTTTTACATGATAGCCTTCATTATCAACATCACGCGATGACTTCCAATTGATGGGCAATGGGTCGGTCTGGTAAATGCCGCCATCTTCGGTCGGGATCATGTCATCAATTTGGTAAAGATCAATTTCAGCATCATGCGGGGCCATCATGTCCGCTACTGACGGCTGTGGGCCCTTCTGAAAGCGCACAAATACAAAGCCGCGCCAGATTTCCATTTCAAGCGTGAACAACCCCCATTCATCACGATCAAGCGTGGGGAAAGATGAGGGTTGAGCCGGTGCACGCAACCGACCATCGAGTTCAAATGACCACGCATGAAACGGGCATGTGATCACACCAGGGCAATTTCCATATTCATCCCCAACAACACGGCTGGCGCGGTGACGGCACAAGTTATGGAAGGCACGCACAACACCGTCCTTACCACGGATCACTAAGGCACGTTCACCAACCAGGTCAAGCGTCCGGTAATCACCTTTATTCGGGATATCATTTACATGGCAGACGACCTGCCAATGGCGCTTGAACAACACATCACGTTCAAGTTGAAACAGCTCATCATTGATATAGCTCCACCCCGGGAGCCCGTATCGACCATCACGTACCGATGGAGATGTCTGCAACTGATTATTCATAACCGCCAAAATATAATTAAAATCGCAAGTATAGGCTGAAGGAAAATGACGTAAAGATCAAGTTTATCCTAGGCTTATTCACACTGAGGACAAGGGTGAGGACAATGGTGAGGACAAGGGTGAGGATACCACCCAACAATACCCGTGATCATCCAACAGGTAACATTCACGCACCCCATGCGGTTTATCTTTAGGTTGCTGCAGCACTGTCCAGTCATCATGAGCGATTGCCCTTGCGGCAATATCATCAGGGTCTGTTTCAAAAAAATGAAGCTCCACCCCTAGCCCGCGTGGACCTTGTTCAGGCAGATGGTCCTTATAAGTGTTATTATGATAGGTAAAATCAGCATGGATCTGGAGCAAATGATGGACCGCAATGTCATCCGAAGGGGGGCCATAAAGCGGGGCTGCGATTAACGCAAACGCGTCTTCAGCACGGATCACCTCAACCCCCAACACATCATGCAGTTGTGCTGAATAATCTTTGGCGTTTTTCACCAACAGATTAAGCCCAACGCCTTGTAAAGCCCGCCCAAGGTCAGGCGGATCAATGTTACGTAAATGTGTTTTGGATAATGTGGTCATGAGATATGTTAATCATCAGCGATTGGCAGGATAGCTAACTATACCAGCATATAGATTAATTTTTGGTAAACCGTGCAAAATACCGTGCGCTATCTGCACGGCTGAGGATAACATCCAGTGTTTCCGTGCCGTCATCACCCATCACCGTTGCGATCACATGGCCATGACGATAGAGCCATGCCCGCGCTGCCCCCATATCAGGTGTTAAGGTTACGTGATGACGTTTTTCATCAGCACTAAACTTACCTTCAAGGGCTGCAAACACATCATCAATGCCAGAACCGTCTAATGCAGATACCTGCACCGCATCAGGCAAGTATTCTGTGAGATATTCGCGGTCATGTTCAGACAGTTGATCCACCTTATTGGCGACGGTAATAACACGGTCTGCGATATCATCATCCGTCATGCCAAGTTCTTTAAGGATGGTGATCACATCATCAGATTCTTCACGCATCAAGGGTGATGATGCATCTTGTACATGAAGTAAAATATCAGCAAAAACAGCCTCTTCCAATGTAGACTTAAACGATTCTATTAATTCAGTTGGCAGCTGGCTGATGAAGCCAACCGTATCAGCAAAGATCGTCTTACGGCCAGACGGCAATGAGGTTGAACGCATGGTTGGGTCAAGCGTCGCAAAGAGCATATCTTTAGAAAGAACCCCGGCTTCGGTAATGGCATTAAAGAGGGTGGATTTGCCTGCATTAGTATACCCGATTAAGGCAATGGTGGGGGTTTCGGCACGGTCTCTGTTCTGGCGTTGAAGGTGACGTGTACGTTCAACATCAGCCAGCTCTTTCTTGATCTGGTTAACACGTTGCATCAACATCCGCCGATCAAGTTCGATCTGGCGTTCACCTGGCCCACCAAGGAAACCGCCCCCACCCCGCTGACGTTCAAGGTGCGTCCATGACCGCACAAGGCGTGAACGCTGAAACGTTAGGGCTGCTAGCTCCACCTGAAGACGTCCTGCATGGGTTTGCGCACGTGCCCCGAAAATTTCAAGGATAAGCGCGGTGCGATCAATCACTTTGCATCCAGTGACCATTTCAAGATTGCGCTGCTGCACCGGCGCAAGTGCACAATTCATAACGATTAACGCATCAGCACCTTGTTCATGTTCAATTTCAGCGCGGGTTTTCAATAATTCGGCATAGCCTGAGCCAATAAATGTTCCAGCTTTGGGGCGGCTAATGCTGACAATATCGCTATAACTTACCTCAACCCCGATCGCTTCAACCAAGCCCATCGCCTCGGTAAGGCACGTTTCAGGCGGTCGCGGCAATGGCGACTGCCGATTATCTGGGTGGATGACAAAGGCGACGGATCGACCCATGGATGCTCCTTAAGCGCGGCATAACCACATGACGCAACCAGATGGATAACATAACGTGGATAAAGCTAATGGGGGTTCTGTATAGAATACACAACGTGAATATGCTAGCACTAAGACTGTATTTCAATCTAGCCAAGGGCCTGCCATGACCACCCCTATTCGCATTGACATCTTTTCTGACGTAATTTGCCCATGGTGTTATATCGGCAAGCGCCGCCTTGAGATCGCAGCTGAGATGCATGGCAATGTCAGCCTTGATATCCAGTGGCGCGCATTTCTGCTTAATCCTGCCATGCGCCGTGAAGGCATGGATCGCCAAGCCTATATCAACGCAAAATTCGGGTCTGCTGGCGCTAGTTTTTATGACCGCATTGCGAGTGTTGGCGAAGAGGTTGGCATAAATTTCAATTTTGCAGGCATCACCCGCACACCGGATAGTCGCCCTGCCCAAGCGCTACTAAAAGCAGCAGGACCGCAGGCCCATGCATTGAAACAGGATATGTTTGATGCGTATTTCATCAATGGCGAAGATATTGGTGATGATGCTGTCTTGGCGAAGCTGGCGCAACAATATAACTTGGCCTACCCTATTGATGCCCTGCATTTTACTGCTGTTGAACATGATTTGATGGAGGCAAGCAGGCTAAACGTTCAGGGTGTGCCATTTATCATTGTGGCAGGCGAATGGGCGATATCAGGCGCACATTCACCAGAAGCATTCCAGCCATTATTTGATGCCGCGTTGGCAAAAATCCAGAACGCATCATAATTATACGGGCTTATTACACCGTTAAGGCCACCAATTCTTGCAACGCTTGGGTAATGACCTTGGCCCGCTGTGATAGTGGTAAAGTACGTTTCATCACCAAGCGATGATCACCTGACAATTGCAATTGGCCATTTTTAGAGGCGATATGCCCGATCAAGCGTTCAGGGTTCGCAAATCTGTTGTTTTTAAAGGCAAGGCTGACCCCTTTTGGACCTGCATCAACTTTCGCAACATTTGCCATGCGGCAAAGAATTTTAATATTGATGGTATCCAACAGGTTCTTAACTTCATCAGGGATAGGGCCAAATCGGTCAACAAGCTCGGCTGACAGCTGGTCAAGCTCATCAGTGGCAACCATGGACGCAATACGGCGATAAAGCGACAGGCGCACCGTCAGGTCTTTTACATACGCATCCGGAATAAGCACCGCCGTGCCCATATTGATGACAGGTGACCATGCCTCTTCCTGCTGTTCCCCTTCATCAGCACCCATTTTGGCGGCGATCACGGCTTCTTTCAGCATTTCTTGATAAAGTTCTACACCAACCTCACGAACATGGCCTGATTGTTCATCCCCAAGAAGATTACCAGCACCGCGGATATCCAAGTCATATGACGCAAGCGAGAATCCAGCCCCAAGCGAGTCTAACGTCTGCATCACATCAAGACGACGTTTTGCATTTGGGGTTAAGAGACGTGATGGGTCTGTTGTCAGATACGCATAGGCACGTTGACGGCCACGTCCAACACGGCCACGCAGCTGATAAAGCTGTGATAACCCCAGCATATCAGCACGGTTGATGATCATGGTGTTGGCTGATGGAATATCAATCCCGCTTTCGATGATATTGGTCGACAATAAGATATCTGCCTGCCCTTCCCCAAACATGGTCATGGCTTCATCAAGGTCAGCGGCAGGCATTTGACCATGCGCGGTAATGATGCGCGATTCTGGCACAATCTTTAGCAGGCGTTCATAAACACGTTCCAACTGATCAATGCGCGGCGAAACACAGAACACTTGGCCACCACGATATCGTTCACGGCGGATGGCTTCTGCAAGCACTACCGAATCCCATGGGCCAACAGATGTACGCACGGCAAAACGGTCCACAGGCGGGGTGGCGATAATCGACATATCACGCACACCACTCAACGACATTTGCAAGGTTCGCGGAATTGGGGTTGCGCTCAGGGTTAAGACATGGATATCACCGCGAAGTGATTTCAATTTTTCCTTTTGGGTGACGCCAAAATTCTGTTCCTCATCAACAATGACAAGGCCAAGGTTATTAAAATTAACGGTTTTCGATAATAGCGCATGGGTACCAACAGCAATTTGGCAATCACCAGAGGCGATATTGTCTTTAATCTTTTTGGCATCTGCACTGGTGGTCATGCGTGACAGCACACTCACATCTATAG
>CBFIAO010000035.1:0-19642 GCA_965660595.1 Puniceispirillales bacterium (SeqCode) | reverse complement strand
TTCCGTCTTATGGGCAACGCCGCTGACTTTCATCACAACAGTTTGGTCACCTGCAAACGCCAGCGCATCATCAAGGTGTTGCGCCAAGATACGCCGCGGCGTGGCAATACCATGGTCAGCAAGTTTTGCTTTCGCGGCATCTTCGGTCAAGACATCACGGCCATCATCTAGCGTCTTAAGGCCAGCAGGATGATAGCTAGACGGTTTGCCGGCAGCACATGCCGCCGCGATTGCTGCCAATGCAGTGTCAAAGCCGCGCAGTGGAATGATCCGATGCGCCATGAGCCACGAACATATTTCAGCAGGTAGGCATTCAGGGATGCTGGCTAATACCGCGGCAATGCTGCCCGAGGAATTACGTGCCGCAAGCCATGCATCTAGCGCAACCTGCCATGCCTCCGCACGGCCAAGATGAGCAGACGGAAAATCAATGATCAGGATGCTGATGCATTGATCACCAGTCATGGTGGCGTTCATGGTAGCAGTAAAGGTGGCGGTAAGCCGATCACGATCACCCCAATCAAACGTGTGATAATCAAATGGATTAGATACGGTCACCAATGGGTTCACCGTGGGGGTGATATTGGCAATTGCAGCATCAGATAATGGCGGCATGGTGATGCCGTGCCGGTCTGCGGTATCTGCAATAAGAGACGCTTCACCGCCTGAACAGGAAAGAGTGAGGATGCTGGCCGACGGCGGCGCACCATAAAGATGCAAAATACCCAAGGCTTGAATAAAGCTGTCGATCCCATCAATGACGCCAACCCCAAGCTGGCTAAGGAAAGCATGGCTGACGCGGTGCGCACCTGCAAGCGATGCCGTATGTGAGAAGGTCATCATTTGCGCACCTTCACTGGCGCCTGCCTTCATGGCGATAATTGGTTTGCCGCTGGATTTTGCCATATGAACAGCATCAGCGAAGGCGGCGGCATCATTTATGCCTTCAATATGTAGGCCAATCGCGGTCACGCGTTCATCTTCGGCGGCCGCACGAATTAAATCCGCTATGCCGACCATGGCTTGATTGCCAAGGGTCATCATATAGGCAATCGGCAACCCACCTTGTTGCATGGTGAGGTTAATCGAAAGATTTGATGATTGCGTGATGATGGCAACGCCGCTTTCAACCCGCACCCCGCCATGAACATCCGGCCAGAGCAATGCGCCATCCAAGTAATTGATCATGCCATAACAATTAGGGCCCAATACCGGCATATCACCAGCCGCCATGACCAAGTCAGCTTGCAATTGCGCACCGTCATCAACTTCAGCAAAGCCAGATGCAAAGGCAACAACACCGCCTGCCCCCATTTCAGCAAGACGCTTAACCACATCAATAGATGCATGGCGATTAATGCCAAGGAAGACCGCATCAGGCGGTTCGGGCAGGTCATCAATAGACGCAAAACAAGGGTAGCCGCAAATGTCATCACGGGTGGGATGGACAGGCCAAATCGCGCCGTCATAATCCATCTCACGGCAAGAGACAATTACCGCTTCGGCCCAAGAACCGCCCATCACCACGACATGACGTGGACGCATTAAGCGGCGAAATGATGCAGATTGAAACGTCATAGCCCTCTCTTAATCTTGCCCTTTATGTTTAACCGTTAAGGGTATTTTGGCACTGGGGGTGTTTAACCACCAAGGCTATTTAACCACCAAGACGGCGCAACATATCACGTGAGATAATGTGGCGTTGAATTTCAGATGTGCCATCCCAAATACGTTCAACCCGAGCATCACGCCAAAACCGTTCCAGCGGCAGGTCATTCATCAAGCCCATGCCGCCATGTATTTGAATGGCTTCGTCAGTAACACGGGCCAAGACTTCGGATGCGTAAAGTTTTGCTGAAGCGATTTCACGGTTAGCTTCGAGGCCTTCGTCAAGGCGCCATGCAGACGCCAGGGTTAGCCAATCGGCTGCATCAATTTCGGTCACCATATCAGCAAGTTTAAAGCTTACACCTTGGAATTTGCCGATTTGTTGGCCGAACTGTTTGCGGTCAACCGCGTATTGCATTGCAATATCAAACGCCCGGCGCGCACGGCCAACGGACATGGCCGCAACGGTGATGCGGGTGGCATAGAGCCATGTGTTCATGACCTCAAAACCGCCATCAACTTCACCCAAGACTTGTGCATTTGGAAGGCGGCAATCATCAAATGTCAGGATCATGTTATCGTAACCGCGATGCGACACTGACTGATACCCAGGCAGAATTTCAAAACCAGGATGACCACGATCCACTAAAAAACAGGTGATGCGTTTTTTGGGGCCTTTATCCGTCATGTCTTCACCTGTTGCGATAAAGACAATGACAAAGTCGGCATGAGCCGCACCAGAAATAAAATGTTTAGTGCCGTTAATGACCCAATCATCACCATCACGGCGGGCGGTGCATTTCATGCTGCGCACATCAGAGCCTGCATCAGGTTCGGTCATGGCAAGTGCATCCATGCGTTCACCCTTAACCGCAGGGTAGAGGTATTTTTCGCGCTGTTCACCCTCACATGCCATCAGGATGTTTTGCGGACGACCAAAGAAATGTGTCAGCGCCATTGAACCGCGGCCCAATTCACGTTCTAGGAGCGCAAATTCCAAATGGTTAAGACCGCCGCCGCCAACTTCCTCGGGGAAGTTCGGGGCGTAAAAACCCATCTCCAAGACTTTAGATTTAATCTCATTCCCGATCTCTTCCGGGACATAGCCAAGACGTTCAATTTCATCTTCAAGCGGGTAAATTTCTTTTTCAACAAACCCGCGAACGGTGTTGACGATCATATCTTGTTCTTCGGTTAGTCCAAAATGCATGGCAGACTCCCTATATATGCGTGGACATTACTTACGGCGAATGCCAATGTATGCACCCACACTGTCCGGCTGTTCCATCTTAGCCTGACGTGCGGCGATATCATCACAAAGCGCGTTCATGGCGGCAGGCATTTCACTTGACCGCCCTTCAGTCATGTCAACATGCATCAACATATGTTCACCTGTGGCCAAGAGCCGGCCATCTTCGGCATCATAAAGGTGATGGTGCAGATGAACACGTTTGGTGTCATGGTCTATCAGCTGTGTTTCAACACGCATGGCGCGGCCGGCGGCAATTTCATCAATATGGCGAATATGCGTTTCGATGGTGTACCAAGATGCACCTGTTTCGACATAAGCCGGACCACCGCCAATCCAAACCAGCAACGTATCAGTTGCCATGCTGAATACTTCGAGATAGCGGAACTCTGTCATATGTCCGTTATAGTCTGTCCAGTCTTGGGCGACGGTCCCTGTCCATGTTTCAAGCACATTGCCATCAGGTAGGCCAACACCACTGGCCATACCTTGATCTTCAGCAGGGTTTTTCAGAAGCGCGCCAGCGCCCCAGTCATTTTTATGAAGCGCTTTTAAGATATCAACCAAGTTGTTATCACGAATTTCTTCAAGCTCGCGGATGGATTTACCGCCAGCTTGCGCATCACTTTGGTCTGCTAGCTTTTTGATGAGGGCATCATCCCATTTAGGCACATCCATCAGTTTAGTCCATGGCCATTTAAGAGATGGGCCAAACTGTTTTAGAAAATGTTCAAACCCAGCTTCACCGCCACCAAGACGATAGGTCATGAACTGGCCCATCTGTGCATAACGAAGGCCAAGACCATAACGCACCACATCATCAATAGTTTCAGCCGTGGCAATGCCATCTTTGACCAGCCAGATCGACTCACGCCACATAGCTTCGAGCAAACGGTCACCAACAAAAGCATCAATTTCTTTTTGGATATGCACCGGCTTCATGCCAATAGCGTCATAAAGCTTCATCGCTTTTTTAATGGCGCCATCGCTGGTTGCCTGACCACCGACAATTTCGACCACCGGCAACAGATAAACAGGATTGTAAGGATGGGCCACCATGACGCGGTCTGCACGGGCGCTGTCCTTCTGAATATCAGTTGGTAAAAGACCAGATGTGGACGAGCCGATCACAGCATCAGCAGCGGCAGCTTCGCCAATTTCAGCATGGATTTTCTGCTTCAGGTCGAGGCGCTCAGGGGCAGATTCCTGAATTAGATCTGCACCATCAACCGCCGCACCAATAGAGGCAGCATAGGTCAATGTGCCTTTTCTGCCAGTGGATTGGCCTGGCCAAAGCCGCGTCATCGCACGTTCGGCATTGGCCATAATCGCATCCAGTTTGCGGGCAGCATCCGGGTCAGGGTCTGCCAACGCAACATCAACACCTGCAAGAATTAGGCGTGCTGCCCAACCGCCACCAATGACACCACCGCCAATAACGGCGGCTTTTTGTGGTTTAGTCATCATCACCTCTATCGCTTGGTAAGCTTGAGTTTTTTACGCACATCATCAGGCGTCATGATACGGAAATTCATGGCAGAAACCATGGTCGCTGCACGTTCAACCAGCTGGGCATTAGTCGCCAATTCACCCTTGCTGAGGTAGATGTTATCTTCGAGGCCAACACGAATATTGCCGCCAGCAATAGGTGCAAGTGCCGCATATGGCAGCTGATTCCGGCCTATCGAAAAGGCAGAATATACCCAATCTTCAGGCATGTTATTAACCATCGCCATTAAGGAGTTGATGTCATCAGGGGCGCCGTAAGGAATGCCCATGCAAAGTTGAACCATGACCGGATCATCAATCAGTCCTTCAGACACAAGTTGCTTTGCGAGCACAAGATGACCTGTATCGAAAACTTCAATTTCAGGGCGCACGCCTGCATCTTGCATCTGCTTTGCCATCGCGCGCAATGTACCAGGCGTATTGGCCATAATGTAATCACCGTGAGAGAAGTTCATGGTGCCGCAATCAAGGGTGCAAATTTCAGGTGTAAGTTCACGCACATGTTCAGTACGCACAGATGCACCAACCAAGTCAGAGCTGTCATCAAGCGGGAGCGGTGCTTCAGCAGATCCAAGGATGATATCACCGCCCATACCAGCAGTGAGGTTGATCACCACATCAGTGTCAGATGCACGGATGCGATCCATCACTTCACGATAAAGTTCAAGGTCACGCGATGGTGCGCCCGTTTCAGGGTCACGGACATGGCAATGAGCAATGGCAGCACCAGCTTTTGCAGCTTCAATAGCGTCATTTGCAATTTGTTCTGGGGTGATGGGCACAAGATGTGATTTGCCCGTAGTGTCACCTGAACCAGTCACGGCACAAGTGATAAAAACCTCACGGTTGATGCTATAGCTCATAGGGGTATCTCCTCAACATTACTCACGCTATCATTGGCGCAAAATTAAGGCTTTGGAAATAGTTTTTTTCGAAAACGAACACAGATGTTGAAATTATTTTTTCAACTGATCCAGCACCGTGCGGGTGGCGGCGGCAATATTAGTGCTGTCAGCGTCTTCATTGAGGTAGGCAATGTAAGAATTTGCGATCTTTTTACCTAATTCAACGCCCGGCTGGTCAAAGCTGTTCAAGTTTAACAACCACCCCACCGATACCGTTACATGTTCATAAAAAGCAAGAATACGGCCAAGGGAAAATGGGCTGGTTTCACCCCATGTGATCACGGTAGACGGCCGCCCCCCTGAGAAGTCTCTTTCATCATCGCCCGTCACCACATAGCCCATCGCAAGCGCATCAGCCTGCGCCATCATTTGCGCGATCAAGCGTTCATGACGTGCGACAACCGCACGTTTTTCAGGTTCAGGAAGGACCGTAATAGGGTATAGCGGAGCGAGAAAATCAACCGGCGTGATTTCATTTGATTGATGAAACATTTGGAAGAATGAATGTTGCGCGTTACTGCCTGGTTCACCCAACACGAATGGGGCCGTGGTTATTTCCACCGGATCACCGTTGATGTCATGACCTTTGCCGTTTGATTCCATTTCAAGCTGCTGCATCCATGCTGGCAATTTCGCAAGTCGATTATCATAGGGCACCACCGCTTGACCTGAACGGTTCAAAAAGCATGTATTCCATATGCGGATCAATGCCGCCAAGATCGGCATGTTTTCAGGCACTGGCGCCGTTGCAAAATGTTTATCCATTTGTTCAGCACCAGCAAGCATATCAATAAATGACGCTTCACCTTGCGCCACCATGATCGGCAAGCCCACCGCAGACCAAAGCGAGAAACGCCCACCAATGCTTTCATCCATTTTTAAGATATTTTCTTTGGGGATGCCTGCGTCTTCGGCTTTGTCGGTCGCTGTCGTTACCGCAAAGCACCGATCGGCAGACGGCACACCGCTGCGGTCCAGCCAATGACGTGCTTCGTCTAAATTAACGCAAGTTTCAAGCGTCGTGAAGGTTTTAGAAATACCTATCACGGCCGTTGTGACTGGATTTAGTCCAGCCAACACATCATCAAGATGTGAGGGATCGATATTACTGACAAAGTGAATATCCGGGCCTTGTTGAAATGGTGATAAGGCTTCAACCACCATGGCAGGCCCTAGATAAGAGCCGCCAATACCAATGGCGATGACATCTTCAACACCAAGCGCAAGAATACGTTCGGCCATAGCCGCCATATCTGCAACATTGGTTTTAGCAATATCTTTAGAAGGATCACGCAGCCATGTATGAAGCGCTGGGCGATTTTCACTTGGGTTCACCACTTTGCCCTCAAACATCGCATCACGCTTTTCCAACATAGAATGCGCCCATTCCGTTAATGTATCCAAAACATCATCACGGATAGAATGCCGTGAAAAATCAGCCCGGAGGTCATCAAGCGTCACCACATAACGTGCCATGGCATCAGGGTCATTGAGGCGGTGTTGAAGTTCAAGGGCTGATGGCGGCGATTGTTGCGCTAACGTCTTCAGCAACTGAAGTATGTCTTGGGTCTTTAACGTCATGAAGGGATAATGCCTTAACCAAGGTCGAGTTTCAATCAAGGTGATATGATTACAACGTAAAAATTACATATTTATGATGATATATCGGCATTCATCACATTTTGAAGGGGGTTGAGTGGATTTGCCTTAATGAGATTACTTGCGCGCAGTTGCCTGATTTTGCATATAATGGCGGTTGCATCTATCTAGAAATTTGTCATCATAACGCCATGACACGCATTCTATTTATCGCACATGCCCCATCACCAAATACCAAAATTTTACGTGACCGTATCGTTGCTGATATCAGTAGTGATACTGATGTAAGCCTTGATGTGGTATCACCTTTTGATGCACATGCTGACATGGCCATGAGTGCTGACGGGATCATCATTGGAACGACCGAAAATATTGGCGCCATGGCAGGGGCAACGAAAGATTTTTTTGACCGTAGCTACAATGACCTTCTTGACGTTTCTGCGGGCAAACCTGTTGGGGTTTATATTCGTGCTGGGCTGGATGGCACCGGCACGAAACACGGCATTGAAGGCATCCTGACAGGGCTGAAATGGCGACTTGTTGCACCAATTTGTATTTTGAAAGGTGGCTGGGATGAAGGGTTTACCGATCAAGCTGCTGAGTTGGGCCTAACCTTGGCTGCTGGGGTTGAGATGAAGCTGTATTAACGGCATGATCAATAGATAACGTGGTAAGACAGGATAATAAGTTGACGATTGTCAGCGCCGTGCCAATTCTTGCATTCGTATTAGGCTTGCATGCGCGTTAGGCTTGCATGCGCTTTAGACTTGCAAGCGCGGGGGCCGCACTATATTGTCGGTTATGATCTCTTCTTTAATTACGCGCGCAAAGACTAGCGCCCCTCTTTTTCTAATTTTGGCTACACTTGGTTGGGGCGGCAACACCATTGCCAGTCGCCTTGCGGTGGGTGAAATTTCACCCATGATGTTGATTTTTATCCGCTGGGCGATGGTCGTGGCGTTGGTGCTGGCCTTGTATGGACGTCAGATGGTTGCTGCATGGCCAACATTACGGCCACGTCTGTTATGGATTATCTTGATGGGCGGGTTCGGGATGAGCGTATTTAATGCGCTGTTTTATGTTGCCGCCCACACCACCACCGCGGTGAATCTAGGCATTATTCAGTCCACAATGCCTGGATTAATTTTATTCGGATCATTTTTGTTTTTCGGCACACGTATTAATATCACGCAATGCATCGGGCTGCTGATCGCGTTGTTTGGCGTGGTGGTCGTTGTCAGCAAGGGTAACCTTGTCCAATTGACCGGGCTTGCCCTAAATATTGGTGATCTTTTGATGCTTACTGCGTGTTTGTTTTATTCAGGTTACACGTTGGGGCTGCGCAACCGTCCAAAAGTAGATAGCATGGTGATGATGGGGTACTTTGCCGTTACCGCGTGGGCATTTACCATTCCCATGGTCGCCATCGAACATGTGACTTATGGCGTGCTGATGCCCGGCATTAAGGGCTGGCTCGTGCTGTTATACATTGCCATCATGCCGTCATTTTTATCACAAGTTTGGTTTATGAAGGGTGTGGATTTGGTGGGGCCTGGTGCCGCTGGTTTATATGCAAACCTAGTGCCCATCTTTTCCGCCATCATGGCGGTTATGATACTAAATGAGAGTTTCCAGATATTTCATCTGGTCGCTCTCACTTTCGTATTCACTGGTATTTATCTGTTTGAAGTTAAAAAATAACTTCAGAAAATAAACAGATTATTATGAAACAAGTTTAATGTTTGTTGCACAATCTTTACCGTTCTTCGCAGGAAGAAGTTCATATTCAACTTGCTGACCTTCGGTCAGTTCTTTCAAACCAGCTTCTTGAACTGCAGTGATGTGAACGAAAGCGTCATTCCCACCTTCATCTGGTTCAATAAAGCCGAAACCCTTAGTGATGTTGAACCACTTAACTTTGCCCGTTGACATTTATTAGCCCTCTTATAGACCACAAAATTCAATGTGATCGTTAGTGTTGTATGATTTTTGGCCCTATTTGGACCTAGTAATCACGGATATACATCTCCTATATGGGTCATGGATAGTTGACATCAAGACCCGTAAATTAATTATTTTTCCTTTTCACCAATTGGAAAAGTGATGAAATATCATAGTCTTGCCATCCTAAATCCTGCATGTTAGCAAGCGCATCGCGAACTAATTTCAATGCAGGCAGGTCTAATCCAGCTGATTGGGACGACGTCAAGGCAATGCTGATGTCCTTATCAAGTAACTTTGATTTCATTAACGGGGTTGTGTCATCAACAACCATTTTTGGGCCAAGCAGTTCCAGCATTCGACTGGCCGCAAAGCCAGATGACATGACTTCAAAGACCTTTTGTTTATCCGCACCAAGCGTTTCAGCAAAGGCCAATGATTCTGATATGCCTTGAATAGTAATGACTTGTGCAATTTGATTGCACAGCTTGGCCACCTGCCCTGTACCAGTGGCCCCCATCACCAACCGTGTTGCGGTGTAGCACGTTAAGATGGGTTCAAGTGATGCAATTAAAGATGCATCACCGCCCATCATCGTTACCAATGTGCCAGCTTCGGCACCGATGCTGCCGCCAGATACAGGAGCATCAATATAATGGTGCCCCTTTTCTTTAAGGTCATGATGCAATGATGTTGCGTCTGATGGGTCAATGGTTGAATGGTCAATAATGACAAGCCCATTTGATGTTGCCGCAACGCCATTAATGGCCGCGTCATCACGGCCCAAAAGTATATCCCGGCTGTCTTTGCCAGCCATCACATTGACCAAGATAACATCAACATCAGCGGCCATGGCTTGCGGTGAGGCCGCGATAGTTGCGCCGCCAGCTATCATGTCAGCCAGCTCATTTTCAAAAACTTCGGGGCGGCGTGCGTATAATGTTAGGTCAAATCCTTGGGCTTGAAGACGGCGGGCAATAGGAGCGCCCATAGCGCCCAGCCCAATACAACCAATTTTTGTTTCTTGTCCATAATCCGGCATCAGACAAACGCCCTTTTCAATTCAAATAAAAAAAATTGCATGACTTAAAATTCATCGCAAATAGATGCTTGAAGTCTAAATAAATCGTTATATCTAAATGTTCAGCGAGACAAGGATAATCCCCCTTTCTTGTCTCGCAGCCTTCCTTTATATATGTAATAACTCTAGATAAAAGGTGATGCGCCGCTTGTTTGGCAACTTTTTGTCGCCATATTTATTTTATATTCAAACGCCTTGTTATTCAGAAAGTCATGTACCGATGAACACTGTTATTGACCTTATTTCTTCGATTAATCCTGATCTTAACGCGATTGGCGCCGTTCAGGCTGATCATGGCGATAGAAAACCATCCATGAGCTATCAAGGCCTGGTCGCAGTGATGCATGACACGGTGAAGACCTTAAACAGTATTGGGATAGGTCGCGGTGACCGTGTGGCGATTGTGTTGCCAAATGGGGCAGAAATGGCTACCGCATTTTTGGCCGTTGCCGCAGGTGCATCCGCAGCACCGCTTAACCCTCTATATCGTGCTGATGAATTTGATTTTTATATGTCAGACCTTGGGGCAAAAGCATTAATGGTCTTGGAAGGTGACAACACACCAGCAATTGGCGTTGCCCAAGCCCGTGATATTCCCGTGCTTACGCTGGTGCCGTCAGATGTCGCTGGAGCATTTTCGATTAAACATGATGGGATAGCGGCCAGTGATGCAGCGTTATCAGGGGTATCACAGCCCGAAGATGAAGCGTTGGTGCTGCATACATCAGGCACCACATCACGGCCAAAAGTTGTGCCGCTTTCAAACCTGAACGTCACCACATCTGCCCATAATATTAAATCCAGCTTAATGCTGACCGAACAAGATCGCGGTTTAAATATCATGCCGATGTTCCACATTCATGGCCTGATCGCATCATTACTGTCATCAATGGCGGCAGGAGCAGAAGTGGTATTCAGTCCAGGGTTTAATGCGTTGAAGATTTTCCAGTGGTTTGATGAGGTTAAACCAAGCTGGTACACCGCCGTGCCAACCATGCACCAAGCCATTGTCAGCCGCGCCAAGCGCAATGTTGATATCTTGGCCGGCATGAAGTTGCGTTTTGTGCGGTCGTCATCATCATCCCTGCCCGTACCAGTAATGGAAGATGTCGAGGCTACCTTTGGCTGTGCTGTTATCGAGGCTTATGGCATGACAGAAGCTGCCCACCAAATGGCATCAAACCCATTGCCGCCAGCCGCCCGCAAGCCTGGCAGTGTTGGCCGAGAAGCAGGGCCAGAAATTTGCATCTTAACTGCAGATGGTGCGGCGGTCGCCACCGGCGGCGAAGGCGAGATTTGTATCCGCGGTGCAAATGTGTTTAGCGGTTATGAAAATAATGATGCCGCTAATGCTGAAGCTTTCCATGGTGATTGGTTCCGCACTGGTGATCAAGGCTACCTGGATGATGAGGGATATCTGCGTATTTCAGGACGATTGAAAGAAATTATCAATCGTGGTGGTGAAAAAATATCCCCGCGTGAAGTTGATGACATTATCCAAGCGCATAGTGATGTTGCACAAGTTGTGACTTTTGCCTTGCCGCATCCAAAGCTGGGGGAAGAGGTGGCTGCTGTCATCGTGCTTGAAGAAGCTGCCGCTGGCAAAGATGCCATCGAGGTTGAAAATAATATTAAGGCCTTCGCAGCAGAAAAGCTGGCCGATTTCAAAGTGCCGCGGGTGATCAAATTCCTTGATGAAATTCCAAAAGGTGCCACCGGAAAATTGCAGCGCATAGGGCTGGCAGAAAAATTGGGCATGGCCTAATGACAAAGATTGCAATATATGGTGCCGGCGCGATTGGCGGGTATATGGGCGCGATGCTGGCCAAAGCAGGCGCGGATGTAAGCTTGATCGCACGTGGTCCGCATTTGGCAGCCATGCAGAATAATGGCCTGACCTTGATCAAAGATGGCGTGCGCGAAACCCATCAAGTGACCGCAACCGATACCCCTGCCGAGCTGGGGGTGCAAGATTTTGTCATTGTCACCTTGAAAGCTCACTCTATTCCCATGGTGGTGGACGCCATGCAGCCCTTACTGGGGCCAGATACCGCGGTGGTTTTTGCCGTGAATGGCGTACCGTGGTGGTATTTTTATGGCCATGGCGGCGCATTAGATAACACCCGACTAGACTCCGTTGACCCAGGCAATGCGATTTGGGATGCCATCACCCCTGAACGTGCCATTGGATGTGTGGTCTACCCCGCAACCGAAGTTGAAGAACCAGGTGTTATTCGCCATATCAGTGGTGACCGTTTTTCATTGGGTGAGCCAAGTGGCGATGTTTCAGAACGTTGCCAAACATTATCAGCATTGTTGAAATCATCAGGGCTTAAAGCCCCAGTGCGGCCACGAATTCGTGATGAAATTTGGATCAAGTTATGGGGTAATTGTTCGTTAAACCCGATCAGCGCGTTAACCGGTGCAACACTTGAAGATATGTGCCGTGATGACGGCACACGTGCTATCTTGAGAAGCGTGATGTTAGAAGCGCAAGCCGCAGCGGAAGCTACTGGTATTAAATTTTCTATTGATGTGGATAAACGCATCGCCGGCGCGGAAGCCGTCGGCGCACATAAAACATCCATGCTACAAGATTTGGAAATGGGGCGACCCATGGAAATTGATGCATTGGTCACGGCAGTGACTGAAATTGCCGCACATGCAAATGTTGAAACACCAGTGCTTAACATGATATTAGCATTGGTACGTAGACGTGCTGTTGAAGCGGGATGTTATACTTATCTTAATGACTGATCACCTGATAAGGTGATTTTTAGGGGGAATGAATGCGCGGCGCAGATCAACTCGTCTCAGCACTGAAGATGACCGAGGTAAAGACGGTCTTTAGCCTGTCTGGTAATCAGATTATGCCAATTTATGATGCTGTTATTGATAGCGGCGTCGAGATTGTACACACACGTCATGAAGCGGGTGCTGTGTATATGGCGGATGGCTATGCCCGCGCATCCAACAACATTGGTGTTGCCCTTGTGACTGCTGGCCCCGGGTTAACCAATGCATTGGGGCCACTTTTTGCGTTAAGCAAAACAGAAACGCCATTGTTGTTGATGAGCGGTGATAGCCCGATGGGGCAAGATATGATGATGCCGTTCCAGCGCATGCAGCAAACTGACATTGCAAGCAATCTGGTGAAAGAAAGCTGGCGCGCGAATAACGCCAACCAATTAGGCAATGACGTAGCTGGTGCTGTTCGGCTGGCATTATCGGGACGTCCCGGCGCTATTCATATTGCCCTGCCGCAAGATATCTTGACCGGCAATGCCGATGCACCAATGTTGCATGAAGACCAGTTCAAGGCAGAACCAATGCTGCTAGCCACCGCAGATTTGCCGTCAATCATGAACATGTTTGAAGGTGCAGAAAAACCGTTAATCATCACTGGACCTTCCCTGCATGAAATGCGCGCGCCAGGCGTTGCCAATGCGCTGGAAGAAAAATTGAATATTCCAGTTATTTGCATGCAAAGCCCACGCGGATTAAATGACCCTTCTGCTGGACGCATCAAAAAAATATTACATGAAGCAGATGCCATTTTATTAATCGACAAGGATGTCGATTTCACACTGGCATCTGGCAGTCCTGATGCGATCACGTCAGAGCGGTTTTCATTAATCGCAGCACAGGCAGAAAGCATTGCCCATGCCAGCACTATTCTGGCCGGGCGGTTGCATTGGGGTTGTATTGGTGACCCACATACCGCCGTTGAAGCATTGATGAGTACGTCAGTTTATCAAGGGCCAAAGAAATGGCACCAATATGTCCATAAAGCATTGGCTGAACGTCCGACGCCACCAAAGGTATCTGATCGGTTAAATGCCCATCAAATTTCTTCGATTGTGGGTGAGGTGATGGCAGATCATGACCCATTATATATCATTGATGGGGGCGAAACTGGCCAATGGGCGCAATCAGTATTGCCGTCTGATCTTTCACTAACCAATGGGCTGTCTGGCGCTATTGGCGGCGCTATTCCACAAGCCATCGGGGCGGCCTTGGCCCAACCGAAAAAGCATGTGGTGGCTATCATGGGTGATGGTTCGTGTGGCTTCTTAATTGGTGAAATTGAAACCGCACGCCGATTAGGGCTGAATATCACGATCGTGATTTGTAATGACTACCGCTGGGGAGCGGAGGTTGAAATTCAAAAACGCAATTATGGTGAAGACCGTGTCCATAGTTGCGGGCTTGATGACAAAACACGCTATGACAAAGTTGCGGTAGCGTTTGGCGCCAATGGCGTGATGGTAGATAATGCCGATAACTTGCGTGATGCGCTGGCGAAAAGCGCAAAGGGACGTAAGCCTACCGTGATTAACGCCTTGATGGATGGGATGCCTGCGCCTTCTTTTTAAGCATGGCTTTTTAACCATGGCATTTTAACCATGGCATTTTAACCATGGCTTTTTGACCACGGCATTTTAACCATAGTTCTATGGATTATATTCGGGCCGGTTGGCGCGCCTTGACTGATTGGACATAATCAAGCGCGCTGATGTCTTTATATAATTGTGACATGTTTGGATGATGGGCCAAGACGTCTTTGAGCTCTCTATCCCATCTTAGCTGCATGTATAAATAAAGGTCTGCTGCCGTTACCGTATCACCACAAAGATATGGGTTTAGGGCCAGTTCTATTTCACCATATATGTTGCGGCGGTCTTCATAGCCGCCATTGATGATCACGTCTTTATCGCCACTGAAGTTGGAGGTTTGAGAATAGCGTTGATTGGCCGTGTAAAGATTAATGGCAAGGAAGGAAAGCCATTGCAGGACAGCGCCGCGCGCGCCATCACCAATGGGTGGGATTAAGCCAATTTCAGGGTGATGTTCCAAGAGATAGGTGACGATAGCCACACTTTCGGTCATGGCATGACCATCCGGCGTCACCAAGACAGGAATTTGCCCCCGCGGTGACATATCGCGAAAATTTGCATCGGAACGTTCGGCCTTGTCCGGATAATGCATGTGATATGGAACATTTCCTTTTTCCAACAGAAATTCCACCACGAGCGAACCTGCACCGCTGATGCCATAAAGTTTATAGCCAGCGTTGGTCATAATACGCCTCGCATTAATGATGCAAATTGCTGCGCGTTGACAACTTGCGTGCCGACACGCGGGATGGCAAGCACCAATTGGCGGTGAATATCATTAGGTAATGGCAATGCGGTGATGTTTTCAGGCAATGTTGCGTTCTTCATCAACGGAATAACGGATACACCAAGCCCTGCACCCACCAAGGCGATCACACTTTCTAGCGAGTCAACTTCCATGCTGGACGCACCAACAGCAGCAGGAATACCCCATAAGTTGAACGCATCATCAATCTGACGGCCAACACGTGCGTCAGGATTAAAACGGACCACCGCATGTTCGGTTAATAAAGTAACGGCATCATCACCATCTTGGTTAGCAGGTTTAATCAACATCAGTTGGTCTGAGGTGATGGGTAGATAATTTAATTCTGCAATAGATCCATCATGTTCGTCAGGCAAGGAGACCACCGCCGCGTCAAGACGCCCTGCAATGATATCTGTCTCAAGTTCATGACTGAGGCCCAGCTTGATGGTCACATCAAGTTGAGGAAAATGTGTTTTGATGGCGGCCAATGCATCTGGCATGAAGCTGGACATGGTGGTGTGAACAGCCCCGATACGTAGCTTGTCTGAAAGACCATCACTAGCGTTAGCGCCTTCTAATTCTGCCCACACGGCCAGCACTTGTTCTGCTTTTTTAAGGAAAATATGGCCTTGATCTGTCAATGGTGGCGGTTTACGGGTGCGGTCAAATAAAAGGCAACCTGCAAATTCTTCCAACCCCCGCATCTTAAGGCTGATGGATGAAATTGACGTGCCCATCTGATCCGCTGCAGCTTGAAAGCTGCCCTGACGGGCGACGGTGTTAAAAATTTTCAACGTTTTAATATCAGCCATGGCGTTAAATGATGACTACATCACTTCATCTTCACGGTTATCAGTTTCCCCATAACGGTGGAGCGCAGGTGGTTTTAAGCCTTCATAAAGTTTTTCCAAATTCTGATTAATCAAATCACCTTGTTCGACAAAAAGTGAATTGCCCTCAAGGTCGCTATCAACAATGAACGGGCCGAAGTCTTGAACATTAAACATCCACATAGCTTGCGCGACGCCAAGGTCATCAAGCCAGATCACGTCTTTTACTGATTTCACGCCGCGGCCTAATAATGCGCCTGTGCCATAACCCACCGTCGTTAGATAAACAGCACCGCGCGGGGCCAAAATTTCTTTATAATCTTCACGCGGCATCCCGCCCTTACCGATCACAAGTTTGGTGCCAGAAGCGTCAAGCCAATCGGCCATCCATTTGGAGAACCGAAACGACGCGGTGGCCGTAACGCCGCCAATATTATAGCCGCCTTTGCCATCAGGCGCAGCAGCAGGTGAGCAATGAAAATTTGCATTACTGATCTGTTCTAGATTGTTCATCGGCAGGGTACGGCCTTCACCCAAGACACGTTGATAAACGCCTTCCCGCGCGGTGTAGACAACGCCATTTAAATAGACAACATCCCCTGGTTTAAACATTGCGATATCATCTGCTGTTGCGGGCAAATTGATATGATGTGTTGTCATTTTTGCCATTCGACACCTTCCCTTCGCATATATGGGGTGAACCAATTTGGATCTGTGCGGTAGGTAATGGTGCCATCCGCGTGAATGCGTGCTGTCGCACGCCGTGATGATAGGCAAAATGTATGCACAGAAACTGGCATGCCGCCAGTATGGGTGTAGCCTACTTCAATATTGCAATCGACCACCATGGATGAGCCAACAAACCCCATCGGCCCCATGCCAATTGAATTGCCAAGGTCTTTTAATTCTTGTTCAAGTTCAGCAATTTTAGGGTCAGGGTTATCATCCCCGACAATACGCAGGCATGCTGCTTGTTTGCCCAATTGCATGCAGGTGTCTTTTGACCCGCCTATCCCCACACCAACAATCGCAGGCTGGCAGGCAAGCCCGCGTTTACCAAACGCAATGAGGGTATCAAGAAAAAAGCGTTTAATGCCGTCAATGCCGTCTCCCGGAAAGAGCATCCGATAGTCACTGCCAAATAACCCACCTTTATGAACAGTGGTGATATCAATCCAGTCCACATCAGGCTCAAAGCTCCATTCCACTTCAGGTGCGTTGATGCCAAGATTGTTGTTATGTTCGGTCCGCCAAAGCGGATGAACACGGTTAGGCCGTAGCGGCACTTCGTAAGTTGCACGTTCCGTCGCCGCACGAAGCCCGCGATCAAGGCCAACAAAACTGTCGAGGCGTGCATTATCGCCCACTTTCACATAGTAACGAGGCAGGCCTGTATCTGCGCACATAGGGCGGCGGTCTTCTTTGGCAGCTTCGTAATTTTCCAGCATTGCCTTAAGCACAAATTGCGAGAGATCACCGTCTTCTTTTTCAGTCGTAGCTTTAATACCTGTGAGGTAATCATCAGGAATATCAATCGCGGCTTTAGCCATGATATTATAGGCGGCTTCTTCAACCATAGCGGTGGTGATCATGATATCCCCCTATTCTGCGGCGCCAGCAGTTGCGTTTTCTACCGGTGCGCCGATGGGTGCGCCGATGGGCCCATCAATGAGGCTTTCACCCGGCTTGACGATAGAAAAATCAACTGGCTTCATTGTTGTGTTCAACCCATCACCAGATGATGCAACTGCAGTATAGGTGGTGGTGGTTAAGTCACCTGTTTCAGGATGATCTTCTCGGAAATGAGCCCCGCGGCTGTCTTCACGGGCGATCGATGCTTCAGTGATCACCGATGAGATGGTGACCAATGATTTAAGGTTAAGCCAATCATGCCATGTTAAATTAAAGGCACGATTACCATCTTTGACGCCCATGTCCATCACATCTTTGGCATAGGTGTTTAGTTTTTCCCGGCCTTTGGCAAGAGAAGATGCATCACGCATAATACCAACATCATCCCACATGGTTTGGGCCAATGTATCACGCAGCGCAACGCTGGATGCGGCCGGCTTAGTAAACGGATGTTCTGCTTCCATCACGGCTTCGGTAATTTTAGCTTCGTCAGGGTCGCGGTGGTGTGCGGTCTTGGCGACATAGGCTGCCATCGCGTCACCTGCGATCCCCCCGAAGACCGTTGAATTAGCAACACCATTACCGCCCAAACGGTTGGCGCCATGAACGCCGCCACAATCTTCACCTGCTGCAAAAAGACCAGGGACCGCGGTTGACGTGTCAGCTTCAAATTCAACCCCGCCCATCATGTAATGTGCGGTTGGCACAACTTCGACCTGCCCGCCAGCAAGGTCAAAACCACAATCACGGCAACGTTTCACCATACCCGGAAACGTCTTTTCCACATGATCAGGGCCAAGATGCCCCATCGAAATATAAACACCGCCCATTGGCGTTGTCCTGCCTTGGCGCATTTCTTCATAAATGCCGCGGCTGACAATATCACGTGTCGCACGTTCACCAGCTGGGTGATAGTCCTGCATAAAACGGCTGCCTTCACCATTCACAAGATGACCACCTGCACCGCGCAACCCTTCTTCCAGCACCGTGCCGGTCATGCGGGTATCTGGCCCACCAAGCAGACCTGTGGGATGGAATTGGACCATTTCCATGTCACGAAGGCTGAGCCCGTAATCAAGCATCATGGCAAGGCCGTCACATGTCTTGTCGCCAGATGGGGTGTGGTAGAGATACATGGTTGGGCCTGCACCTGTTGCCATCAGCACTGCTTTGGCAGAAATATATCGGTATATACCTTGGCGCATGTCGATCAGCATAGCGCCGGCAAGACCTGAGCCATCCTTGGCAGGGATGAGTTTAATAGCGCGATGTTCTTCGAGCTTGCGGACACCGGCGGCCCAAACTTTTTCCATCAGGCGATTGATAATCTCAATCCCTGTCAGGTCTGCTTTATGTGCAGTGCGGTCAAAACTTTGCCCTGCGAAGGCTTTCTGGTGAAGGGTGCCATCAGGGTTTCGGTCAAAGAAACAGCCAACTTCGTTTTCCAATTCTTGAATACGTTCCACCGCCGTTTCACATAGCCGCCAAGCAAGGTCTTGGCGCGGCAACCATTTACCGCCAACAATAGTGTCCATGAAATGACGTTCGATACTGTCGCCTGGATTTAGTGCAACATTATATCCGCCTTGAACCATGCGGGTGCAGCCACATTTACCAACGAGCCCTTTAACGGCAAGGGTGATATCTAAATCAGGATTAGCCTGTTTGGCATGAAGCGCGGCAAAAAGCCCTGCACCGCCAGTGCCAAGGATCAAAATATCAGTTTCATGGCGTTCGATCATCATCACATTACCCCAATAATAAAGCTGCCGCCTATGACCAGCGCAACAGCGATAGCGCCGAGAACCCAGCCTTCTTTCATCGATGCAGACACGCCATCAGGCCATGGCGCCCATTCCAAAACAAGAACACGAAGCCCTAGCAAAAGATGCAGCGCAAACAACACCACCAGCCCCCATTCAGCAAATTTAACAAGCGGCTGGTCTGTCCATGCCAGCATACCATCAAGGGCGGCTTCACCTTCAATCGCAAGGCCGAGCACCAAAAAATGAAACGGCAAAAACAGCGCCAGCAACAACCCAGATACACGGTGCAATATAAACGCTACATAACTCCAAGAACGTCGATGCGTTGTAACGGCAGCAATCATGATAGGCCAATCCCTGTGACGGCCATCACACTG
>CBFIAO010000034.1:15164-19657 GCA_965660595.1 Puniceispirillales bacterium (SeqCode) | reverse complement strand
AGCGCATATAATATGACGAAATCATATCACTGTCCTGACCATCATCACCACTTTCGCTTAACATCGCCGCGTTGATGCCGAAAAATGGCGCAGCACGCCCTGCTGTCACCTCAATAATATCTGCAAGTACCGCAGATGCGGTTGCCCCAGCTCCTGCCCCTGGACCAGTAGCCATGACGTTACCAATAGGTGCGCCAGTGACTTCAACGGCATTGGTTGGTCCATCAACCTTTGCAAGGCCTGATTCAGATACAACCAATGTTGGGCGCACCGAAGATGTGATCTTTTCACCGTGACGTTCACAAATAGCCAATAGACGAATAGTAAGCCCCAAATTTGCAGCTGATGCGATATCAAGTGATGTGACGTTACGAATACCCGAAATATCAATTGCATGTAGATTTGGCTTCACGCCAAACGCAATCGCCGTCAATAACGACAATTTATGTGCCGCATCAATACCATCAACATCAAATGTTGGATCTGCCTCGGCATAACCCAGCGCTTGTGCTTCATCCAACACATCCGCAAAATCACGGCCAGATTTTTCCATCGTCGATAAAATATAATTACAAGTGCCGTTCAAAATGCCTGAAATACGATCAACTTGATTGGCCGCTAATCCTTCACGCAGCAGCTTCAAGGCAGGAATACCGCCAGCAACAGCTGCTTCACCAGCCATGGAGAGGCCATTATCTTCAGCCAATGCAACCAACCGCGCACCATGTTTAGACAAAAGCGCTTTATTCGCGGTCACAACATGCTTGCTATTAGCAATCGCAGCTTCAATCAGATCAAGCGCCGGGCCATCATCCCCGCCGATAAGCTCAACAATAACGTCAACATCACTACGACTGGCCAGTGCAACCGCATCAGTTTCAAAAGAAATACCATCCATAGAAAACCCGCGGTCAAGATCAGCATTGCGTGCGCTCACGGCGGTCACTGTCATCATCGTGCCTGCACGTGCCCCAAGATGTTGATTATTTTCAATCAATTGACGCGCAACTTCAGCGCCAACTGTGCCTAGACCAGCAATCCCGATATTCATGGTGGTATCTTTCTTAAGTATGTTTAACAGGCTTATATCAATACAAGACTGCCCCTGCTTATGTCCAGTTAATGCCTCATTTAATATCCAAACAAGACATGAGTTTTATTGATCACTGGGATGGTTAACACCATCCGTAATATCTGCATCACGCAGACTATGCATATCGACTTCATCAAAGCACCCTGGATTAACGCCATATTCATTAGGGTCACTGCGGCGACGATGAAACACGTATACATGGCAGATGGTGCAATAATAATGTGCCGCCACTTTTGTGTTCCATTGATAACAATCCAGTAATTCACGACCTTTAATGACGTCTAAATCTGCCATTGGTACTGATGCTGTGGGCACCCAGCGGCGTCGGCAGAGCGAGCAATCACATCGTGTCGCAGTACTAAAATCAATATGTGCCGGCACCGTAAACGCAACCCCGCCACAATGGCATGTGCCAGTAATTATAGCGCCAGTAGCTTTATCCATAACTGGTGCTATCCCTATCCATGCTGCCAAGCGCAAAGTTAACCGCCGCCTCACCATGTAATGCGGTGGTATCAAAGACTGGTAAGTTCACATCATCTTGGCCGATCAGCATGGTAATCTCAGTACAGCCTAAAATTACACAATCCGCGTTATCTTCATAACGCGCAATAATATCCTGATAGATAGATTTTGATTTCGGCGAAATAATTCCTAAACACAGCTCATCATAGATAATGCGGTGGATTTCTGCGCGATCAGCTGCATTAGGAATAATAGGGGCAAGCTTAAATGGGTCTATCAATCGCCCTTTATAAAAATCTTGCTCCATGGTGAATGCCGTCGCTAGTAATAATGGCTTTTTATAACCCGCATTGGTGATGGCTTGTGCCGTCGCGTCAGCAATATGAAGGATGGGCAGCCCAGAGGCAGCGGCAATTTCATCAGCCATTTTATGCATAGTGTTGGTGGCGATCAGTATGGCTTCAGCCCCGCCCCGCGCCAGCTTAGCTCCAGCATCCGCTAATATGCGAGCCGCGCCTTCCCAATCACCGTCATGCTGCAGCTTTTCAATCACGCCAAAATCAACGGAATAGATCAATAATTCTGCTGAATGTAACCCACCAAGACGTGCCCCCACCAGGGTGTTGATCTGGTCATAATAAAGCTGCGTGCTCTGCCAGCTCATCCCACCTAAAATGCCAATGACACGCATACGCCGCGCTCCTTATCCCGATAACATCATCATCTATTTAATCTGAATTTTCAACTTGATCCGCCTTTCAAAATAATGTCAGGATTTCTGATAACATTATAAATGAGGGATAACATGGCCGAGAGCAAACCCAGCACAGCGTCACGTGAATGGCACTACCACCCTGAATTTCCCATTGATAACAACCCCTTATTTTCTTGGCCTATCCGTTGGAAAGATGCTGCCATTTATTACCGTGATGGTTGGCTGACACTATCAGAATCAACATTATTTATTGCCATGGCGCTAGTGGCGATATTTTACGCGAGCCCAGCGCTGACCACCACCGCCACACTTTCGGCAGATTGGACGATCTTTATTTACCTGCGCAACCTTGCCACCATGGTACTGGTTGCTGGCGGCTTACATTATTATTTCTATAAAAGGCAGGCACAACATACAGACCTTAAATATGTCACCCCATTTCTTCATCGCAGCAGTGATCGCTTCCTTTTTAATAACCAGCTTTATGACAATATGTTCTACACCTTGGTCAGCGGTGTCGCGATCTGGACCGCCTTTGAAGTGTTGATGTTCTGGGCCATGGGCAATGGGCTGATGACGGTCATTGCCTTTGATGATATGCCGATTTGGTCAATTTTGGCCCTGCCATTAATCTCACTTTGGATTTCATTTCATTTTTACGTGAACCACCGTATTCTGCACTTTAAGCCACTTTATGATCGGTTCCACAGCCTGCATCACCGCAATGTTAATGTCGGGCCGTTTTCAGGCATCTCCATGCATCCGGTGGAACATGTGTTGTATTTCTCATCCGTCTTAATTCATTTTGTTGTCCCAACGCACCCAATGCATATTATCTTCCATCTTTACATACTGGCCCTATCGGCGGTGTTTGGTCATACTGGCTTTGATGCACTCTTGGTAAAGAATAAGCGGCGCTTGGCCCTTGGCCACTTCCACCATCAGCTCCATCATCGCTATTTTGAATGCAATTACGGCTCGGTGGACCTGCCTTGGGATAAATTCTTTGGCACATTTCATGACGGCACGCCCGAAGCAAGGGCTGAGATGAAAAAACGGATTTATCAAAAATAAACCACCCATCCATGGCCAAGAAAGTGCCTTACAATGATTGATCTATTTATGGCCGCGGTCGCGCTTGGCTTCCTGTTCAACGCGGCGCCCGGTGCGATTTTTGCCGAAAGCCTGCGGCGCGGGATTAAAGGCGGGTTTGCGCCAGCCTTTAAGGTACAGATCGGCTCATTGGTGGGTGATTTCACATGGGCGGTGCTTGGGCTGTTAGGGGTGGCAGCACTTTTCCAACTGCCAATGGTGAAACGCCCCCTTGCTATCCTTGGTGCAGGGCTGCTTGCCTATCTCGCCTATGCTAGCTTTAAGGACGCCTTCAGCCCTATGCCCAGCTTTGATCCAGCAGCGTCAAACGGCACAACCGATTATTCCGTGGGGGTGGGGATGTCGTTATCAAACCCCCTAAACATCACCTATTGGGCCGGGCTTGGGGGGACGATCACCGCCCTTGGGGTGGATGACCCGACTGGCCTCGCCTTTGCCGTCTTCCTTGGCGGATTTATGGCATCATCGGTGGTGTGGTGTTTTATTTGTGCAGGGTTTATTGGCATTACCCGACATATGATCAGCCCACGCGCATGGATGCTGATCAACCTTGCCTGCGGCGCTGGCCTCAGCCATTTCGCCGTGATGGTGGTGGTGCGGACGGTATAAACTTGCCGCACGTGGTCACCCCTCACCCAGCTTACGCATGCGGGCGGCGAGCTCATCTTTACCTTGTGCTGTCATTTCTGCGGTCACGTTATCAGCATCGCGCTTTTCCCTATTTTGGCTCAACTTTGATTTCGCCTCCACCTGCGCAATGGTAAACCGAAACGCCACGATATTATCAAGCATTCCATCCATATAATCTTTGGGCGCATCGCTCATCTTCCATGCCTTATCACCAAACATCTTCTGTTCATGAAGTTTGGTCAATTTCCCCACCACCGCACGTTTGGTCTTCTCACGGTGGTCAAAGGTCCAATGCCCATGCATATGCACCACCTGATAATTCCATGTTGGCACATGGCGGTGTGTTTCAGGTTTGCTGGGGTACCAGTTTGGTGAGATATACGCGTCTTCTGCCTTAAAGATAAACGCAGCAGGGCTGGCATCTTCAACCATCTCATGCACCGTGTTTGCCTTAGCCACATGGCCGATCAACACATC
>CBFIAO010000034.1:0-15154 GCA_965660595.1 Puniceispirillales bacterium (SeqCode) | reverse complement strand
GATGATAAATGCACCCCCCGCCATGCAGACAGCAGTTGCCAATGGATACGCATCAACAATTCGCCTAATTTCATCGTCATCGTTCTCGGTAAATAATGGCGGGTTATACATGGCGGCACCTTTAATTAACGGCTGGTATTTATGGCTTAACACCTCAAGGTAGATGCCATTATGGTGCATGTACCTACCCCAACAATCAAGGGCGGACTTATGCCCACAAATTAGGCCCACAAATCAGACCTAATAAAAAAGCCCCAATAAAAAAGGCCCAATAAAAAAGGCTGGGATACCCCAGCCTTTTTGAACATTGAAATGTTGGTAACGCTTAACGCAGACGTTATTAACGCTTTGAGAACTGGAAGCTACGGCGGGCTTTCGCACGGCCATACTTTTTACGTTCAACAACACGGCTATCACGTGTCAGGAAGCCGCCAGCCTTAAGCACGGGACGAAGTGCAGGTTCAAAACGGATCATCGCATGGGCGATACCGTGGCGTACTGCACCGGCCTGACCTGAAAGACCACCACCTTTAACGGTTGCGATCACATCAAACTCACCTGTGCGGGCAGCAGCTTCAAATACCTGTGCCAGCAACATCTGCAAGACAGGGCGTGCGAAATAATCTTCAGCGCTCTTGCCGTTAACGGTAACCTGACCTGTGCCGCGCTTAACCCACACACGAGCAGACGCATCTTTACGTCGGCCAGTGGCGTATGAACGACCTAGGCTGTCAATCTTTGGTTCTGCTGGCGTCGCAGTTTCCTGCACCGCAACATCACCTTCAGCTAATGCACCAAGAGCGGCCATGCCGTCAGCGGTGTTTTCTGGTGTTTGTGTTTCTGTAGACATTATCCTACCTCACTCACGCCTAACGGGCGGTGTTCTTTGCGTTCATGCTAGCAACATCAAGCGTTGCAGGCTGCTGGGCTTCATGCGGGTGGCTGGCGCCGGCATAGACATGAAGATGCTTCATGCAACGACGACCATGTGG
The DNA here is from genome assembly GCA_965660595.1 of Puniceispirillales bacterium (SeqCode). Classification (GTDB taxonomy): domain Bacteria; phylum Pseudomonadota; class Alphaproteobacteria; order Puniceispirillales; family UBA1172; genus JAGWAQ01. The sequence goes on along the minus strand of CBFIAO010000034.1, from coordinate 14,162 downwards.
GCCACGTGGGATCATGCGCTCAACCGCTTTGATCAGTACACGCTCAGGATGCTTACCATCGAGAATCTTGTCCGCAGTGCGTTCTTTAATCCCACCAGGGTAACCTGTGTGCCAATAATATATTTTCTGGGTGCGCTTGTTGCCCTTAAGCAGAACTTTTTCTGCGTTAACAACAATAACGTTATCACCACAATCCATGTGCGGTGTATAAGAAGGCTTGTGCTTGCCGCGCAAACGATTGGCGATAAGTGATGCCACACGACCGAGAACAAGACCTTCGGCATCAATGACGCACCAGCCCTTTTCAATGTCGGCAGGCGTCGCCGTGAATGTTTTAAATTGAGACATAAGGTCTACCCTTTAATCACTGTTAGATGTGGATTGCTCCTATATCGGGTGGTTATAGACACCCCCCATGACCGCGTCAATAGCTAATTTAGCATTAATATATATAATATACATATATTTCAATTACTTACATATACGGTAATATTTTACCACATTAAAATTAGTCTGAATTACCCTCATCCAAGCACTTGTCCCCATATCCTGCATGGTCTAGAACAAAAAGGAGATATATGAGGGTATGATGATCGTTCTGGTCGACAACTACGATAGTTTTACATGGAATTTATGGCATTTCCTGTCTGATTTAGGCATGGAGGTCATGACCATCCGTAATGATGAAAAAACACCTAATGAAATTTTGGCCTTGAAACCAGATGGCATTGTCATCTCCCCCGGCCCATGCACGCCTTATGAAGCTGGCATTTGCATTGATTTGATCAACGTCGCGGCAGGTAAAGTTCCGATTATGGGCGTATGCCTTGGCTTCCAGTCAATTGGCATTGCTTTTGGCGGCGCGTTAAAGCGGGTAGACCCGCCAGTCCATGGTAAGTTGTCCATGGTTCGTCACGAACATCAGACATTGATGAAAGGATGCGCCAATCCGGTTGCGGTCACGCGTTATCATTCGTTGATCTTAGACCGTGAAACCTTACCAGATTGCTTGGATATCACCGCGGAGACTGAAACCGGGCTCATTATGGGCATCAGCCACAAAGAAATGCCTATACATGGTCTGTTGTTTCACCCCGAAAGCATCGCATCAGTAAACGGATACCGTATGTTTGCAAACTTCCTTGACCAAAGCGGGATCATGCCACTATCCGAAGACAGATTAATAGACCTTGAACAACACACACTGAATTTGGCCGAACGCTACCCAGAACATATCCATGTGTAATCATGAAATTGAGATAAGATAATGTCAGATACCTTAAAACAGTTGTTAAAGCTTCTTACCGAAAACCAATCGCTCTCTGCCGCAGAAACAGAAAATTGCTTTGTTGAAATCATTACTGGTGAAGCTACCGAAATCCAAATCTCAGCCTTCATCACTGCCTTGAAAATCAAAGGCGAAACAGCCGAAGACATTGCGGCGGGCTCATCAGTGTTGCGTCGCCTTGCCGTGACAATACCTGGCCATCCTGATGCGATTGATATCGTTGGTACTGGCGGTGATGGCATTGGCACATGGAATATCTCAACGGCAGCAAGCTTCGTTGTAGCAGGCGCCGGCATTCCGGTTGCAAAACATGGCAATACAGCAGTTTCATCAAAAAGTGGGGCGTCTGATGTGTTGGCTGAGTTAGGCATTAATCTTAAAGCAAATGTCACCCAAGTTCAGCATGCGCTTGAAACAGCAAATATCTGCTTCTTAATGGCGCCATTATATCATAGTGGTATGCGCCATGTTGGGCCGGTGCGAAAAGAACTTGCCTTCCGCAGCATCTTTAACATTCTCGGGCCCATCTCTAACCCTGCACTAGTAAAACGTACGATGATTGGCGTTTATGAAAAAAAATTACTGATGCCATTTGCCGATGCGTTGCACCGCCTAGGTACGACCAACGCATTGATTGTACATGGCCGTGATGGCTTGGATGAAGTTACCACCACCGACAAAACAGATGCTGTCTTGCTTAAAGATGGCACCATGACTGAATTGACCATCGATCCATCAGATATAGATATCCCTATTGCAACGATGGATAATCTTATCGGCGGCACCCCGCAAGAAAATGCTGTTGCCTTAACCGCCCTTCTTGATGGTAAGAAAAATGCCTATCGTGATATTGTGGTGATGAACGCGGCAGCAGCGATGTTTGGCTCAGGTCATGCTGACAGCCTCCAAGATGCCGCGGCCCGCGCCATTACATCTATTGATAGTGGGGCCGCTAAAAAAGCCCTTGCTGATCTGGTGCGCTTAACGGCGGAAGAGGATGAAGAATAATGGCTGATGTGCTTGCCAAAATTATCGACACAAAACGTGCTGAAGTTGCCGCGCTAAAGTCATCTTCACTTGCGGCTGACTTACCAAAGATGGCGGCAGACCAACCCCAGACACGCGGATTTACAGCAGCTCTTGATGCTGCATCTGCTGCTGGATATGGCTTGATTGCAGAAGTTAAAAAAGCATCACCATCCAAAGGGTTAATACGTGAAAACTTTGACCCAGCAGCCATAGCAACAGCGTATCAAGCAGGGGGCGCTACCTGCCTTTCTGTTCTCACTGATGAGGTTTATTTCCAAGGTCATATGGATTACATGGTGGCGGCACGTGCGGCGGTTAATCTTCCTGTTTTACGCAAAGATTTCATGATCGACACGTTTCAAGTTACCGAAGCCCGCGCCCATGGTGCTGATGCTATTCTAATCATTATGGCTGCGGTTGATGATATGCTGGCAGCTGAACTTGAAGATGCAGCCTTCGCTCATGGCATGGATGTGCTCGTAGAAATCCATGATTCAGAAGAATTAGACCGCGCACGGCAGTTAAAATCACCACTACTTGGCATTAACAATCGCAATTTAAAGACGATGGAAACATCACTTCAAACTGCGGTGGGGTTATTGGGTAATTTTCCAGAGGGCCGTATCGCTGTTGCTGAAAGCGGTTTATTCACGCCTGATGATTTGGCGCTCATGGCGCAGCATGATGCACGTTGCTTTTTAATTGGTGAGTCATTGATGCGGCAAGACGATGTCGAAGCTGCCACCAAATCTATCTTGGCAAATCCTATCCCTGTCCAGAAAGCAGGATGATGAGCAAGCTAACCCATTTCAATGATGATGGCGCTCCGCATATGGTTGACGTGGGGGGTAAAGATATCACCACCCGTAAAGCCATTGCCGGCGCAGTGATCACAATGTTGCCTGAAACATTAGCATTGATCAGCGCAGGTGGGCATAAAAAGGGTGATGTCATTCAGATTGCGCAACTTGCTGGCATCATGGCCGCGAAGAAAACTGCCGACCTTATCCCACTTTGCCATCCCTTAGCACTCAGCCATGTCGCGGTAGACATCTCAATTGAAGACGACCATCTTGCTATTACGGCTGAATGTCAACTTAATGGCAAAACTGGCGTTGAGATGGAAGCATTAACCGCTGCATCTGTTGCTGCACTTACCGTTTATGATATGTGCAAAGCTGTTGATCGCGGCATGGTCATCAGCAATATCCACCTTCAACATAAGTCAGGTGGTAAATCAGGGGATTACAACGCTAGTTCATCCTAGCGCGATCATGACAAATGAGCCTTTTGCCCGTACATGATGCCTTAACTGCCATCACAGACGCACTTACGCCAGTTGCGTCTGAATATATTGATATTGCAACAGCGGCTTCTGGTGATGTCATGGGCCGTGTCCTGGCTGAACATGTTACCGCGCAATTAAACCACCCGCCACAACATGTTTCTGCCATGGATGGTTATGCTATCCGTCATGCTGACCTTAATGTTCAGACGTTTACCATCATTGGTGAAAGTGCAGCAGGTCACCCCTTTAATAGCACTGTTGGTAGGGGTGAGGCTGTTCGGATTTTCACAGGCGGCTTTTGCCCTGAAGCATGTGACACGATCGTCATCCAAGAAAACGCCCATCAAGATGGTAATACCCTAACCATTAACGAAAAACCCGAACAAGGCGCCTTTATTCGTACAAAAGGAAATGACTTTGTTAGCGGTGATATCTTGGCTAAGGCAGGGGAGGTCCTTACACCGCGGCTTTTATCCTTGATGGCAGCGGCAGGTGTGTCAGGCCTATCACTAAGGCGCCGGCCTTTAGTTGCGATCATATCCACTGGTGATGAATTGGTGCCACCTGGACAGCATCCTAAAGATGGTCAAATTATTTCTTCAAACGATGTTTTCCTGGCCCATTACTTAAAGCACTTAGGCGCAGATATTCAGGATATTGGCATTATTCCTGACCATGAAGAAACACTTAAAACTGCATTTAATGAGGCAACTGATGCTGATCTTATTATCACATCAGGGGGGGCTTCGGTTGGCCAACATGATGGCGTTGCCCACATAATGCAGGCAGAAGAAACCACGTCTCTTAATTTCTGGCGTATTGCCATGCGCCCAGGCAAGCCGCTTATATTTGGTAAAATACAACACACGCCTATGCTTGGCCTTCCCGGCAATCCTGTTTCAACTGGCGTTTGCGCAATGATATTTGCAGCCACCGCGATCAAAGCGCTGACTGGGCAAGATCTTTCAAACAATTGGGGCATGCCCTTACGGCAAGGCAGGCTGACATGTAGCCTTAAGGCTAATGATAAACGTCAAGACTATATGCGCGCAAAATTATCATATGAAGTTGATGGCATACCGTTGCTAACACCGTATGACAAGCAAGATTCTGGCATGTTAAAACTCTTCACTGATGCTGATGCACTTATCATCCGCCCTCCGTTTGCTGAAGCTTCCGAAAATGGCGATTGCATCACCTTCATGCCCATCACAACGGGCCTGTAAGCATAATCCTTGCAATGTAAGAAGAATAAATGTAGAACAAAACATGATCAAGGCGTGATCACACCGCCTTAACGATGGAGGATGCTATGCTGACGCAACAACAAAAACGTATGCTGACGGTATTAATAGATCATTTTGATGAACATGACGTACCTCCATCGTTCGAAGAATTATGCACTGCCCTTGACCTCAAATCGAAATCTGGCATTCACCGTCTTCTCAAAGGCCTCGAAGAACGCGGCTACATTCGCAGACTTGCGAACCGTGCTCGTGCGATCGAGGTTATGAAATACCCTGATGGCACACCATTAAAATTAACATCCAGCGCATATGACACGGTGACATCACCAACAACGCCGCAAGACACGGATAACCCTGCGTATTCATCGCCAGAAACAAGCATTCCTTTCTTGGGAAAGATCGCTGCAGGCACGCCCATAGATGCTATTTCTGACCCCAGCAGATTTATCGAAATGCCGCACCACCTGATGGGTCGTGGCGATTATTATGCCCTAGAGATTGAGGGTGACTCCATGATAGAGGCTGGCATCCTAGATGGTGATACGGTCATCATTGAACGTCGTGATACTGCGCAAACTGGTGAAATTGTGGTTGCGCTTGTGGATGAAGAAGAAGCCACATTAAAACGTTTCCGTCGACGCGGTGAAAGCATTGCCCTTGAACCTGCAAATGCAGAATATGAAACACGCATCTTTGGCCCAGATAGGGTGCGGGTGCAAGGTAGGCTTGCAGGTTTAATACGGTCTTATTGATCGACCATTATTTCGCGTGTTGTGCCATCCACATAACGCACCATGATGTTGCGTTGGTCGCCAAAAATCAACGCACCGCCATGGGCTTTAATTTCATGTAACGTGACCAAAACCCCACCACAATATTTTGGTGATATGGGCGTCATTACCAATACAAGGTCTGCCTCCCCACAGGCTGTTATTAATTGACGCCAACGCCAAACTGCGGCTATTCGCAACCCTGATGAATGGATAATCATATCAATACCACGTTTCATCTTTGGTGCAGCGCCAATATAAGATTGATCAGCTAACCCAAAAGGTCTCAAAATAATGGACCGCTCAAAACTATTGGCTGATTTACGGCTATAATATATAGCAGACCCATCTGAAATCGCCGCCAATGAACGCTGATGCAATACTGTAAACGCAGCAACTGGCCTAGGCGAAACAGACCAAATCCCTAATGCACCAATCAAGCAGAGAATGGGCAATATACGTCCCAACCCTCGCACCATAACTGCCAACACCATGGCAAGGGTAAACATATAAAGCACTGCAGAAATTGGCGGTACAACACTGATACGCGATAGCGGAAGTTGCGCCACCATATCTGCAACCCATAAAAGCATGGATATACCCACACCCATGATAGCTAGAAATGGTGCTTCAACCCCCAAAGGCATTGCCAATATAGATAACGCGCCAAACGGCATGATAATGCCTGCCATCAACGGCATACCTGCTAAATTTGCCAAGATTGACCATATGCTTGTAATGCCAAAGTGATGAAGGACAAATGGCATGGTGGCAGCCCCGGCAAGTATTGACCCCACCATAATACCGCCAAGATATGTTAATAAACGTGATCGCAATATCGTGGGATGACTTACATCTGACCGTGTTCTAAGTGACAACGCCATCCAACCAGCCACCAAGGCAAATACAGCTGCAAATGACATCTGGAATGCAGGCTGCATTAATTGGGTTGGATCAATCACTAAAATCACAATGGCAGCTAGGGCAACATGATGAAGCGTCACCCCTCGCCGGGTTAGTAAAATAGCCAACATGAACAGCGCTAGCATCAAGAACGCTCGGACTGCACTCACCGGCATGCCAGATATTATTAAATAAAACACTCCGAATGGGAGCGCTAACATTACTGAGATTTTTAAACTTGGATACCGTGATGAAAAATGTGGAAAGCAGGCTAATGCTACCCGCATTAACGCCATGATAGTGCCCCAAAACAATGCCATGTGAAGCCCAGATATCGCCAATAAATGCGACAGGCCAGATGCTCTAAAATGTTCACGAATATCAGGTGTAATACCACCCCTCAACCCGATCAACACCGATGACGCGACGGCCGCAATATCTGGCGTCATATGCTGTGAAAGTTTTGATTGAATTCCAAAGCGAAGATTTGATCCTAGATTTGTACTTGTCCTGCTAATAACAGTGACGTCATCAATAAAACCATTTGCTGCATAGCCTTGCCGTTGTCCATGTGCAGTAAAATCAAAGCTATCTGGCAGCAACATTGGCAATAAATTATTGACCTTGATCCGTGCGGAAACAACATCACCCGGGTGCAAAACCCTAAGCCCGCGCGCAGTGGTCAACCTAATGTCAGATCCATCATCAACCAGCCAATCTTCACCCGTGATGGCGGCAAGCCGAATACGTTGCCTGCCGCCCCGCATGACTTCTGCCATTTTAACAAAACCTGTAACATGGACCCGCGCACCATCGTCGAACGCATCAACACCAATCTCGTCATTTTTATTGGTGACAGCAACATGCGCAAGTGTAAGGCCAATCATGAAGACCGCTAACAACTTGGCACACATACCCATCTTAGTATGACCACGAAGTTGAAGGCTTAAGTTCATCACCACCGACATAAGACTAACACCGCCTAACACAGCACGCGGGCAGATTAACAGCAGACCATCAGGCAACCAAAAGCCGAATGCCAATGCTGTTATCAATGTCATTGCAATCACTAGGCTATGTTGAGACGGCGTTGATATATCCCACATGCCTTTGAAGTGATTAGCCGTTGTTAGGATATAGTGCTTCATGCTAAACCTTCACCAGATACCGCCTTACGGCAACCCTTTATTATTATGACAGACAAAGGTTAATTCTTTATGACTGTGACCACCCGCTTCGCCCCTTCCCCAACAGGTTATCTCCATATTGGCGGGGCACGCACGGCCTTGTTCAATTATTTATTTGCGCGCCACCACGGCGGTAAATATCTATTGCGCATTGAAGACACTGATAAAGAAAGATCAACAGATGCTGCGGTTAACGCTATTTTTGAAGGGCTTGAATGGCTGGGGTTAGAAGGCGATGGTGATGCATTGCGCCAAGCATCCCGCGCAGAACGTCACGTAGAAGTTGCGCATCAATTACTGGAAAAAGGCCATGCATATCGCTGTTACCTAACACCAGATGAACTGGCAACCATGCGGGAAGAAGCTCGCGCAAGTGGCAAGAAAATCGTCAGCCCTTGGCGTGATAAGCCGTTATCAGAAGCACCAGACGCACCTTTTGCTGTACGTTTAAAAATGCCATTAGACGGGGCAACAACTATTGCTGATCGTGTGCAAGGTGACGTCACGGTAAAACATGAAACGCTGGATGACTTAGTGATGTTACGCGGCGATGCCTCGCCAACATATATGCTTGCTGTTGTTGTTGATGATAATGATATGGGCATTACACATGTTATTCGCGGTGATGATCACCTCAATAATGCATTCCGTCAGCTTAAAATTATTGAAGCGATGGAATGGGATACGCCCACCTATGCACATATCCCCCTTATCCATGGCGCTGATGGTGCCAAACTTTCAAAACGACATGGGGCATTAAGTGCGATTAACTATCGCGATATGGGTTACTTGCCTGAAGCAATGAATAATTACCTATTACGCCTAGGCTGGAGTCATGGAGATGATGAGATCATCAGTCGTGAGCAGGCAATTTCTTGGTTTGACTTGGGCGGCATTGGCAAATCACCAGCACGTTTTGACACGGAAAAACTTACCGCTACAAATGCACATTATATCCGTTCATTACAACCAGCAGAACTTACGTCACTTATTTTGAACGGCGTCGATGCACCGCAACATATCTTGGACCGCCTGAATATGCTGGCCCCATTATTTGCAGATCGCGCCCAACATTTGGGCGATCTACCTGCGATGGCAAAATTTGCTATTAATGATGACGTACCTGCCGTAGAAGACGATGCAAAAACATTACTTGATGATGACGCAAAAGCACGTCTGTTGATTTTTGCAAATGATTTACCCGAAACCAATATGACACCTGAAGAACTCAAGATATGGCTTGGTGAATGGCTTGGGAATAATAACCTTAAGATGCGTGATATTGGACCATGCTTGCGCGCAGCTGTCACCGGAATGAAACAAACACCAGATATTGTAACAATTACTTCGGTGCTGGGGCACGCGCTTGTAACAAAACGCATTGAAGAGAATTGCAAATCTTAACCCAATCAGTTATAAAAAGGCGTCCCCCGTCCTTGGCAACAGCCGAACTTAACCTTTGACCTAAGGAATATATTTCATGGGCAACAGCCAGCAAAATCAGAGTTTTACACTAACGAACAATGCTACTGGCGAAAGTGTAGAGCTTCCCGTTCTTGAAGGAACAACAGGACCATCAGTTATTGATGTTCGGGCACTCTATGCTGGGACACAGCATTTCACTTTTGACCCTGGCTATGGCATGACTGGTGCATGTAAGTCTGCCCTCACCTACATTGATGGTGAACAAGGTCAACTTATGCATGGCGGTTATTCCATTGATGAACTTGCAGAAAAATCTGACTTCCTAGAAGTCGCATATCTTCTGCTTAATGGTGAACTACCAAGCCAAGACGAAAAATCAGAATTTGATAATGCTATTACGCATCACACGATGGTGCATGAGCAAATCATGAATTTTTACCGCGGCTTCCGTCGTGACGCGCACCCGATGGCGATCCTTTGCGGGGTAACAGGCGCACTTTCTGCGTTCTACCATGATTCAACCGACATCAATGATCCCCAACAACGGATGATTGCATCACGTCGTTTGATTGCAAAAATGCCTACACTGGCAGCAATGGCCTATAAATATTCACTTGGCCAGCCCTTTAACTTCCCTCGGAATAACTTGAATTATGCAGAAAACTTCCTGCATATGTGCTTCAGCGTTCCAACCGAAGAATATAAGGTTGATCCTGTGCTAGCTGATGCGATGGATAAGATTCTTATTTTGCACGCAGATCATGAACAAAACGCATCAACATCTACTGTGCGTCTTGCTGGATCTTCTGGTGCAAATCCATTTGCATGTATTGCAGCAGGTATCGCAGCACTTTGGGGTCCTGCCCATGGTGGGGCTAACGAAGCAGTGTTAAACATGCTTGACGAAATTGGCCATCGTGACCGTATTCCTGAATATATTAAAAAAGCACGTGATAAAAACGATCCATTCCGCTTATTTGGCTTTGGGCATCGTGTTTACAAAAACTTTGACCCACGCGCAAAAGTCATGCGCCAGTCTTGTCATGATGTTCTGAATAAGCTTGGCATTAAAGATGAACCACTCCTTGAGCTTGCAATGGAACTTGAAGACATTGCACTCAAAGATGAATATTTCATTGAAAAGAAACTTTATCCAAACGTAGATTTCTATTCTGGGATCATTCTAAAAGCGATGGGCTTCCCAACATCTATGTTCACAGTATTATTTGCTGTTGCACGCACTGTTGGCTGGATTTCACAATGGAAAGAAATGATCGAAGATCCACTTCAGCGAATTGGCCGTCCACGTCAACTTTATGTTGGCCCAGAAGAACGGTCATACACTGACATTAAAAATCGTTAAGGATTTCGTCGATACGGTCGACGACGTTAACTTCAAAATTTCCAGCGCGCTTACTATTGATATCATCAGGGGTAAGCGCGTTTTTTATTGCAAGCGCCATGTCATTTCTGTTGGTATGTTGCTTTAACATTCCACGTATATGTTCAGCCATGACATGGCTATTAAATTGTTTTTGGAAGGCACAATCATATATGACCTTCTCAGTGACCGCATTTGCCAACACAACCTTATCTAGATTCATTATTAATTTTGCGATTATCTCTGTTAGAAAATCTGTGCGGTAATACACATGGCCCGGCAGGCCTGCTAAAGCCGTTTCAAGCGTTACTGTGCCTGAACATATCAGCCCTGCATCAGCAGCTTTCATCACATCATACCGCGAGTCTTCGCCTACACATATGATATCATCATCTTGGGTAAGGAATTCTTTTATCGCATCTTCAACAGGGGGTGCCGCAGGGATAACCGCTTTTAAGGCAGGATAATCAGCACGCAGTTCTGTAATCGCACCGCACATATCAGGTAGTAACGTGGCAACTTCACGTCTGCGTGAACCTGGGAAAAGGCCAACCACCACATCATCATCAGCCAACCCCAAGGCCGTTCTAGCAGCCTTTCGTGTTGGAAACTTCGTATGCAATGCAGGATGCCCTACCGCAGAGGTCGAAACATTGTATCTTGTGAAATATGGCACTTCGAACGGAAATAAACACATCAAATGGTCAACACATGCTGGCATATTTTTTGCGCGCCAACTCCCCCATGCCCAAACAGTAGGCGCCACCAAATGAACAATCGGCACATGCCATCCTTCTTTGGCCATCACTTTTTTTAATTCTTTGCCAAGGCGCAATGAAAAGGCTTTGGTGTCAATAGTAATGACCATCCGTGGTTTTTCAGTACGGATATGATCTACTAGTGCCATCATGCGGCGCTTTAAATGGAAATAGTTCTTAACCGCAGATGATATGCCAATGATGCTTAGTTCTTCCATCGGGAAAATTGGGGATAGGCCAAACTTGGACATATCATTGCCCCCTACCCCGCTTAATCTTGGCTTAAACCCACGTGATGACATTTCTTTCAGGATCAAGCCACCGAGTTTATCGCCTGAAGCCTCGCCAGCAAGTATGAACAGATGATCATTCATTAACGAGCAGGTCTCCAGCGTCAACGCCAATTATCGTAATTTGATGCCGTGCGGCTGCCGCAACCACAGATGGCTTATCAATAATTATGACGCTTCCTACTTCAACTGCGATCACGCCTATATTAGCTTCAGCGGCATGTGTTATCGTTTCTTCCCCAATACCGGGTGGGTCTAGATTAGGATCTTGCCCAACTTTCATCATTTTAACGAACACGGCTTCACCCGCATCTTGGTCAATTAACGCAGCTGAGCGATTCAACAGCCCGTTCGTACCTTCTGCGCCTTCCAGCGCCAGAACGCGCTTGCCCTGAACAACAGCACCTTGACCGGTATCAAAAGGGCTTGTGGCCTGCAATAATTCGCACCCAAGCGAGACAGCCGCCATAGCTTCTTCAGAGATAGCATGTCCTGCGATGATACCAGCTTCAGCATAGAGCTCAGGCATGAACTGGTTAACACTCATAACCTCAAGATCACTTTTCGCAAATTCAGCTTTGACTTCTTTCAAGGCTTCGTTATCGCCTGACGTCATGACTTTAGTAAAAATCTTCATGCCGCGCCAATCAGGCTTGATAGACTTAAGAGGTGGCCGATTAAGGTAGCCTGCGAATATAACCTGCTGACACTTTGAATCTTTCAAATCATTAATAATATGTCCAATTGCACCAATGTGATGTTGGAATGTTGTGAACCCATCAAAATCAGCAGTGGTGACGCCTTCCAACATAACGACCACAACATCACGACCTTGACCACGCAACGCCCGCGCAAGATCAAGGGGCACACGTCCAGATGTTGCAATAATGCCAATTGGTGCTGCTTCGCTCACCGTCTACCCCTTTGCAGGATGACTGAGTGGTTGGTCGCCACCATCATTAATAAACTTTAGCATCCCACTGACGATTGGATCATCACCATAAAGGCTTTTTACTTCTTCAATACGTTCGGCAAATGTACCTTCCATGGCAAAGAGTAGCCGATACGCACGGCGTATTGTTTGGATTTGATCTTTTGTGAAACCGCGACGTTTAAGCCCAATCAAGTTAAGGCCAATCAAATCACCGCGGCTCCCCGCAACTGTCCCATAGGGAATAACATCCGCAACTGCCGCCGTCAGCCCCCAAATCATGGCCTGCTCACCAATCCGCACAAAAGGCTTCACTGCGCATCCACCTGCAAGGTAAGCATAATCACCAACTACAACATGACCACCCACCATGGCCCCATTCACTAAGATAATATTATTACCCAACACCGCATCATGGCCGACATGCGAAGATGCTAACAACATATTATCGTTGCCGACGATTGTTGTCATGATGCCAACTTTTGTACCGGGATGAATAGACACATATTCACGAATATTGTTTCTGTCACCAATAACAAGAGTACTTTCTTCACCTTCATAACGCATATGCTGTGGTTCCAAGCCTAAAGATGCGAAAGGGAATATCTTATTATCTTCACCGATAGTGGTGAAACCCGCGACAACAACGTGGGATTTAAGGATCGTTCGTGCACCAATTTTTACATTAGGTCCAACTGTGCAAAACGGACCTATGGTAACGCCTTCACCAATATCGGCACCATCTTCAACAATCGCGGTCGGATGAATATTTGTAGCCATTAGCGACCTGGCTCCACGATCATGGCTGAAAATTCAGCTGTTGCGACAGTTTTGTCATCAATAGTGGCGACACCTTTAAATTTATAAAGTGGTCCGCGTTGCCCAATAATGGACACGTCCAAATACATCACATCCCCTGGGCGGGCAGGTGCACGAAACTTCACCCCATCAATAGTCGTAAAGTAGACATGCTTATCTTCGGCATCTTCGCGGTTGCTGTATGAAACGAGTACACCTGCGGTCTGTGCCATTGATTCAACTGTCAATACACCAGGCATAATTGGGAAGCCCGGAAAATGCCCTGCCAAATGTGGCTCTGTACTCGTAATTGCTTTAATGCCGCGCGCTGACTGGCCTTCAACAACGTTATCAACACGGTCAATTAGTAAAAATGGTGCGCGATGAGGAATTAATTTTAAAATATCAGGGTGATGTAACACTATATTTTCATCTGACATAACTTGCCTCTTTTTAAGTTTTTGAAGTTTTGCGTCCTTGGGCCAACCGCCGTAAAGCAGCCACTTCACGCCTATAATCACGTGCCGGCACAGCAGGGAAACCTGCCATAATTTGCCCATCACCAACTGACTTGGTCACCCCGCACCTTGCGGTAAAGATATTATCAGACCCAATTGTGATGTGATCACCAACACCTGCTTGCCCACCAAAGATGTTATTCTTACCGATTGTGGTGGATCCACTGATCCCAACATTACCGCAGATAATCGTATTATCGCCAATATTGCAGTTATGACCAATCTGTACCATGTTATCAATCATGACATGGTTACCAACGACTGAGTCATCGATAAATCCTCGATCAATGCATGAATTAGCACCAATATGAAAATGGTTGCCAATTATTACACGCCCTAAATGTTGGAT
>CBFIAO010000033.1:0-19658 GCA_965660595.1 Puniceispirillales bacterium (SeqCode) | reverse complement strand
TTCAGATGGGTCAATATCAATTTCCCAAATGACATCACCATTATCAATATTGCTGGCCATAACGACGCCGCCCGGGGTCACGGTAAAGACAGCTTTATTATTCGCAACAGGTTGCGCCATTTCCGTGCCATCATCGGCACCTACACCAACATCTTCACGGAATAGGGATTTAAGTGGGAAATTGACCACAAAATGCCCACCTGAATGGGCCGCGTTACTGCCAGGCCCTTCAAAACGATTATTGGCAAAGGCTGCAGGCAAGCCAACACCTTCAGCGGCAGCGTCCTGATCAATCTCTAAATTTAAATTTGCCGCACCAGAACTGATACCAATGCGTTCACCAGGCAAAGTCACTTCATAGCTGGAACATCCTGCCAAGCCAATGCCTAACAATATGATCGATATATGTTTTTTAAGTATCATGCTGGTTATCCCATCATCCTGCGTGCGTTACATACGCCCACCAATTATTCACTTTTGCTGTGCTTAGCTCAAATTTAAGCACATGTTTTTATTCACCAAGCGCGGCTTCAAGTAGCAAAATGCGCTGGTTCATTTCTGCAGTCAAATTTTGGCCAAATCGTAAAGATTGCAGCTGCTGGCGTGCCTCAGCCAAGTTGCCTTGTTCAACATAAAGACCAACCATCAGCTCAATAGATATTTGCTGCCACGGCCCTTCATTAGCAGCAAGGCCTGCAATTCGGCTAATTTGTGAAGCGGCATCCGTTGATGGTGCTGCATTCATCACGGACATCACGGTTGCGGCATCACGATAAACTTGTGCAATCGCCTCATCACGGGATAAAGCCAGATATGCTGCCTCTGCTGCGTCATCACCTGCCTCTGCCAAGCGGCCAGCTTCGGCAAAACGTGCCAGCATTGGATAGCCTTCACCGCCTTTAGCGGCTAGCGTGTTCAGCGCGTCACTGTTTTCAGTGGTGATGGCGGCGTAATATGTGGTTGCAGCATTCATGCGTTGGCTGTCTTGATAGGCGACCAGCCCTTGACGGCCAGACACCATGGCAATAACGGCAACAGCAAAACCAATGACATAAACGCCATATTTTTTCCACAGGGCTTTGCCACGTTCTTCACGTAATTCCTGATTAATTTCCGTGATTATATCGTTCATCCCGCTGGTCTCCATCTGAAGTGCTGCCAAGAAAGGCTTTAATACCCACTTGACCAAACTATCTTATGCCATGCAACATATAGAAAAATAGAATAATTCTCCAGCAGGAAACAACAATATTCCAAAAGATTTAAGGCGGATCCATGCTTATCTTTACCGGTTCTTCTTCTGATAAGAGCGTGCAGAAAAAACAAAAGACCGCATATTTTTCGCGTGTTGAACTCACCCAAATCTTAAATGTTTATTCAACGCGTGTTGCCGGTGGCGAATGGCGAGATTATGCGCTGGACCATAATGATGGCAGTGCACTTTTTTCAATTTATAAATCAAGTCACGAAATGCCTCTTTACACCATCGAAAAGAAACGCCTAAAAGGTAAAGATAGATGGATTTACATCGTTAGCGACCGCCGCAAATTACTTCGGCAATCTGCGCGTCTTAATGATGTATTGGAATATCTAAACAATTTGCCCCGTTTGGTGAATAACTAAGCTAGGGCCACCTAATGTGACATATGTCGGAGCACAACATGAATAGTAACGAAGCACTCAAAATTCAGACATTCCTGCGGGGCAAGCTGGGCAACCAAAATTTGGCCCTACGTCCACGTGCTGATGATAAAACCGAAGATAGTGCCGAAGTCACGCTAGATGGTGAATTTCTGGGCGTGATCTTTAAAGATACCGAAGATGGTGAAACCTGCTATCACCTGCAATGGACCATCATTGAAGAAGATCTCGATATCGAATAACGATAACACCGCTATCGCGTCGTGCGGCTATCGCCTAGTGCGGCTATCGCGTAGTGCGGTACGGCTCTTCAAAATCAAGAAAATCTTGCTCTGCCAAGGCATCCGTCACCCAATCCTGTATGGCCGGGCTTGCCAACACACGTTGCCGATATGCATCCAGTGCATCAGATATCGGCAGATGATAGGTCGTCAAACGTGACATCACAGGGGCATAAAACGCATCAGCTGCTGAAAATGCCCCGAATAAAAAGTCACCACCCTCAATGATATGCGGCCCTAATAGCGTTTCAAGCCGTGCAAGTTCACCCGTCAAGGCAGGTTGATCACGCATCAATTTAGCCCCAATATCTGGCAAGTCTGCCTCGATATTCATGATACAATGCGTGCGGATGGCATGAAAACCTGAATGCATCACCGCGGCTAATACGCGGGCTTGGTGGCGGGCAGCAGCATCAGCCGGCCACACCCCCATATCAGGATAAGTTTCCGCCAAATATTCCGTGATGGCCATTGTATCGGCTATCACCACCCCATTATCTTCCAGCATGGGAACGGAGGCGGCAGGGTGCAAACCACTCATGGTTGTCTTAAACATGCTGTCATCATCAAAGCCGTCAAACCTGACCATCACTTCTTCAAACGGTATACCAAGGGCGCGCATCAACACCCATGGCCGCATCGACCATGATGAATAGTTTTTATTGCCGATATAGAGCTTCATCACTCCATGCTTTCTTCGTCACGTTTCCGCGTGATAAACGCCTTACCGCAGCTTAATTTGCTGGCAAGTGGGTCTTTAGGTGATATCACCCGCCAGAATGGCAAGAGGTCTGGTGCATCTAAAAACCCGTCATATTTTTCCAATGATGCTTCTGCCGCGAAACGCAGATAAATACTGGCCGTCAGGGGGCAGGTTTTATCTGCACCTGCGGCTTGAGCCAGATCATCACGCATTTGCGCAATAGAGGACACATGCCCCATGGGGATCGCCCGGACATAACCTGCAATATCTAGCGGGGTTGAAATCAGCATCATCTCCCCTGCCTTGATGCCAGAAAAGTTCTTCTCAAGCTGCTTTACTTGCGGGGTGTACTCGCGTTCAAATTTTTCAGTCCAGCTTTTGGTCACATTCGGCATGTCATGTTCCAGTATTCATATTTCGGCAGTCATATTTCGGCATTCATATTTCAGTATTCAGGCATTTGTTGAACATAGCATTAATATTGTCATGCATGAGTGATCCACTAAACATCATCGTATCTGCATTAAACGCACTAACATTTAAGCTATGCTGTGTAACGTGCTCGTGTCCTAATTTAATATCTATGCTTAGGCCTATACGCTCACAAATGGCGTAACTTTAAAATAATTAAATGTTTTTAGTTGCTAAAACATCATAGTGCGTTCCATCACCGATTTTCTTAAAGTGACTAAAGCCCATATTTCGTAACAGATTTTCTAATAAATTTGGATTTTCCCATTTCTCGTCCACTTCGTAAAAAATACTCGAAATAGATTTTGAAAAATCACACTTAAAAATCTCAGCTAAGACCGTTAGCTCAAAACCTTCCACATCAACTTTGAGGACGTAATTTTGAGCTTTCGAAGAAAACATTGCCTCCAATGTTTCATAGTTAACGGTTCGTATTTTTACAGTCTCAGAAACGTTTAACTGATTTTGTGTGGCGAGTGACGCAGTCCCACTGTGATTAGAATTGAATGGAATTTCAATGTCCTCAGATTTGTCACTTATGGCGAGATTATGCAAATCACACTTATGTGCAATGTCATTTAAAGCAGAATTCTTTTTAAGGTACTCGAATGTCGAAGGGATTGGCTCAAAAGATAGTATTTTTTCACAATTAGCGTTCTTTGCAGCTAGAACAGTATAAAGCCCTTTATTTGCGCCGATATCAATAAAAGTAAATTTTGAATCATAACTACTCAAATAATCACTATAGAAAAAACCGTAAATCGCAAAATAATAAAACCTAAACGTTGCATCATCATAATCTGCATATAACTTAACATCATATTTACTTCGAACTTTGTTTACGCCAAACAAACGCAGGAAGAAAAACTTCAAGTTCCAAAACAAATGATTAATCGTATAAAAAAAACCTACTTCGTAAGCTCTTTTGCACTTATTTATTAATGTTTTAAAAGCCATTACTTGAACTAATCTACATATAATTAATCATAAATATTAGTTAACATAAATTACATATAGTTAACATCGCTATCTCTCACAAATAATCAGCTTCTTCGCCGGTATTATTTATGTTGATATAAGTCGCCCCAATATTCCGTTGGTCAATATCAACGTCATTGTTTGGCTTCTTTTGGCTATCAAACTAATCACGCAGACTGGTCGAATTAGTCAATGCAGGAAATAAGTTTCGGCTTTCTATTACCAAGTGATCCTGACAAGTAATTATCTACTATTTTATCCTGATACAAATCGTAAATGACGCGTAGTTGAGACGCATGGAAATCCACGCCACGCCAATTTCGTCCAGATGCTTTCTGCACTTCACCTTCAAAACTTTGCTTGCTATTCCAATGATCGAAAATTTTGTTCAGATCATCCCTTGCTTTAATAACACAGCGCGCAGCAACATCATGAATGTTGTCGCCTGGCCGTAATTCAGGGACACACTGATGTATTATTTCTCCTGCATCAGCCTGCTTGGTGATTTGATGAAATGTCGAACCACAAAACTGTGGCTCTAGATGATAAAATGGCCAAAAAAGTGTAGCCCCACCTTTATACCAAGGTGACAAACCTAGATGGAGATTTATTTTATCCTTTGGCAGCACATCAATGACTGGATCAAGTATCAAATCTACGCCGAAGATGAAACACAAGTCTGCATTGAATTCTCTAACCTTATCCGCAACTAATGTTGTATTAAGTTCATTAGGTTCAACAAAAATGGAATTGAAATTCTTGAAAACGTCACGAGCATTTAAGTTTTCATAAACCGAAGATTCCACACGATGTCTATTTTCAAAATGTAATTTGAATAACTCTTTATCGTGATCATCGAGGTCACGTGGTGGCTCAGGTAGCAGTTCTTCTCTTCGCATGACTACGACAAGAATGTCGTCAAAAAATTCTAGCACTTTTTTGGTAACAAACAGGTGCCTAGGATGATCTCCAGAAAATAAGACAAGCTTCATTTTAACTCCAATAAATCTTTTTGATACATTGCCGCAATAGCCTCATTAACTATCGAAATGTCTAGTTTACTTCGCGTTGATATTTCAAAATTAGAAACAGTTCCATCAGCCAAATGCATCAACCAGTCAAATGCATCCAGATGTGCGCCAGTGAGGATTACCTCATCTTCAAAATTGAATAGTCGGTGATGATTGCCAACATCATTTTCATCATAGGCTTGCTGATTGAGGGTGCCACCAATATGAGGATATAAATCTCGTTTTCCCAACTGAAATTCGCAAAATTCATTTATACGTTTAGGGTGACAGTAACTCTCTACCAAACTTATCCAGTTCTTGTGAACTTCCAGAGCTTCAATAAGTGACGCTGATTTGACAAAGCTTAAGTCATCAGCTGATGTGTGATATTCGTTATATTCATAGTATTTTGATTTGTGGATTGAAGGTGTAACTATTCTAAACCCTGGTGTTGAATACTGACGTTCATCACTTCCATCTGGAACAAAAGGGTAAGTCAAATAGTCTTCGCCAACACAAGATTTAAGTGCCAAATGAGCACTTTCAGTCATAAAGTGGTTTGTATCAAAGCCTTCTTTTATGGACAACTTATCAGGCCCAGCCACACAACTTAACACCATTCCGCCAACAATGTTCTTCGTATTCGCTTGAGCAAGAAATGATATTGCTCCAATTGTTTCAGGAAGCACTACTAATCGGTAAGTGAATTTCGTATCCAGCTTACTTAAATATTCAAATAGGAATGCTGCCAAAACGATTCCGCTAAGATTATCGTTAGCAAGACTTGGATGACAACAGTAAGTAGAGATTAGAATTTCATCTTTTGTGCGCCCCTTTTTAACGCACTCGAGCCAACTTAAATTTCCGTTAGAATTAAATGACGAGTCTATAAAAACTTTGAAAGGAGGGAAAAAATGTTCACTTTTTAACAAATTATCCGCACAGCAAAATCCCCAATTTTTGTTGTAATATGAAGTTCTGTAGGGAATTCGGTCAGGGTATTTCGGAAGTGTGTGAAGGTGTTTTCTTAGCTCGTCTTCGTCTACGATTTTATCTACCGGCGCTGCGTAGGACATGACGTGTAAATTAGATTCTTTAAAATCTATAATTTTTTTACCTGCTCCATTTAAAACGTACCCATCATTAACATTCCATTCATCAGGAACATTCCAATCAAATACTTTTGTACCAGACGGGACAGATTTTACCTGTCCATCAAGCGGAAAATTATTAAGGAGATAGTCAAAGGTTTCATGCACACCTTTACCAGTGAGACTTCTATTGATGGGAAAAAGATCCGCAAAAACCGCTTCAACTCGTTTTTTCAGGCTCATTGCTTTTTCTACCTTCAGCTAGCGAACCTTTTAGCATCCCAGCAGTAAAGCCATACTCCTCGCAAAGATGCTTTACTTCTTTCAGTGCGTTGGCACGTTCATGCTTCCTAGCTTCAACGACATGCTGCTGAACTTCTTTCATTTCAGCTATCAATTCGTCACAAGATTTCTTCTAACGCTTATTGAGTTAGGAATTAAAGATATATTATCAATTGCTAGTGTAATTGAACAGCACGTTTTGACCACATCCACAGTAAAATGTTGGTTTAGCGTAAGTGCATTTATATATCACTTCAACAAAGCGTTGCCGCAGATAAAGCGCAGCAATAACACTGCCATAACGCGCAAGGTTATTGATATGCTGATCATTGGCATAAAGTAGGTAGGAATGGCTACCATACCACCATGAAAGACGCGGCATCTGCCTTTGCTTCTGCGGTAACATCATCAATCAATCTTCACAGCAGGAAACAGAATAACATATCACAGCTTTATGATGTTTAACCCTTCATCATCACGCGGCGTCATAAAATATTTATTCATGGCCCAAAACATATCAGCCGTATCAGTCTTTGCGCCACCCGTCTTGGCAACATTTGTTGCTGCACGCGCTTCAATCTGTGCAAGGCAACGTTCATCCGCAACATCCAGAAAATACAGGTTATGTTCGGCCCCAACCTCATCACTAATGGCTTTCAGCCCTGCACGTTGGGCCTCTGTATTGCCGGGGAAATCCAGCACAACATCCTGCCCCTGCTGTAATAATGATTGCACCAACACCTTGATCTGGGGGCGCAACAGCCCTGCATAATGTGCATAATCAGCCGGGGATGAAATAAGCCCGGGGTATAAGGCCGCCAGCCACGCATCTTCGCATAATAAGATCGCGCTATTGTCTTCGGCAATCGCCACTGACGCCGTGGTTTTACCTGCCCCCATCTTACCGCAGAAAAAATGTAATCGTCCTAAACTCATCTCAACAACCGGTCTTATCCACCTAGTAATAAGCTGATCTTATCGATCTTATTTGGCATGCCGCGGCCATTATTCCACCACCGATGTGGGTTATGATTATCAGCACAAGGTGTTTGAATTTCCAACCTCCAAATCGGCACAAACGTGCCTGATGCTGCGGTATAATCTTCCAGCATGTTTGCCTACCTTTCTGTTGATAGCATCTGCCTCTTACAACAACGACTTCACCTATCAGAATATATAAAGTTTAACGCTTAATTAAAATCCAAAAAAAGGCGGCTTAAAAAGCCGCCGCATGATCTGATATATTTATGGAATTAGGGCATACTATTCCCACTTAATAATATGCTGCTTGTAAAGCATTGATTTTATGTATTTTTATTTTAACGTTCTGCGCGGTTTGTATGTCTTTTAGTTACACACCTTCAACAAATACTACGCTTGACGTAGCATGTTCAAATCTTATGTTCTTATAAGGTTTGTATTCGTCACTGTTATACCAATCCATTGCTGATTTCTTATCAGGAAACTTTACCAATACCATTCTAGTTGGTTTCCATAAATTTGCTTCCAAACAATCTATCTCTCCACCACGAACTAGGTATTCGCCACCATAGCTTTCAATCATGGGTTTAACGTTTTCCATATATTTTTTGTATTCTTCTATGTTGTGTATATCAACATCACCAATCATATAAACTGACATAATACGCTCCATAATTACTTATTTTAAAAACTTTATATTCACTCCCACTCAATCGTGCCTGGCGGTTTTGACGTGATGTCATAAACAACGCGGTTGATGCCGTTCACTTCATTCACAATTCGGGTGGACACGCGGGTCAAAAAGTCATGACTAAACGCATAGCTATCTGCCGTCATCCCATCGGTTGAGGTTACCGCCCTTAACGCGCACACATAATCATAGGTGCGGGCATCCCCCATCACGCCAACGGTTCGCACCGGCAGCAGCACAGCAAAAGCTTGCCAAATTTCATCATAAAGGCCAGCTTTTCTTATCTCATCCAGATAGACAGCATCGGCGCGGCGCAGAATGTCACATTTTTCACGGGTGATATCACCAGGAATACGGATCGCAAGCCCTGGCCCAGGAAAAGGGTGACGGCCAATCAAATCTTCAGGCATGCCCAGTTCGCGCCCTAACGCCCGCACTTCATCTTTGAACAGCTCACGCAGTGGTTCAACCAGCTCCATCGCCATATCATCCGGCAAGCCGCCAACATTATGGTGTGATTTAATCGTCACGCTTGGCCCACCAGATGCTGAAACGCTCTCAATCACATCTGGGTAAAGCGTGCCTTGCGCCAAGAACCCTGCACCATCAATAGATGCCGCAGCTTTATCAAATACATCAATAAAGGTCGCGCCAATGATCTTGCGCTTTTGTTCAGGGTCACTAACCCCATCAAGCCGCCCTAAAAACAAATCAACTGCATTTTCATGGATCAACGGAATATTGTAATGACCACCAAACAGCTTAACCACTTCTTCGGCTTCACCTTCACGCATCAAGCCATGGTCGACAAACACACATGTCAGCCGCTCACCAATTGCTTCATGGATCAACACCGCGGTCACCGAGCTATCAACACCGCCAGATAGCCCACAAATAACGCGGCCTTCTTCGCCAACTTGCGCACGGATAGCGGCAATGGCACGGTCTTTATAAGCCCCCATGGACCATGACGCATCCGCACCGCAAATATGCTTGGCAAATCGGCTCAGTAGCGCCGCCCCATCAGGGGTATGCACCACTTCAGGGTGGAATTGCACACCATAGAAATTGCGCTGCTCATCCGCAATCGCGGCATAAGGCGCGCCGCTGCTGGTGGCGATGACGTTAAACCCATGAGGCAGGGCAACAACACGATCACCATGGCTCATCCAAACTGCGTAATCACTGCCGCTTTCCCAGATGCCGTCAAATAAGGGTGACGCTGCACTGACCGTGATATCCGCACGGCCAAACTCACGGTC
Source organism: Puniceispirillales bacterium (SeqCode) (assembly GCA_965660595.1). Lineage (GTDB taxonomy): Bacteria > Pseudomonadota > Alphaproteobacteria > Puniceispirillales > UBA1172 > JAGWAQ01. The sequence goes on along the minus strand of CBFIAO010000033.1, from coordinate 10,267 downwards.
GTCACCGGGGGCAACCTCACCGCCTAATTGCTGGCACATGGTTTGCTGGCCATAACAAATCCCTAGGATCGGCACGCCCATCTCAAACACGCCCTCAGGCGCACGCGGTGTATCCGCCAAGGCAACAGAATTAGGCCCACCCGAAAGCACAATGCCTTTCGGGTTAAGGGCGGTGATCCGCGCCATTTCCGCCGTGCAGGGCAAGATTTCCGTATACACACCATCTTCACGCAGCCGTCGTGCGATCAATTGTGTTACTTGTGATCCAAAATCAATAATAAGAATAGTATCGGTCATCACTTACATATCCGGACGGTAATTTGGAGCTTCTCGGGTAATGGTCACATCATGAACATGGCTTTCTTTCAGCCCTGCCCCTGAAATGCGCACAAAGTCACATTTGGTCTGCATATCAGTAATCGTGCCATTACCGGTATAGCCCATGGCCGCCTTTAGCCCACCCAGCATTTGATGGACCACCGCACCTGCCGAGCCTTTATATGGCACTTGACCTTCGATACCCTCTGGAACGAGCTTAAGCGGCTGTGAAACTTCATCCTGGAAATAACGGTCGGCAGATCCTCGCGCCATCGCACCAATAGACCCCATCCCCCGATAGGCTTTATAGGACCGCCCTTGATAAAGAAAGACTTCGCCTGGCGTTTCATCTGTGCCGGCAAGCATGGACCCGATCATGGCACAATCAGCACCAGCGGCAATTGCTTTTGCCAAGTCACCTGAATATTTGATGCCGCCATCGGCAATGCATGGTACGCCTTTTTCACGGCACACCGCTGATGCATCCATAATAGATGTTAATTGCGGCACCCCGACACCTGCCACCATCCGTGTGGTGCAAATCGACCCTGGCCCAATGCCTATTTTCACCGCATCCGCACCTGCATCAATTAAGGCACCTGCCCCATCACCAGTGGCGATATTACCGCCAATAATCTGAACATCATTGGACATTTTACGGATCGTGCCTACGGCCTTCAACACGCCTTCAGCATGGCCGTGGGCCGTATCAACCACCAAAGCATCAACCCCGGCTGCGATCAACGCTTCGGCACGTGCGGCCGCATCTGCGCCTGCACCTATTGCCGCGCCAACCCGTAATCGTCCTGACCCATCTTTTGCAGCATCAGGATAGGTCTGCGCCTTTTCCATATCTTTAACGGTCACCAAGCCAATGCAATGGTTGTCTTCGTCAACCACCACCAGTTTTTCAATACGGTGCGTATGGAAAAGTTTACGTGCTTCATCATGGTTGATATCACCAGTCACACTAACCACGTCACGTGTCATTAATGTCGATACGCTTTGAAGTGGATCATCGACAAAGCGCACATCACGGTTGGTCAGAATACCGACTAATTTATGATCATCAGGGTCGGTCACAGGAATACCGCTAATGCCATGGCTTTTCATAACGGCCAGCGCATCACCCAATGTTTTATCAGCATTAATGGTCACAGGGTTAACAACCATCCCAGCTTCAAACCGTTTCACCCGCGCCACTTCACGTGCATGTTCGTCGACGGTCATGTTTTTATGGATAATGCCCATGCCGCCCAGTTGCGCCATGGTAATGGCAAGGCGGTGTTCGGTGATGGTGTCCATCGCCGCCGACAATAGCGGCATATTAAGCTTAATTTGCCGGGTGAGCTGGGTTGAGACATCTGCATCCGCCGGCAGTACAGAAGACGCGGCAGGTTTTAAAAGAACATCATCGAAGGTAAGTGCATCGGTAATGGGCATAACAAGCTCCAATTAAGTGATGCAATAAATATATACGTGATATGCCCGAAAATGGAAAGAGCCAACTTCACGAATATTGGATAAACCTAGCGCGTTTCCCCGCCATCACCGCCGGAATTTGTGTTCTCGCCCCTAAATCCAGTGGCCAGCACATAACTTTCGACAGATTCTTGGCGGCTTGCGGCAGGCTTCACATGGCGGACGCTGGTAAAGTTTAGGCGCATCAGGTCAAGCGCTTCACGCTCCGTACCGCCGCGAAAACATTTGGCCAGAAAACTGCCGCCAGGGTTCAAAATACGAAGCCCCATATCAATCGCCAGCTCAAGCAACGCGGTTGTGCGCAGGTGGTCAGTCGAGCGGTGGCCTGTTGTATCTGCCGCCATGTCAGACATCACGACATCAGCCTTGCCGTCCATCAAGCGGATCATTTCATTCAACATCGCATCGTCATTAATATCCCCAACCAGAATATCTGCCCCGGGGATAGGGTCTGTCAGCAACAAATCGATACCCACCAAACGTCCTTGGCCTTTATCAAGCCCGATCTTCTTAGATGCATATTGCAGCCATCCTCCGGGCGCACAGCCAAGGTCCAGCACCGCCGCACCATGAAAGAAGATGTTATGTTTCTGATCAATTTGTTCCAGCTTTAACCCTGCACGTGACCGATATCCGCGTGCTTTAGCTTCAGCCACAAAAGGATCATTTAACTGACGTTGTATCCAGCGCCGTGATGATTCCGTTCGGTTCTTTTGCTTTTTTGGAATTTTGGTAATGCCGGCATCACTGCGGTAACTTCGCCCGCTTGACCCTTTTCCTTTACGCCCATCACTCATGACTGATCTTTCATCGGCATGTGGCGGGTGAAACACGTGCGGGTGCCTTCATGACATGCCGCCCCGATCTGATGCACCACCAGCAAGATCGTGTCGCCATCGCAATCAAGCTTGGCATCAACCAACGTCTGCTTATGGCCAGACGTTAAGCCTTTTTCCCAAAGTGCTTGCCGTGACCGCGAAAAATAGGTCACACGTCCGGTATCCAGTGTAATCCCAAGGCTTTCTGCATTCATCCATGCCATCATCAAGACGTCACCATGCTCGGCACATTGGGCAATGACCGGCACCAATCCATCAGCATTAAACTTGACTTGATCTATCATGATAGCGTCTTTCACCTATGCCGCCAGTTATTCGGCTGGCTGGCTGTTTGGCTTGATAAAGCGGCGAACCTTGCCCATGCCGTTTTTAATATCTTCGCTAATGGCCAGCGCGGATGGCACGACAAATAACACAAGCATTGTTGTGACACCAAGGCCAAACACAATCGTGGTCGCCATAGGGATCAAGAACTGTGCCTGCAGCGATGTTTCAAACATCAGCGTAGAAAGCCCACAAATCGTCGTCACTGACGTTAAGAGCACAGGCCGCAATCTATCGGTAGTGCCCGTGATAATCGCATCCATCCTGTTGTCAGCTTCTGCCATGCGGCGTTCAATGGTCGACACCAGAATAATGGAGTTGTTCACCACAATCCCTGCCAGCGCAATCAAGGCAAACATGGAAAGAATGGTCATGGTTAGCCCCATGACATAATGCCCCAACACCGCGCCAATCAACGCAAACGGAATCATGATCATCACCGGAATTGGCAATAGCCATGATGAGAACACCCACGCCAGAATAATATAAATGCACACAAGGGCAATAGTCGCACCTACCTGCATATCGGCAAAAGCTTCAGCACGTTCAGTGTCACGACCATCAAAGCGATATTTCAAATTATATTTATCGGCGATCTCTTTAATCCCGCCTGCTTCAATTTTGGCCAACGCATCCGGCGTGGTGATAACTTCTGCATCTAAATCAGCGGTGACAGATACTTCACGGAAACCATCTTGACGACGCACCACAGAAAAGCCCAATCGGTTTTCCACCGTGGCAATATCCGCCAATTGCACAAATTGCCCATCCGGTGCGATCACCCGAACATTGCCGATATTATCAGTCGCTGTTTCATCATCTGGCAAGGACAACCGCACGGTAACTTCTTCATCACCGCGGGGGAATCTTTTCACCACCACCCCATCAAGTGACGCACGGATTTGTTGGCCCACGGAAGATACCGTAAACCCAAGCGCTTTACCTTGCGGGGTCAGGCGGATAATCCGTTCTTCGGCACCGTAATTTAAATTTTCATCAATCGCATCGGCAGATGGGACAGTCTTTAATATCTCCATCACTTCAATCGCGGCGGCTTTCAATTCATTAAGGTCATCACCCATCAAGCGCACATCAATATCACGGCCAGGTGGGCCACCAGATGGGGCACGAATGGTCAATCTGTCCATGCCGGCAATTGGGTTAATTTCTTTGCGCCATGCTTTAACAAAGTCACGCATGCGCACATCACGCTGATCAGCGGTCAATAATTCCACCACAATACCAGCGCGGTTATCCGCACCGCCATTGCCGCCACCATTATTACCGCCACGCAAGGTTGTGCCCAAATTGGCGACATACATATTCACCAACCCGCCTTCACCTTCGGTAAATGTATCTTCCGTGGCCAGCAGCGCACGTTCCAATTCATCCAGCATTTTTGCAGTTTGCCCGCGTGAGGTGCCTGGCGCCATAACAACATTGCCATAGGCGATATCAGCTTCAGGGGATGAAAAGAAGACGAAATTCACACGTCCGCCCATCATCATCCCGATGGACAGCATGAGCATCCCCACCGCGACTGATAAAGTCGCCATACGCCAACGAACAGCAAAGCCGACAAAACGTCTGAACGCACCATCTTTAAAGTTATTAAACATGGTATCAAACCAGAGACGGAAGCCGCGCTTTGCTTCTTGGGTTTTGCCACCAAAATGCGCCAAATGCGCTGGCAAAATAAAGAACACTTCAATCAAGCTCGCGATCAACACCGCGACCACCACCAAAGGAATGGCAGAAATAATCTCACCAATAATCCCTTTGACCGTAAATAATGGCAAAAACGCGGCAACGGTTGTCAACATAGCAGAAACAACAGGTGGCCCCATTCGCGTTGCGGCAACGCCCGCAGCCTCAGCCAGCGGCAAGCCACGCTTCTGGCGTAAATATTCGGTATGTTCACCGATCACGATGGCATCATCCACCACGATACCCAACGCCATGATCAACCCAAACAGCGAGATCATATTGATGGTTTGCCCCATGGCCAGCATTACCCCAAATGTCGCAAGAAACGCGACCGGAATGCCAGTTGCAACCCAAAATGCCACCCGTGAAGATAGGAATAAGAACAGCACCAACACCACCAGCACCAACCCGCCAGCACCATTTTTTACAAGCAGCGCAATACGTTCTTTGATCAGGTTTGCACGCACATCATATTGTTCGATCACTAATGTTTCAGGGGCACGAACACGGAAATCTTCAAGCCATTCTTGGATCGTTGCATTCACGTCTAGTGAATCATTGGATTTACCGCGCCTGAACTCAAGTTCAACCGCTGTTTGACCATGGCGCGTCAAGCCAACAAAGCCTGAATATTCAACATTCTCGGTGACGGTGGCGATATCTTTTAACAGCACACGACTGCCGTCAGGGCGGATTAATATCTCAATATTTTCGTATTCTTTAACGGTTTTCAAAAGCCCCAATGACCGTACACGTAATGACCCATCAGCAAGGCTGCCCGCCGGCACATCTACTGACGTGCGGCCAATCGCATCTGAAATCATGTTCAATGACATGCCAAGACGCGCCAGCTCATGCTCACGCACTTCGATCTTGATGATATCGTCAGGAATACCGTTAATATCTACCTTATCAACACCCAGACGTTGCAGGTCTTCCTTCACGTTTTTGGCGATCACGCGCAGCGCTTCAACATTAAAAGGCCCAGATAGCACTAAGGTTGAAATACGGTCGTAAAACTCACCCTTGATGACTTTTGGCTGTTCGGCTTCTTCGGGGAAGTCAATTTGGTCGACAGCGGTTTCTACATCCGCCAAGCCTTGCTTCATATCCGCACCAAATTCAAATTCAACCTGAATAGAGGCCAACCCTTCATATGAATTAGACGTCACTTTCTTTACGTTGGAAATCGTCCGCAATTCAGGTTCTAGCGGCTGAACGATATTCGCATCCACATCCTCAGCCGTTGCCCCGGTCCATGTCACGGATACCGCAACGACTTCCACATCAAAACTTGGGAAAAACTGACGATTTAAGCGATCGAGCGAGATAACCCCAACGACCAGCATCAGGATCATCAGCAAGTTTGCCGCTGTGTTATGACGGATGAAAAATTGTATAAACGGTGATGCCTTCATGATCCGACAACCCGCACACGTACGCCTTCACCCAGCCCCGGAAGTCGGGTGATGATCACATCTTCTCCGTCACGCAAATCACCGCGGACAAAAATCTTACCATCAGTTTTGCTGACAATTTCAATCTTCCGTTCGACGGCAGCACCATTTACGATCACGAACACGTTGTCATTATCATAAAGCGCGGTATCTGGCAGGATGATGATGTCTTCCAGCACCATTGACGGGTAAAGGATTTCAACAAACGCACCAGGCGGGATGGATGCCGGTGGCAAGGTTGCATAAAGCCGCCCACCACCTTCACTTGCTTTGATTAAGCCTTCAGCGCGGGCAATTTTTGCAGTGATTGTTTTGACGTCACGCCCGCCAGATGTCCATGTCACATTAACCGATTTCCCGATCAGGCTGGTGCTATTGGCATAAATTTGAGACGGCACAATGAACGACACTTCCAGGCTGTCCAGATCAGTCAACAGGCCCAGTACATTTTGTGATGAAACAACACGGCCTTCCCCAATAGAAACGCCGGATAACACGCCGTTAAATGGTGCGGTCAGGCGGCTATCGGTAAGGTTGCGTTCAATCTGCTTTAATTTTACCTTCAACTGATCACGGCGCGATATGGACTGCCGCATCGCCGCTTTTGCCATTGATAATGCTAATTTGGCCTCATCCAAACGGCGTTCAGATGCAACTGATGCAGCCGCCATGCCATTAACACGGTCAAATTGACTTTGGCGCAGGGCCAACTGGTTTTCTAATTCCTTTAAATTATCTGTTTCTGCTGCGATTTGAATTGCAACATCCTGTTTATTCAGCAGTAAGACTTCATCATCCAGACGTGCCAGCTCATCACCTGCCGTTACCGTCGCACCATTTTTCATCGTAGGGCGCACATTGGCAACTTCACCGCTAATATTAAAGCGCAAATCTGCGGTGCGTGATGCATCAACAGAACCGAAGGCTTTATGTAAAGGCTGGTTGGTCTGGACCTCGACCTTAACCGATTCCACAATCCGCACGTCAGGTGCTTTCGGGCGTGGCGGGATATCAGGTTTAGTTGCCACCAGTAAGTTGCATCCCGCAACCCCTAGAAACAGGATACCGCCAGCTGCAAGGAATTTTTTTGAAGCCATAAAGATTTTTACAAGCGCGTTCATTAATTTAGTCCCGTTCTGTGCCAGCATATTTGTGCCAGCATTTTTGCACCTTGCTAAGCAAGGCATTAAAACCTCGCCGAATGATGCCTATCACATAGCATATACTTATATCGTGGTGAATATATTTCAAACACTTCTGGCTCTATGAATTAAGTACCGCGGCATCAGCTTTTCATATAGGATGTGGCAGCGCTATCAATACCGCGCGTTGAAAGGGTTTTCATGTCATCTAATAATTCGGCTATTCGGGCAACGCCCAACACTACGGCCCCCAACCCTACAAATTGGGCCACCCATTACAGCCAGACAATACTCTTATCAATTCCACTCATTATAGGTCAGGTGGCGATGATCGCTATCTGGACCACGGATATCATCATGATGGGCGGCATTAGCGCCGACGCCCTTGCTGCTGGCACGCAAGCCAACCGTCTTTATCAGCCGCTTTATTTCATTGCCATTGGCCTTACCCTTGCGGTCAGCCCCCTCACCTCACAAGCCTTAGGCGCTTTGCGGCGGCGTCAAGCTCGCCGGGTGATGCGTCAAGGCATCTGGCTTGCTGTTATTTATGGCATCATCACCATGATCCCGATGTGGCATGGTGAAACCCTACTGTTGATGCTGGGGCAAGATCCAGACATTGCGCGTGATGCTGACCTATTTCTTAAAACATCTGCCCCTGGCCTGATACCTGCATATATCTATATGGTGCTACGCCATTATGCATCTGCCCATAAACGTCCAGGTCCTCCGGTGGTGGTGACCTCCATTGGTGTGCTGATAAATATCTTTCTCAATTGGGTCTTTATTCATGGTCATTTTGGTGCGCCTGCCCTTGGGCTTGCTGGCATTGGTATTGCGACGTCCATCACCTTCACCATGATGGCAATAACGCTTGGCCTATACATCCATACCCAGCGCCCGTTTAGCTACACCCGCCCCTTTGCACGTTTTCACCGTTTTGACGGCACAGTGATGAAACAGATATTGGTGGTGGGCCTGCCTATTGGCGTTATGTTATTCGCTGAAACTGGCATGTTTATTGTTGCAGGCCTTTATATCGGCATTTACGGCAAGATCGCGGTGGCGGGGGCTGGCATTGCCAATCAGATCGCCGCCGTTGCCTATATGGTGCCATTGGCGGTGTCACAAGCCGCAACCATCCGTGTCGGGCATGAAGCCGGTGCCGGGCGTCCTTATGAAGCCATCCGTGCAGGCATTGCCGCAACCGTTGTAACCCTTATCATTACGCTTGCCTTAACTGTTTTACTCTTGATTGGCAGTGAATTCACAATCGGTCTATTCCTTAAAGATACAGACCCATTATTTAGCGCAGTCTTGGCCATGGCCCTACCGATGGTGTTTGTGGTGGCGGTCTTCCAATGTGTTGATGGCCTTCAATCTGTCTTCAGCTCCATCCTTCGCGGCATTAATGACACGCGCTGGCCTGCTGGTATTTCGGTCTTCAGCTATTGGTGCATTGGCATGGCATCAGGCATCTTCTTGGCGAGCGTCATGGATTGGGGCCCAACCGGTGTGTGGTGGGGGTTGTTTAACGGCCTTCTGGCAGGCACAATCCTATTAGGCATACGTTGCCTATTAACAATACGCAGGATCACAACAACAGGGACAATAAATTTGGGGTGACCAATTTGGGATACGTAAAGGTTCGATGATGCTATTTTCAGATGATCTTCACCCAACTGGCGACCCAATTGGCGACCATACCGCCATTCTTACCCGGGCGGCCACATTAGCCCCACATCTTTCATGGCTGTTTAAACGTCATCATGATGACCTCACCACGATCATAAATCATGGCCATGATGCCATCATTGCTGACGCTGATATTGCGTTAACTACCGCCATTTCTACGGCCATTGCCGCCGCAAGTGACGATGCATCATTAATGGCCGCAGTCAGGCATTACCGCAGCCGTATCAATCATCTCGTTGCTGTTACTGATCTCTTAAATCTAGCTTCTGTAACCAGTCATATGAACTGGCTTACCCATGCGGCTGAACATGCGCTCAACACGCTCACGTCGCATCTTGCAGGTGATGATAATTCGGACTGGTTCATGCTTGCCCTTGGCAAAATGGGCGCAGGTGAATTGAATTATTCTTCAGACATAGACCTGATCATCATCACCTTAATTGACCCTGATGATTATGATCGTGCGCAACAGTTCATTCGGCTGACACGTCGCATGATTGCGATCATGTCATCGCCAACCGCAGATGGAATAGGCTGGCGTATTGACCTGCGTCTTCGCCCAGACCCCGGCGCAACCCCGATCGCCATCCAATATGATGCCGCCATCAGTTATTACGAATCCATGGCCCGCACATGGGAACGTGCCGCCTTTATCAGGGCACGTCCTGTTGCCGGTAATATTGAAGCTGGTGATAAATTCTTGTCAGACCTCACGCCGTTTATATGGCGGCGGTATCTCGACTACACGGTATTGGATGACTTAAAAGTCATGTTGCGGCGTGAACCCAGAACGCCTGACCTGCTCGGCTATAACATTAAAAATGGCTATGGCGGCATCAGGTCCATTGAATTTTTTGTCCATGCCCAGCAACTTATCGCTGGCGGACGTGAACACGGGCTTCGCCACCGCATCACCAATGATGCCCTTGATGCCTTGGCAGCAAACCGCTGGATCACTAACACAGCGGCAACGCGGCTAAAATCAGCCTACCTGACCTGGCGCCGCCTTGAACACCGGATACAAATGATGGGGGATGCTCAAACCCACAGCCTGCCTAAGTCACCTGACGCATTGGGGGATGTCGCGCATCTTTGCGGGGTGAATGATACCGCTACCTTCACCCAACTTATTACCGAACTTGGGGATGCCGTCCATGCCGACACAAACCCGTTGATGGATCGGCTGGGCCAGCACAACGATACGTCAAGCCAGCACCAAGACCTAGATCATCACCAAATTGACCTAAACCCGGGCGATGATCTGCCGCAACACACATTGGCGGCGTTGCAAGACCTTGGCTAT
>CBFIAO010000032.1:0-19669 GCA_965660595.1 Puniceispirillales bacterium (SeqCode) | reverse complement strand
GACAAAGCTGACCTAATCCGTGATGTCGGCGCGACACATTTTATCAACCCGGCCGCTGAAGATGCCGCCGCCGCCGTAATGGCCGCCACTGACGGCAAAGGCCTTGATTACGTCTTCGTTGGTGTGGGTTCTGCAAAAGTGATCGAAAGCGCCATGCCTATGGTGCGTGCCGGCGGTAAGGTTATCATCATGGGCATGCCCCGCAGTGATGACCTCGCTGAAATTGATATGTCTGATATTGCAGGTTCAGCCAAAACAATCATCGGGACAAAAATGGGGTCAGCCATGATACGTGATGACATCCCAACACTCATCAAGCATCATCAAGATGGCGCGATTGAACTCGACCGCCTGATCAGTCACCGTTACCCTTTTGATCAACTTAATGACGCTATTGACATGGCCGCTTCACCTGCATCATCTCGTGTGGTCGTGACGTTTTAATGTATTATCAGCTCCAAGCGTTAATGCTTGTGCGAAAAGGAACATGAACATGAAACTTGCATCCATTGAAACCTTTGTGGTTGGCAACCCTCCACCTCATTTCGGCGGTAATTATTTTCTCTTTGTTAAACTGACAACGGCATGCGGTGTTGTCGGCTATGGTGAAATGTATAACGCCTCATTCGGTGGGCATACCATGGCCAAGATGGCAGAAGACGTCTTTGAACGTGAAATGCTGGATGAAGACCCGTTTCAAATCGAAAAAATGTGGCGGCGCGTTTATATGCGCGGTTTCTCGTCACGCCCTGATATTTCGCTCATGGGGGTAATGTCTGGTCTTGAAATGGCGTGTTGGGACATTATCGGTAAAGCATGTGATAAACCTGTCCATGCGCTCTTAGGCGGCAAGCTCCATGAACGTCTGCGCAGCTATACCTATCTTTACCCTGATGACGGCATGGACCATGACACGTTTTATAATGACCCTGATGCCTCGGCAGAAATGGCCGTCAAATACGTCAAGCAAGGCTTTACGGCCGTCAAATTTGACCCGGCAGGTGCCTACACCACGCTTGACCCTCATATGCCAAGCCTTGAAGATATTGACCGTTCTGAAAAGTTCCTTAAGGCCTTGCGCCAGGCCGTGGGTAAGGATGCTGATTTGCTGTTTGGCACTCATGGTCAATTTTCCATTTCTGGCGCCAAGCGCATGGCACGTATGATGGAAGCCTATGACCCGCTCTGGTTTGAAGAACCAACACCGCCAGAACGTCCAGAAATGATGGCGCAAGTCGCCGCCGCCACTAATATTCCTGTGGCGACTGGTGAACGCCTGACCACGAAATATGAATTTGCCCGCGTGCTGGAAACAGGGGCGGCAAATATTTTGCAAATGAATCTAGGCCGTGTTGGCGGGTTGCTTGAAGCTAAAAAAATCGCCTCAATGGCAGAGAGTTTTTATGCACATATTGCACCGCATCTTTATTGTGGGCCTATTGTGGGCGCGGCAAATGTCCAACTTTCTGCAACATCACCAAATTTCCTTATCCTCGAATCAATCCAGCAATGGGGCGGCTTCCATGCTGAGATTCTGAAAACGCCTATTGAATGGGAAGATGGTCATGTCATCGTGCCTGACCGTCCTGGCCTTGGGGTGGAATTGGATGAAGATGTCGCACGCGCCAACCCGTGGACAGGCACGGCCATGCATCTTAATGCGGTTGAGGCTATCGACACGCGATACAAATAGATCATCACAATCATCTCAAAAAATCCGCATTAAAAAAGGGAGGCCATCGCCTCCCTTTTCGTTATTGATATAATGATCTAGCTGCGCATGCGGCTTGCATTCGCATCAAACAGGGGCTGCGGCTGCAAGCGTGCGGTCAATTCCTCACCCAGCAGTTCGATCGTCCAGCCATCCATTTCATCGGCAACCTCAACCGGCACATACCCCATCGCCACTGATTGCTGTGACCCATGGGCGTATCCACCAGATGTAACCCATCCAACAACCTCACCCTTATGGGCAATTGGTTCATCCCCGATCACATCAGCTTCATGGGCGTCGACCACAAATGTCCGAAGCCGCAATTTACCGCCATGCTCTTTTTCGGCAATCGCTGCAGCTTTACCAATAAAATCAGCATCTTTCTTATAGGCGACAAATCGGCTCAACCCACATTCAACCGCCCCATAAGTCGGGCGATATTCCCGCGCCCAAGACCCAAAATTCTTTTCAAGCCTTAGCGCATTAAGGGCACGCCCACCGACATGCTTAATGCCGAACTCAGCCCCGGCATCCATGATCGCATCATAAATATGACGTTGGTATTCTGGCGCCATCCAAATCTCATAGCCCAGATCACCGGTATAGCTCACGCGGCCCACAATCGCAGACCCCATGCCCAGTTCCATTTCACGCACATCCATGAACTTGAAGCTATCCGCAGACACATCTTCATGGCTTAACTTGGCCAACACATCACGTGCATTTGGCCCGGCAATCGACAGCCCCAGCAGCCCAAGCCCCATTGGCATTATCTGCACGCTGCCATCTTCTGGCAGGTGATCCGTGAACCAGCGCATATGGTAATTTTCCGCAACACCAGACCCCACGATCAAAAACGTATCTTCATCCAATCGTGCCAGTGAAAAATCACCAATAACCTTGCCGTCATCTTTCAACATCGGGGCTAAGGTCATGCGGCCAATTTCTGGAATACGGCTTGCAAGGATGATATCCAGCCAGTCTTCCGCGCCTTCACCAGTAACCATATATTTGGCAAAACCTGATGTTTCCAGCAGCCCAACCCCATTACGCACGGCATTGGCTTCTGCGCCGACATGGTCAAAATCAACCGAACGGCGCCAGCTAAAGACATCACTGACCCCTTCAGGCGCGAACCATAGCGGCACTTCAAGGCCATAACTTGCGCCAAATTGTGCGCCTGCATCTTTCAATTTGTCATAAATCGGGGTGGTCAAGAGCGGCCGTGCGGCTTCCAGTTCTTCATTCGGGTAACGGATAGAAAAGCGGCGGGAATAATTCTCACGCACTTTTGCGTTGGTGTAGGCCATGGAAGCATAATCACCAAAACGGCTAATATCCATCGCCCACACATCAAATTCAGGGTCACCGTTCACGATCCAGTTGGACAGCGCCAGGCCAACACCTCCACCTTGTGAGAATCCAGCCATCACCCCGCAGGCACACCAAAAATTAGTCATGCCTTGGATCGGGCCGATGATCGGGTTGCCATCTGGCGCAAACGTAAACGGCCCATTGATGATGCGGCGGATACCTGCTTGTTCAAACGCTGGGAAGTGTTTAAAGCCAACCTCCAATGATGGCGCGATACGGTCAATATCAGGTTCAAGCAATTCATGCCCGAAATCCCACGGCGTTTCCCGCTCTGACCACGGCACACATGCACGTTCATATGTCCCCATCAACATGCCGCCTCTTTCTTGGCGCAGGTAAAGCTCACCATCAAAATCCACCGCATGCAGCACTTCTTTGCCCGTTGCATCATTAAAGGCTTTCACCTCTGGCATATCTTCGGTCAGCATATACATATGCTCCATCGCCAGAATAGGCAGCTCAAGCCCGACCATGCGACCAACTTCACGCCCCCATAGCCCCCCACAATTCACCACATGTTCTGCCGTGATCATGCCTTTATTAGTGGCGACGTTCCACGTGCCATCAGGGTTTTGGCTTAAATCTTCAACCTTCGTGTTGATGTGATAGGTTGCGCCGTTTTTGCGGGCAGCCTTGGCATAGGCATGGGTCACCCCATAAGGGTCAACATGGCCTTCGATCGGGTCATACATCGCCCCAACAAACTGGTCAGGGTCCAATAGCGGCATTAATTCATGGGCCTCTTGCGGGCTGATCAACTCAAGCCCTTCCATGCCCAGATATTTCCCCTTGGCATGCACGCCTTTCAACCAGTCAAAACGTTCCTTGGTGGCGGCCAGCATCACCCCGCCCGTAATATGCATGGTGATATCTTGGCCAGACAGCTCTTCAATCTCGTTATACAGTTTGATGGTATATTGCTGGAGCTTGGCTACATTCGGGTCACCATTAATCGTATGCATCCCGCCCGCAGCATGCCATGTCGACCCAGATGTCAGATCAGACCGTTCCAGCAACATCACGTCTGTCCACCCAAGCTTTGTTAGGTGATACAAAACAGATGCCCCGACAACACCGCCGCCAATAACGACAACGCGGGCTGATGACTTCATTTCTTGTGCCATGATATACTCCTTAATATCGGCCTAAATATCTGCCTTAATATCGGCCTTAATATCCACCTTGTGTTGATCAACCTAAAAAAATACAACTTGAGCTAATCAACATTAAAAATCAGTGGGCGCCCCACCTTCTTCGCGCCGTTTTTCAACGAACGCACGCAATTCTTCATCAATGCCTTGGTCAATAGCAGGCGGCGTAAATTCTTTCAAAATATCTTTCATCACGCCATTTGCACGTTCTTCAGCTTTCACTGAACCTGTTTCTTCCCAGCTTTCAAAATTCCGCCAATCAGACATAAACGGGGCATAAAACGCTGTTTTAAACCGCCGCTGTGTATGTTCCGCGCCAAAGAAATGGCTTCCTGGCCCTACTTCACGGATCGCATCAAACGCAAACGCATCATCACTTAAATCAAGCGGCTGGTTCAGATAGATGTTCTGCTGCAACATCTCACAATCCATGATCAGCTTCTCGAAACTGGCGCATAACCCGCCTTCTAACCACCCTGCAGCGTGATACACAATATTACAATGCCCTTGCGTGATGGCGTTAATAGATGCAGCAGATTCCCACACCGCTTGACCATCCGGATAATTCGCCGCATTGGCATTAGACCCGCGCCACGGCAAGCCATAACGCCGTGCCAACTGGCCTGAAATGTGCATGGCGCGCACATATTCAGGCGTACCAAATGCCGGTGATCCTGACTTCATATCAACATTTGAAGTAAAGGCACCATAAACAACCGGCGTGCCTTTGCGCACGGCTTGCAGCAACACCAATGCTGCCAAAAATTCAGCATTTTGTTGGACTAATGCCCCAACCACCGTGGCAGGTGCCATCGCACCCGATAAGGTAAATGGACTAACCACCACCATCTGCCCACGCCGTGCCGCCCGCATCGCTCCATCTAACATCGGCCAGTCATGCTTTAAGGGTGACGTGGAATTGATATTGGTGAACATGCGCGGCGTGGCTTGGAATTCATCTTCGGTTAACCCGCCTGCAATCCGCACCATATCCATCACATCTTCAATGCGCTCTGGCCCCAACGCATAGGCATGGATAACTTTATCTGTCAGCGTCAGCATGTCGTAAGTCGCATCCAGATGACGGGTGGAGGCATGCAGGTCAATCGGCTCAACCGGATACCCCGCCACAAAATGAAGACAGTTAAAATATTGATTAAGGCGCAACATGTTTTGATAATCAACCCGATTACCCACACGGCGACCACCATCCAAATCAGAAACATTTGGCGCAGATGCAACAGCAGAATAGGCAAAATGCTTGCCGCCGACCTGCACCACACGGTCTAGGTTGCGCGGGGTCATGGTGGTGGTGGCAGGTGCGCTTTCAATAGCATCAAGTACCAATTGACGATCAAACCTTACGTTTTCGGTGTGGTCATCAACATCACATCCAATGGATGTTAAGATACCGCGGGCTTCCTCGTTCAAAAACAAGATACCGATCTCTTCCAGCACTTTAAGTGATGTGTCATGTATCTTTTCAAGAATCTCATCATTTACCGCTTCGATTGGGGCATCAATATAACTAGGGATACCCCATCCCAACTGTTCAATCGCTGCTTTTGTGCGGGCTTCGCCTGACCGGGATGAAGATCTGGACCGTCGTTTGGGCTGTGGTGAAGTTTCTGACATGGCTAATGTGGTGAATTCTTTAAAGTTATAACACCATCAGGTTAGGCCCAATAAAAACTCCAAAAGTTCAAAATCGGACATTTAACAGAACAAATGCGCCCAACCTATGGATCATGCGAAAAAAATGAAGAAAATTCATACATTTAATACTGTTCCAATCATTGATGCTCATTATAGTAATCCTTATATCAATCACATCGTTATCTGATGATGGCCAATACCGTTATGACAGCACATCAAAAAACCATCACCTTGGCCCTTGGCGGCGCACGTTCAGGCAAAACATCATATGCCGAAACCACTGCACTTAACCTTGCCGCTGAGAAGAATAAAGATGTGAATAACAACGGCAAGAAAGCAATTTATGTTGCCACCGGTCAGGCCTTTGATGATGAAATGGCCGCACGCATTGCCCGCCACCGCGATATACGCGCTGATCGTTTTATCACGATCGAAGAACCACTAGACCTTGCTGCGGTGCTGGCACGTCATGGCGCAGGTGATGTCTTGCTTATTGATAGTATTGGAACATGGCTTACCAACCATATGATCGCAGAAAGTAACATGGAAGATGTCATTAATGGCCTGATATCTGCCCTTACCGCCACCACCGCAACTGTGGTGTTGGTGTCTGATGAAGTTGGTATGGGCATTGTGCCCGAAGGTGCCATGTCACGGGCGTTTCGTGACCATATTGGCATGACAAATCAACGTGTCGGCATGATTGCCGATACTGTCGCGTTTTTGGTAGCTGGCCTGCCAATGATGGTTAAAAATAATACAAACTGAAATACTGGTATAAAGTAATGATCGATTTATCTTCTGTCGGCGCGTATCGCAGCGCTATTGCCAATCTTCCTGCTGCTGATGTTGATGCCAGTGCAAAGGCGCAAGACCGTCAGGGGCAACTGACCAAACCGCCAGGCTCACTTGGCCGGTTGGAAGACCTCGCCATCTGGGTCGCGTCATGGCATGGCACTGAAAAGCCAACACTTATATCACCTTCATGCCTTATTTTTGCTGGCAATCATGGGGTTGCTTCGCTTGGCGTTTCTGCCTTTCCTGCGGAAGTCACCGTGCAAATGGTTGGCAATTTTGCCGCTGGCGGGGCGGCCATTAATCAACTGGCGGCTGCAGCTGGGGCCAGCCTTGATGTTATCGCCCTTGACCTAAACCGCCCGACACAAGACTTCACCCAAGGCCCGGCCATGTCGGTTGAAGAAACCCTGGACGCCATGTCACGTGGGGCGGCCGCCATTCCTGATGACGCTGATATCTTGTTGCTCGGCGAAATGGGGATTGCAAACACAACGACGGCGGCGGCGATTGGCCTTGCAACCCTTGGCGGTGTCGCGGAAGACTGGGTTGGTCCGGGTACTGGCGTTGATGCTGATGGCCTTAAACTTAAAGCAGACGTCATCACCAAAGGCGTTACCGTCAATAAAGACATGATGACTGATGGCCTGCATGTACTGGCCGCGGTAGGCGGACGTGAACTTGCGGCAATCGCTGGTGCTGTGTTGGCGGCACGTCACCGCCGTATTCCGGTGTTGCTTGATGGGTTTATCTCAACGGCATCTGCCTTACCGCTGCTGATGGATAACAAGGCGGCATTGGACCATTGCCAGATCAGCCATAAATCAAAAGAACCTGGTCATCACGTCATCATCGAAAAAACAAATAAAGCCCCTCTGATTGACCTTGGCCTTCGTTTGGGCGAAGGTTCAGGGGCAGCCACTGCATTGCCGATTATTCGCGCGGCTGTTGCCACGCATAGCGGCATGGCCACCTTTGCCGAAGCTGGAGTTTCAGACGGATAATGTCACCATCACCGCAACCCGAAAACCCAATCCGCATCATCTATGGTGACTTCTTGGCCGCCGCGATGATCTTAACACGCATTCCCGTGGCATGGCCTTTCGAAGGCACAGATGCCAATTCGGGCGCTAATTCGGGCGCTAATTCGGGCCCCAACACAGCGCGCAGTTATTGGGCTTTTCCGTTAATCGGTATTGGCGTTGCCGCCATTCCTGCGGTGCTAGCCGCCGCATTGCTTAACCTTGGCATTCCCTCATTTGCTGCGGCGTCATTGATGGTTTTTAGTGTGGTGCTATTAACTGGCGGCCTTCATCATGATGGCCTTGCCGATCTAGGGGACAGTTTCGGCGGCCGTGATCCTGAACATCGCCTCAAGATCATGCATGACAGTGCCATCGGCAGTTATGGCACCATTGCGCTTATCCTTGTCTTGATTATTCAAATCGACAGCTTGGCCATGCTTTCCGCACAATCACCATATTTCATGGCCCAAGCCATGATCGCTATTGCCGCCATGTCACGCGGCATGATGGGCCTGCAACGCTGGGCGCATACACCGCCAAACGCTGACGGTCTGGCAGGGGTAACTGGCGCACCATCACAATTTTCCATGCTGATCGGTATGTTGCTGTCTTTACTTGCGGGCCTCATCTTCCTGCCGCCCATGATGGCGGTGATATTAATGGGGGCCGGCCTTGCCACGACATATCTCTTGGGCCGTTTCCTTAACATCTGGATTGGCGGCGTCAATGGCGATGGGCTTGGCGCTACCCAACAGCTCAGCGCAACAGTCATGTTACTCATCCTGAACATCTTGATCGCGGTATAAGGCGGGGCGATGCAGGACATCCGCACCATCACCATTTCCTTAATACGACACGCCAGCACGGCCTATCAAAAGGGCACATTGCCGCCTTATGATCCGCCGCTTGCGCCCATAGATAACATGCAAATAACGCGGCTTGCAGATGCCCTGCCCCAAGATGCGCCATGGTGGGTCAGCCCACTTTCACGATGCCGCTTAACGGCAGATGCACTAACCGCTGCTGGCGCTACCTCTGCCAGCACCTCCGTCATTGATGCGCTCGAAGAACAGCGCTATGGCGATTGGCATGGTCAACAGGTTGGCGACATTTGGGATCAGGTAAAAGACGGCCCGAAATCAAATTGGCATTTCCTTCATCCTACGGTCACGCCGCCTAATGGTGAGAGTTTTGATGACCTGATCACACGTCTTCATCCGATCATGGACCGCATCACCCAAAGCAAGGATGCACATATCGTCATTATTGCGCACGGCATGGTCATCCGCGGCTTGGTGGGGTTGGCCCTTGGCATGGATAGTGGGCACAGCCTTGCGATGGCGTGCGATAACCTGTCCTTAACACGCCTTACCTACATGGCTGAAGGTGCGTTGGACCACCCTGGTACAGGCGGCTCATGGCATCTTGACCACCTGAATCAGCGGTATTAAATCAGCGGTATTAAACCAGCAGTATTAAACCAACAGTATTCTTACCGCCAAAACGGTTGCATTAATGCGTCAGCTCGCGCGTACCTCTTGGGTCCACCCATCCGATTGAACCATCATCACGGCGGTGCAACATATTCAGCCCATCATGTGCTTTGTTGCGGAACATCAATGCGGATTGCCCTGACAATTCAAACACCATCACCGCTTCTTCCACAGTCAATAAATGCACGCCATAATCCATCTCTGCCATGACTGGCGGCGCGGTGATTTCTTCTGGCAATTCAACGCCATCATCATCACCGCCACTTTCAAACAGGGTAAAGGTTGCTGGCATTACCGCATCAGTATCAACATCATTGCGGTGGTTTTTAAGCCGTCTTTTATATCGGCGTAGGCGTTTTTCGATATGGTCAATCGCTTGCTGTAAGGAATGATGTGCATCACCAGCCTGCCCCATCGCTTCCATGACGATTTTGTTGGTCAGTGTCACGCGCACCCGCGTTTCAAAATAGGTCGCTGATTTGGTTAGGGTGATGTCACCGCTGATAGCGCGATCAAAGTATTTGGACACCGCAGCTTCAAGCGAAGTTTCCGCCTGACGTTGGAAAGCGCCACCGGTATCCATGTTTTTGCCAGAAATATTAATGTGCATGGGGGCTCTCCTCTGTTGTTTATCCTGTCATCTTCCGTTAAGAAAATGGCAAGAACAAGGCCCATGCACTGAATTGCTTAAAATAAGTTTTTGTTAATGAAAACAGTGTTAAATTTTGCTATCATGCCGCAAGCCAATAGAAAGACGCCCTGCCGTCACGGCATCTACCTTATGCAACGCGCGTGCATCTTCACCTTCTCTGCCATCAAATCCTGCCGCTGATAAAACAGCAATTCGGCCAGGCTGGTCATCAATAATGGTCGCGCCATTTCCATCCCGATCGTCACATATAGACAGTTGCGATTCCCCCGCCAAGGTGATGATGAACACCAAGCCACGATACCGCAACGCATCACGATGCACGCCAATCCCTTTTGATTTCGGATGATAATGCTGAACCGCGACATCGTTCAACACCAATGGCGCGCTTAAGTAAGGCCGTGCCGTCTTGGCCATAGCCTCATCAACCACAGCCTCCAGCATATCTGCAAGTTTTGCCATCGCACCGTCACGCGGGGCAGGAAAACATATATCGAAATCCTGCACCACTTCCCGGCCTTCAGCGCCAGTGCGTGCTTTAGCGGTGCGCATTGGCAGTTTCAAGCAATGCTTTATCAAAAGCCCTACTTCATCAGGGCTGAAGAATGGGGTGGACACCGCCCGTGCGCCTGACATTGCCATCTCATCCAGCGCCGCCGCCATGGCCATGACCTTACCTGCAGATGCTGTCAGTAATTTCGCCATGACACACGCCTTAAGACGCTGTGTTCAACGTATGTGCCAGCTCATCAATCCGCGGCATGACTTCAACCACCCGATCAAACATCATATTGATTTCATCTTCGGTGATGATCAATGGCGGACAGAACCCGATCCCATCCAGCGGTAATGCACGCAGAATAACGCCATTTTCTTGGATAATGCCCATGGCTTTTGCCGCGAATTTCAAGCTCGGGTCCATTTTCGTTCTTGTGCCGTGTTCGGCGACAAATTCCATCGCCCCGATTAAGCCCACGGCCCGCGTATCCCCCACGCAATTAAACCGGCCCAGATCCGCCACACGTTCGGCAAATAATGGGGCGACCTTCTGCACGTGGCTGATGATGTTGCGCTCTTCCATCAGCTGCATCGTACGTAAGGCAACCGCCGCAGGCACGGGATGCGCTGAATAGGTATAGCCATGGCCAAACTGCCCTAACCGCACGGCTTGTTCTTCCACCCCAGTTGCGACTTGTTCGGACACCATCACCGCAGAAATTGGCAAATATGCAGATGACAACGCCTTAGCACAGGTCAAAATATCAGGCGTGATGCCATAAGTCTCAGACCCCCACATCTGGCCAGTCCTGCCAAATCCGCAAATCACTTCATCAGCGATCAACAAAATGTCATGTTTTTTCAACACCGGTTGGATCGCTGCAAAATACCCCTCAGGCGGCAGAATAACTCCGCCAGCCCCCATCACCGGCTCGGCAATAAACGCGCCAATCGTATCAGCACCTTCTTCGGCAATCATTGCCTCAAGGTCTGCCACAAGCCGCGCCACAAAATCAGCTTCGCTTTCACCATCATGTGCATCTTGGAAATAATGTGGCGATGATGTGTGCTTGGCAAAATCAAGCGGCAGTCCAAAACCATCTTGGGCATAGGCAAGCGCGGTTAAGCTAGCCGCTGCTAACGTAACACCGTGATAGCCGCGCTTCCGGCTGATGATCTTCTTCTTTTCAGGCTTGCCAATCGCCGCATGATAATACCACACCATCTTAATGGCCGTGTCATTGGCTTCAGACCCTGAATTACAAAAGAAAACCTTATCCAGCCCTTGCGGTGCGATCTTCATCAATGCTTCCGCTAAGTCAATCGCAGGGTTCACCGTCTTACCAGTAAAACTATGATAAAAAGGCAGCTTCTGCAGCTGAGTAATTGCCGCATCCACCAGCTCTTTTTCGCCAAAGCCAAATGACGCACACCACAGCCCGCTCATCCCTTCGATGAATTGCGTGCCGTCATTATCTTCAACATAAATACCATGACCACCATTGATGATCTGCGGGCCATTTTCACGCAGCAAATCAGGATTGGTGTAAGGATGCAGATGATTGGCAATATCACGTGCTTCAGGCGAATTAGCGGCAAAACGTGTAGGCTTATTCATGATAAATCCTCTGGTTATGGGCAACCGCCCTTTGGGCATTAAACGTGCTGGCCACCATTAATGTGAATTTCAGACCCGTTCACATAACTTGCAGCATCAGAACATAGATAGAAAATAGTATTGGCCACTTCTTCTGTTGTCCCCAACCGCGACATGGGGATCGACGGCAACACGACTTCTTCAGTTTCCGGCGATAAAATATCTGTCTTAATCTCACCCGGGGCAATCGCGTTCACCCGCACCCCTAATGGCCCAAAATCTGATGCCATTTCCCGCGTAAGTGACGCCAGCGCGGCTTTGGATGTGGCATAGGCTGTGCCGGCAAAATTATGCACACGGCTGCCGGCAATAGACGTCACGTTCACAATCGACCCAGGGCCTTTGGCCAATGCGCCGCTCAACCCCCGTGCCAACATAATCGGTGCAAAGAAATTCACCTGAAAGACCTGATGCCAAATATCCATTGGTGTTTTTAAACTATCAAGACGGCTTTGGTCATCCATCTTTGGCGATATACCTGCATTATTGACCAGTGCGGATAAGGGCTTTCCGTCAAGGCGGCTTAACAAATCCTCAACCCCAACACGGATACTCGTTTCATCTGCAAGGTCGATCTGCAAATGGTCTTCTTCACCAGCAGGCCATGGGCAATTTTCAGGAAAAGCATGCCGTGAACATGTAATGACCCGCCATCCATCACTGGAAAAACGTTTCACGGTGGCATGGCCGATACCGCGGCTGGCACCTGTTAGCACCAAAATCGGACGATCATCCGTCATCATTATTCCCCTAAGAATTAAATATCCAATGAATTAAATATCCAATGAATTAACTATCCAGTATTGCATTAAACCAAAAATGTTTCATTCAGTTGAGCAATATACTTGATGCAACTCACCTTAGCCATTGATCCCCCACAGGGCAAGGCCGCCGATCACTAACCACGCAAGGCCTTTGATCAAGAAAAACATAAATGCGGCAATACCTGCATATTTGCCAAATTTTGCAAAACGGCTTGATGCCTTATCGGCCGTTTTCACCGCTTTATCTGTTGTTTTCACCTCAGTCATCTGGTCGCTCAAATCCTCGGTTTTGCATAAAACTTGAAATAAAATCTTCACGTTTAGTCGTCAGCCAATCATCCAGATCAAAAGGCCCATCTTCATCACGTCCAGCAATCTCGACATACATATCAGTTTGGTATTGCCTACCGTCTTCAAGGGTTACGTCCGTCGCCTGACGTTCGTAATGCTCACCCTCAAATCGGTCAAGCGTTGCAATATCTTCTGCCCCTAAACCCATCAGGATCAATCCATCTGCCTGCATCCCGGGCATAGGCTTGATCATAGGATAAGTTTCATTTTTCACCAACCGTGCCGAATAGTCTGGCTTATGGGCATGCATGACCGAAGGCACAGGATGCCCTAATACCGCATTACGCACGCCTTCATCACGCAACGTGCCATAGACAAAAATATCCATCATCTACCCCATGTTCAAATTGATCTTGTTGTTTAAAATACATCTCATTGTGAACGATTTCGGCTAGATAGGCACGAAGAAAACGCTATAGTTCATGGATCGAGGTGTCGCATATGAATAATCCAGATTTTATTATTATTGGTGGTGGTTCTGCAGGTTGTGTGCTGGCCAATCGTCTGTCAGAAAATCCCACCATCAACGTGTTGTTACTCGAAGCTGGCGGCATTGACCGCAACCCTCTTATCCATATCCCAGCAGGCTACATCAAAACCATGGTCAATCCGGCCATTAATTGGATGTTTGAAAGTGAACCTGAAGCCCGCACTGGCAATCGCCCCATTGCGTTTCCCCGTGGCAAGGTCCTTGGCGGCTCATCAGCTATTAATGCCATGCTTTATGTACGCGGCCAATCACATGACTATGACGGCTGGGCACAAAAGGGTAATCCGGGTTGGTCTTACCAAGATGTCTTGCCTTATTTTCGCAAAGCTGAATATTGCGAAGCCGCAGATAGCGAAGACATGGACCCTGACTTGCGCGGTGATAACGGCCCCCTTAATGTCGCCATGGTGCGCACACGCTATGAAGCCCTTGACCGCATCATCGCTGCTGCTGAAAAACTTGGGCATCCACATAACCCAGACTATAACGGCAATGACCAGCATGGCTTTGGTTATTACCAAGTAACCCAAAAAAATGGCGTTCGCCATTCTGCCAAAAAAGCATATATCGACCCGATTAAATCACGCCCAAATTTACGTATTATCACCCGTGCGCAAGCGTTGAATTTGATCATGGATGGCACACACGTCACGGGCGTCAGGTGCAAGACACAACAAGGCATAAAAACCTTTAATGCCGGACGTGAAGTCATCCTATCCGCAGGCGCCATTCAATCACCCCAACTCCTTGAATTAAGCGGCATTGGCAGTCCTGACCATCTTTCATCACTCGGCATTACCACCAATCATGCGTTACATGGTGTTGGTGAACATATGGCAGATCATTACATCTCGCGCATCTCGTGGAAGCTCAACACCAACCTTTCGATCAATCATCTTGCACGCGGGGTGGGGCTTGTGGGTGAAGTGATGAAATATCTGACCACGCGCCGCGGGGCCTTATCCCTGCCGGCTGGTATATTGGCAGGCTTTGTCAAAAGCCGCCCGGGGCTAATGGCACCAGACATCCAATACCATATCGCCAATGCCAGCTTTGCCAATCCTGCCAAGCGTGTGTTTGATACCTTCCCGGGCATGACGTTTGGGCCGTGTCAATTACGTCCTGAAAGCCGCGGCTCGGTCCATATCAAATCTTCAGACCCACTGACCGCGCCATCAATTATCGCCAATTACCTCAGCACTGCCGAAGACCAACGCGTGCATGTTGCAGGGCTTAAAATTGCGCGTGAAATCATGGAAAGTGAAACCATGGCCCCTATCGTGGACCATGAAATGCGCCCCGGCGCTGACCTTCAAACTGATGATGAATTATTATCATATGCGCTGGAAACAGGCGTCACGCTTTATCATCCTGTCTCAACCTGCCGCATGGGGCCATCTCCTGAAAACGGTGATGTGGTCGATAGCCGATTGCGGGTGCATGGGCTGGATGGGCTTCGGGTTGTTGATGCATCGATCATGCCGGAATTGGTCTCAGGCAATACCAATGCCCCCACCATCATGATCGGTGAAAAAGCAGCCGATATGATCAAAGCTGATCAGCATTGATTAAGGTTGGCTAAAACCGATAACGGTATGACATCTCAGCCGTGGTGACATTAAGCTTGTTAAATCGGTCAATCTCAAGTGCGTTCATATAATTGGCGCGCAGCTCAAGCCGTTCATTGACGCTTGGCACCAAAAATACCGTTGCACCAGCGGTCCAGCTTAGACCGTTATCATGAATTTTTATTAAGTCATTACCGCCGCCAATGGCATTTCCATTTAACGTGCCAGAACCTGTCAGCCTCATTTCATTTGTCAGGTCATAAAAAACAGCACCCGCCCTAAGGCTCATGCCGATGCCGTCATGCAGGTCATAACTAGTGCCTGCAAGGCCTAAGGTCAGCAAATGACCATAGATATCTTCGACGTAATTAGGTGATCCATTAATATCATAATTCGCGATACTGGCATTATTGGCCGCAATGCTGCCCTTATATTCAGCACCAGTAAGAAACGAATACCCAACCTCAAACGCAAAATAGCGGTGCATATGAAGCCCTATGCCGACGGTGCCAACAAAGCTGGCCTTATCTTTATGATCTGTTGTGAAAGATATGGTGCCGCTACTGGCTTTTCGGCTGCCTAGTTTTTGGTCAATAAAGGCCGCACCAGCAGACCCAAAGACATACACGCCATCACTTAATTGCTCCCATGACCTAAAATCATGGGTATTATCATGGCCATCAGCCTTAGCAGGGCTAACCGCAAATGCGGCAATACTTGCCGCGAACACGCCTATCATGCCAACAGACATGAAGACGTTGTTCAAAATTCGTGCTGATTTTGCCTTAATACTCAAGCCGCATTACCACTACTGATGCTTTAAAACATTGTTATCATATCAACTGAAGGGCAAAAGGCAAACCATGTTCGCAGGCACTGACTGAAGTACCAACCTGTTGGCCGACCTTACTTAGCCCAGCCGAGATCGATCTGGCGTTGCCAAGCCACCAATGCGTTTTGCATCAATTTTGCAACGGTCACCGGGCCGACACCGCCGGGCACAGGTGTGATCCAGCTGGCGATATCTTTAACGGCTTCCGTATCTGCATCACCAACGATTTTTGCCTGCCCATCAGCATCAATAATCTGGTTAATGCCAATATCAATCACCGCGGCACCGGGCTTGACCATATCTGCGGTCAGGAAGCCGGGAATGCCTACCGCCACCAACACAGCATCAGCACGCCGCGAATGCGCCGCAACAGACCGCGTCATGTGGTGGCAGACCGTCACGGTTGCACCTTCTGCCATCAACATAAAGGCCGCAGGCTTGCCCACAATGGCGGAATGCCCAATCATAACCACTTCCAGCCCATGCAGGTCCAGTCCTGTCGCCTTAATCAGCTCAACCGACGCCGCCGCCGTACATGGGCTCAGCGCAAGGTCATTATACACCATATTCCCGATCGAAGCTGGGTTCATGCCTTCCACGTCTTTCAGCGGGTGAATGGCAGACTGCAATGACCGCACATTGATATGTTCAGGCACCGGGCGTTGCAGGATGACCCCGATGACGCTTTCATCATCATTCATGGCGATGATACGGGCTTTACATTCATCTTGGGAGATATCATTCGGCCAATGCTGTTCATCAAAAGCGATACCAGCTTTCTCCGCGGCACGCTTCTGCCCACGGATATAGACTTCGATTTCCGCAACATCACCAATGCCGATACTGACCAGCCGGCCAGGGCGGTGCTTCTTAGATAAATCCGCCCATGCTACCGCAACATCAGAAATAATAGATTTGGCCACGTCTCGGCCATTCAAATAGCGTGGATCCTGCACCTTAATGTCCCCCATTTAAATCGGCACTTCCTAGAACTGGCCGCATCCTATCAGAAGTTTAAATAAAAAAAACACCCCACAGGCCTAGTCTTTATCTTTTCTATCCACATATTTGAAAAAACACGATAAAGTTATCCCACGAAAATATGCTGGCATCTAAATTATGAATACATCTCTATTACGCCAATGTTTTGGCAGCTTCATGACCGGGGTAACCGTCGTTACCTCCACCCAGGATGATGCGCCAATCGGTTTCACGGCAAATTCTTTCAGCTCTGTGTCGCTTGACCCTGCGCTGCTGCTGATTTGTATTGATAATGCTTCTGATAACCTTGCTGCGTTTACGAATGGCCCTGGCTTCGGCGTCAATATTCTTGCCCATGATCAGCAAGATTTATCCAACCGTTTTGCCACCGCTAGTGATGACCGTTTTGCTGGCATTACATGGTCCATGTCACCCCATGCCAACCCTGAACTTGGCGGTTGCGCTGCCTTTTTTGACTGCCGTCTTCACATGTCGCATCTGGCTGGTGATCATACGATCATCATTGGTGAAATATTGGATTGTCATATGACTGAAAAAGCTGGCCTTGGTTATCATCATGGGGGGTATTTCACCCTTGAACGCACCAGCTGATCCGGGCGACCTGCCCGACCCGTCACATCACATCCCCATCGGCATTATTGGTGATGGTTATACCGCCGCCGCGCTGACCTATCACGCATTAAAGGCCAACATTCCCCATGACGCGTTGATGATCTTTGGCCCTTCGCCCCTTGGTCATGGCCGTGCCTATGGCACTATGCATGATGATTACCGCCTTAATGTGCGCGCTGACTTAATGCTGATTGACCCTGAACATCCAGACGACTTTAAAAATTGGGCCGCTCTTCACATTAATGATCCGCAGGCCCATACCGAAGCTGGTGATTTTTATCGCCGCCGTGATTATGCACGTTACCTTACCGCCACCTTGAATGACGCGGCACAACACCGTGCCCTGCCGCAATGCAAAAAAACAGTGACATCCATCACCCCGGCGGAACACAACACCGCTTGGCATATTTGGTCAGGCCCAGAACATATTGCGACTTGCGGCCATCTTGTCTTGGCAACAGGCAACCCAGCCCCAGTTTTTGATATCCCTGACGCACTGGCTGATAAAGTAACGCCAGCCCCATGGCGTGAGCTTGATACAGCGCGCATCGCTTCATCTGGCGGCCATACGGCCATCATTGGCGGCGGCCTGACCGGGTTTGACGTCATCACTGCGCTTGCCGGGGCTGACCATCAGGGGCATATCACCTTGATCACACCGGGCGGTCATGTGCCGCCACCGCAATTAAACTGGAACACGGCACGCGCTAAACACAGGCCTGACATCACATGGCATCCTGCCAATACCGCATCATCATTTGCACGTAATTTTATCCGCCAGCTTGACCACAACGCCCTTGATGACGTGGCTGAACAGGAAAAATTTGAATATCTGCGCCATGATTTGAACACCCATTGGACTGCTCTTCCCCACCATCACCGCACCCGCTTGATGAAACGGCTGGGCTGGTGCTGGCAAAAGATACGGTATCGCGCCTCGCCGCAATCTACGCATGCCATGGATCAACTTCAAAAAGCTGGGCGGTTCACGCTTAAACCTGGCCGTGTTATTGGCATGAAGAAAATAGGTGATACCGCTTGCTTATTACTTGATGACGGCACCGAAACTGCCGCCGATCATGTGATTATTGCAACTGGACGTGGCCATGATGCATTTCTTGAACAATTAATGGCGAATAATATCGCCGCCCGCCCTTTCCAGACTGATGCCGAACACCATGTAGTTACCGCACATAACGGGGTAGTCACCGCACATAACGGGCCACCACTATTTGCCCTAGGGCCACCCACCATCATCAGCCAAGGTGACGTGATGGCGGCATCAACCATTGCCGCCATGGCCAAAACGCTTGCCGAACGTCTATCAAGACAGATCAGCCAATGATATATAAGAAAGCTCTATCCAATGACTGATAATGACTACTGGCGCCACACCCCGCTTGATCAAATGTCAACCGATGAATGGGAACGGCTTTGTGATGGCTGCGGTAAATGCTGTGTGATCAAGCTTGAAGACTATGATGACGGCACGATATATTACACCGATATTGGCTGCACCTTGCTTGATGGGTCCACCTGCTCCTGCACCAATTACCCTAAACGGAAATCTATCGTTCCTGATTGTGTGATACTATCACCATCAAACCTTGAT
Organism: Puniceispirillales bacterium (SeqCode); assembly: GCA_965660595.1. Classification (GTDB taxonomy): domain Bacteria; phylum Pseudomonadota; class Alphaproteobacteria; order Puniceispirillales; family UBA1172; genus JAGWAQ01. Next base: position 426 of record CBFIAO010000032.1, on the reverse strand, counting down.
GCGTTGCCGTGGATGCCGCAAACCTGTGCCTATCGCCTTCTTCATGAAGGCAAAGACTTACCCAACTGGCATCCGTTGGTCACAGGTGATCCATCCACCACCCACACATCTGGGCATTCGGTGATGGGTAAAATTTTTACCGAAGGTGATATTGCCGAAGACGACTATCCTGATCATATTAAAGATTGGGACAAGACTTAAAAGGGGACAGCGTTATGTCCGATGATAACAACAAAGACAATGCCAGTTTTGGCCGTATGGGCGGGCTACGCATTATCCTATATGCACTGCTCGCGATATTGGTGATCACGTCACTTGCCATGCGCGGCAATGAATTACCGGAATGGGAAAAATGTAAAGAATCGTTAGTGCAGCAATTATTCTCAAATCAATGCACCCCTCGTGCTGGCTTTGGCCAGGAAATTT
>CBFIAO010000031.1:3665-19876 GCA_965660595.1 Puniceispirillales bacterium (SeqCode) | reverse complement strand
CACTTCTTCCATTGTGCCAAAACCGCCAGGCAGCGCCAAAAATGCATCAGCGTCTTCATACATTATTGTTTTGCGTTCATGCATATCTTTGGTGATTGTTAACGTACTGCATCCAACATGCCCGACTTCAAGGTTTTCAAGAAACGTTGGAATAACCCCATGGACATGGCCGCCTGCCGCCAACGCACCATCTGCAACAGCCCCCATCAGTCCAGTACGGCCACCACCATAAACAACACCCATTTGACGTGCTGCTATCATATCGCCGATACGTTTCACTAAAGGGGCTAAATCAGGGTCATGCCCTGGGGCTGAACCTGCAAATACGCATAATTTTTTCACGTGTTGTTCTCCGGTGGGCACAAAAAGACCATATTTTTTTGATTAATGATCTTTTGTGGCATTTGAAACTATCAGGTTTTAAGTATACCATAATTTTATTCGTTTAGGTGTGGAGGATAACGATGAAAATATCACCAGTGCAGCTAATTGGTGGATCGTCTATTTTGGCGATTATCGTGCTACTTCTTTATTTTTATCAAACCTCGCCTAAGGTGACTGATGTGGCGCCGGAACCTGTCAAAGTTGACGTGGTGGAAACCGCCCCAGCACCCGAAGTCATCAACGAAAGGGTAATTCCAGAAGCAGAAGCAAGTCTTGAGACGGCCATGGGAATTACCCTTGCGCGTGTTCGTCCTGATGGCACGGCCGTGATTGCAGGTAATGCCCCAGAAGGCAGCACCGTGAACATCTATAATGATGGCACCTTGATTGGCACTACCTTGGTGACCAGCGGTAATGATAATGGTGAATGGGTGATTGTTCCTGATCTTCCGTTAGCCCCAGGTGCACATTTACTAACGCTTGAGATTATTGCCCCAGACGGTAGCCGTACTATTGGCGCTATGGCATTGGCGGTTGAAATCCCCCTTAATGGTGAAGACACCCCACTTGTGGCGCTTGTTCCATACACCGAAGAGGTCGTGGCGGAAGCCAAAATCCTGCAAGCACCTGCTGCGCTTGAAACCGAAGTTGCGCCAGTAGAAGTTGAGCCTGAAAGCCTATCATCCGAAAATGCAGAAGCCATCGCGACTGATGATGCTGACCAAGGTGCGGTATCGACAACAGCTGTCATTATGCCGCGCTTAACCATTCGCTCTATACAGGCGCTGAACCCGGGCATCATCTCTGTCAGTGGTCATGCTGAAGGCGGGGCCAGTGTTGTGATCAGCGTCAATAATGTGATGGGTGAAGCGGTCACGCCTGATGATAAATCTATGTATGCAGCACGTCTTCCTATAAACCAAAACGACACCCGTTTTGCATTGCGCGGTGTGCTTAAAAATGTGGTTGGAAAAGATATCGCCACCGCCTCCATTACCCTCAGTCGCGGTCAAGTGGAACAAAGCGCTGGCAGCAATGCCTTGATCGTGGTGCAAAAAGGTGATGCACTATGGCGTATTGCATATAAAACATATGGGCAAGGCATTCGTTATATTGATATTTATCGCCAAAATCTGCCGTCCATCAATAATCCAGACCTGATTTACCCGGACCAGGTCTTTATTGTTCCGAACAGTTAACCTCTACATCTGGATATAAAGCCAGAAGACTGAAGCGGAACACTGAAGCGGGATGATGGGGCGTTATATTGAGAAAGATAATATATGTTCGACGCTAAACTGCGCCCGCTTATTGATCCAATTTCTAATAAATCTGGGCTCGTCTTAGTTCGCCTTGGCCTAACCGCTAATATGGTCACCATAATAGGCGGTTTGTTTGGCCTTGCCGCTGTCGCAGCCATCACGCAAAGCCTTTATATCGAAGCATTGATCCTTATCGCCCTTAACCGCATATGTGATGGGCTTGATGGTGCGGTCGCGCGTCATCATGGGATTTCCGACTTTGGCGGTTATCTTGATATCGTGTTTGATTTCATCTTCTATGCCATGGTGCCGCTTGGTTTTGCCATCGCAATGCCTGAACATGCCTTGGCCGCCGCCGTCCTGATTGTCAGCTTTATGGGTACTGGATCTGCGTTTCTGGCCTATGCGATCATTGCTGAAAAGCGAAATATGTCGACTGATATCAGGGGCAAGAAATCACTATACTATCTCGGCGGATTGGCCGAAGGGGCTGAAACAATCGCCGTGTTGATGGCCATGTGCATTTGGCCACAATATTTTCCTATTTTTGCCCATTGTTTTGCGGTTGTTTGCGTCATTACAACTGTTACCCGCATTATTTGGGCCTATATATCATTTAGATAGTTATAACCAACCAGAAAGAGTTCTAGCTCATGTCAAAACTTGTAAAATCTGATGCTGAATGGAAAGCCATGCTGACGGATGAACAATATAAAGTGACCCGCAAACACGCAACAGAACCAGCGTTTTCTGGTGCGTTATGGGATGAAAAGAACGATGGAACATATGCCTGCATCTGTTGTGGTGAGCCATTGTTCTCATCCACAACCAAATATGACTCAGGGTCAGGCTGGCCCAGCTTTTATGAACCGATGGATGATGAAAAAATTGGCACCACCACGGATCGTTCGTTCTTCATGGTGCGGACCGAAGTTCATTGTGAAGCATGTGACGCACATTTAGGTCATGTTTTCCCTGACGGCCCAGCGCCAACAGGGCAACGCTTTTGCATTAATTCAGCATCATTGAAATTCATGCCAGAGGACACGCCAGAAGATACGGAAAATAATTAATTCCTCACGGATTTATTAACGTATCATCATGTCTGGCAGGCTGGCAGGCTCAAAACCTGCCGCCATTAATCCCGCACAAATATGGCGCGCCATGGCAATGGCTGATGGCTCGTCACCATGCACACAGATAGAATCTGCAGTGATCTTAAGGCGGCTTCCATCAAGGGCGATAATCTCGCCATCCCCCATCATCCGCAGGCAATTTTTCAGGGCAATCTCTGGGTCGTGGATCATGGCATCTGGTCGGCTGCGCGGTGCTAATTGGCCATCAGGCATATAAGCACGGTCAGCAAACACCTCAATCGCGGTGGTCAGCCCGTGATCAAGGCTAGCAGCTGCAAGTTCAGATAGGGCAGGGGCCAACATAATCAGCTCAGGCGCGGCAGCTTTAACTGCTGATGAAATAGCATTTGCCATATCACGATCAGCACAGGCCATGTTATTTAACGCGCCATGGACTTTGATATGCGTGACCTCAGCCCCGGCCAAAGCTGCCATGGCTTGCGCCGCCCCTGTTTGATAGGCAACAAGGTTTTCAATTTCTGGCATTGATAGTTTCATTTGGCGGCGACCAAAACCATGCAGATCATAAAACCCGGGATGCGCACCAAGTGAAACGCCATGTTTCGTTGCCGCTTTCATCACCCGCGCCATAATATTTGGGTCACCTGCATGAAACCCGCAGGCGATATTCGCGGATTGGACAATCGCCAATAGCCCGTCATCATCACCCATTGTCCAAGGGCCGTAACCTTCAGCCATATCTGCATTTAGATTAAATTTGGGCATATCATCGCTTTCATGCTGTATCGTCATTATATTAAGAATTATCAGGCTTGTTTTGTAAAACTTCAAGGTGATATTCTACATCATTGTTAATGTATCGCCCTACAAAATTTTATTTATAAACTACTTAAGAAATATAATGAAACTAACTGATAATAATAGATATTTACATGCAGGCGATTCAGGGTTCTTTGTGAATTTTGATCACCATCCTGATGAAGATGCTGTCTTGCTGGCGCGTCAATTGGGGCAAATCATCATTGGTGAAGCTAGACCCGCAGGTGTGGTTGATGTCACCCCCGGACTTAAAAACCTTCTTATTCATTATGACCCATGCATCACATCGTTTGATACACTGACTGGCCACGTCACCCAATGTCTTAAATCGCTTGATCTTGGCGTGTCATCTCAGGTGCGTCATTGGCGAATACCTGTGCTTTATGGCGGTGATGCTGGTCCGGATATAGAAGACGTTGCCGCCGCTGCTGGTCTTCATCCTGATGATGTGATCTCGCGCCATATTGGCAAGACAATCACGGTTGCAATCATGGGGTTTTTGCCGGGCTTGGCCTATATGAAAGGCGTTGATCCGGCGTTATACCTGCCGCGCAAATCATCACCGCGTGCCCATGTGCCGGCACGTTCAGTAGGGATCGCGATGGACCAAACCGTTATTTATCCTTTGCCCAGCCCGGGCGGATGGAATTTGATAGGCCGCACCCCCATTCGTCCTTTTGATCATGGGCGGGCATCACCTGTATTATTCGCGCCCGGTGATGCCATCAGCTTTACATCTATTTCCCAAGCTGAATATGATGAAATTGATCAAGCTGCATCTCATGGTGAAGATGTTATTGCGCCCGAAGAAGGGGGCTGACATGACACGCATACTTACCATTCATCAAGCTGGCCTTCACCTCACCATTCAGGATCATGGCCGAAAAGGTTTTCAATCTCTTGGTGTGCCTGAAAGTGGCGCGCTTAATCATGATGCACGCGTCATCGGTAATGCGTTGGTGGGAAACTCAGCTCAGGATGCCGTGCTTGAAACATGTTTCGGCGGCCTGTCCTTCAGCTGTAATCAGGCGATGCGTATTGCTTTAACTGGCACCATGACGACAACGCTTTCCATTCAAGATGAACATGGCAGCAGCCTGACCGTACCTGCGCACCGTTCCGTTGACGTGGCGGCAGGGCGTAAAGTCTCGCTAGGTCCCTTAAAAGACAGCTTTTCTGCCACTATTGCTATTGCTGGCGGGATAGATGTTGAACCTCTTTATGGCGCTAGGTCGACCTCGCCCAATGCCATGATTGGTGGGCATGAAGGGCGGTTGCTTGCCCCAGGTGATCAATTGCCGCTTTTTCCGCAAATAACGGAAATTGGAGGCGAAAAAATTGCCAAAGCTGATGGTATAATGTTGGATGATACCTCGTTCCGTGTGGTGATGGGCCCGCAAGATGATCGCTTCACGGATGATGCGGTCAATACCTTCCTTGCGGAAACGTATAAAATTTCACCTGTTTCGAACCGCATGGGCATGCGGCTGGATGGCCCAGCTTTGGCGCATATTGATAATGCTGACATCCCATCTGACGGCATTGTCACTGGCGCTATCCAAGTCCCGGGTAACGGGTTGCCGATCATTTTGCTGGCTGATCATCAAACCACAGGCGGCTATACTAAAATTGCGACCGTAATCTCTGCTGACCTGCCGCGCCTTGCCCGCATGATGCCAGGCCAATCTATTTCATTCCAAGCTGTTGATATCATCACGGCCGAGGCGGCAGCGCGTCACCATGCGCAAATGGTGGCCGCTATCATCAACACCATCACCGATGCCCCGCCGCTGATGGATTTAGCTGCGCTTTATGCGCTTGGGGATACGACATGAAATCAAAATCATGCGAATCCAGATGAATCGTCTGATTTAGTCGAATTTTACTTGCCAGAAATGCCGAAAAGAGTAGGATAAGCTCCAACTCAACGCCATTTTATGGATAAGTTTATGATTACCGGCACAACTCAGATTTTTGGCGTGATCGCAGACCCGATTGACCATGTTCGTGCGCCAATGGTCTTCAATCCACAATTTGCTGAACGTGGGATTGATGCTGTCCTCGTGCCCATTCACCTTAAACCATCACATCTTAATGACCAAATGAAAGCCTTGGCACATATGCCAAACATGGGCGGTGTTTGTGTCACCATTCCGTTTAAGATGGATGTTGCTATTATATGCGATGAACTTGGCCTTGCCGCAAAAATGACTGGCGCTGTCAATGCGGTTCGTTTTGAAAATGGCCGCATGATTGGCGATAATTTTGATGGTGCTGGCTTTACCGCAGGGTTAAAGGGCGAAGGTCATGACGTTACCGGAAAATCCATCTTAATGATCGGGGCAGGGGGTGCCGCCCGCGCCATCGCGGCGTCCTTGGCGGCCCAGCCTATTAAATCATTGGCGATTGCCAACCGCACTGCCGCAAAGGCTGAAGACATCAAATCCATCATTCTGCAGCATCATCCTGATGCTGATATCGCTGTTATTCCGCATGGCACGCTAGATACTGCCGCAGGTGATTATGACATCATCATCAACACCACCAGCCAAGGCCTGCATGATGGTGACGCCTTACCTTGTGCGTTAACGCATATGCGCCCTGATGCGATTATTGCTGATATTATCATGATACCAGAAGTCACCCCATGGATGGCTGCGGCAATGGAAAAAGGACACCGCGTCCATGCTGGACGACATATGCTGGATTACCAGCGTGATTTAATTGGCCATTTCATCGGGGCATTCCCCGGTGATGTGGCATAACTTGAAAAGAGAAACGTGATGACTGAACCACTACAATGGACAGAAGACAGACTTAAAAAGCTTGAAAAATTATGGGAAGAGGGGCTATCAATCTCACAAATCGGTAAAGAGCTTGGCGTGTCTCGTAACGCGATTGCAGGTAAAGTGCACCGCATGGGCTTGTCAAAGCGTCAGTCGCCGATTGCCACCAAAGCCAGCCCGAAAAAAGAAGCTGCGTCCAAGCCTAAAGTAGAGGTGGTCGAGCCTGAAAATCTGCCGCTAAAGCTTGCGTTGCGTAACATTAATTGGTCACGCAGCCGTTGCAGCTGGCCGTCAGGTGACCCTAAAACCGTTGCATTTTCGTTCTGCGGTGAAGAAGTTGTGCCCGGCAAGCCGTATTGCAATGATCATTGCTTTGATGCGTACACAACCACCCGCGAGTCAAGTTCTAACTAGATAACGGAACCATATCCATGTCTTCATCACCAGCGGTCATTCGTCGGGATGCCTATGTCGCCCCCAGTTTTGCGGTGGACGATGTCCATCTGACCATCGCGCTTTATGACGACCGTGCTGTTGTGACATCACGCTTGACCGTATCGCGCCAATCCAAAGGCCCTTTAACCCTTCTTGGCAACCCCAGCATGGGCCTTGACCGTCTGTGTATTGATGATGTGCCTTATGACATGGCAGCGCTTGATACATCAACAGGCGAAATCTCGCTTGATCTTCCTGATCATGCGGTGGTGTCAACAGTCACGACTATTCACCCGCAAACGAACACTACCCTTGAAGGTCTCTATCTATCGGGGGATATGTATTGCACCCAGTGTGAACCAGAAGGGTTCCGTCATATCACATGGTATCCTGACCGCCCTGACGTGATGAGCGTGTTCACCACCCGGATTGAAGCACCAGTGACACTGCCTGTATTGCTATCAAATGGTAACTTGATCGAAGAAGGCACGCTCGATGGCGATAGACATTTTGCAACATGGCATGACCCATTTAAAAAGCCCAGCTACCTTTTTGCTATGGTGGCAGGTGACCTTGACCACGTAAAGGACAGCTTTACCACCAAAGATGGCCGTGTGGTTGACTTGCGGATTTATGTGGAACATGGCAATGCCCACCGCACCGCTCATGCGATGGACAGCCTTAAACGTTCCATGAAATGGGATGAAGACGTCTATAACCTCAGCTATGACCTTGATATTTTCATGATCGTTGCCGTCAGCCATTTCAATATGGGGGCGATGGAAAATAAAGGCCTTAACATCTTCAATTCAAAATTCATTTTGGCGGATATGGAAACCGCTTCGGATGGCGACCTTGAACGTGTTGAAGGTATTGTTGCCCATGAATATTTCCATAATTGGACCGGTAACCGCATCACCTGCCGTGATTGGTTTCAATTAACCTTGAAGGAAGGGTTGACCGTATATCGTGACCAAGAATTCACGGCTGACACTCATTCACGCGGCGTAAAACGTGCTGATGACGTGGCGTTGCTGCGTGCGATCCAGTTCCCGGAAGATAACGGCCCAACCGCCCATCCAATTCGACCTGAAGAATATGCGGAAATTAATAATTTCTATACCCCAACAGTTTATGAAAAGGGGGCTGAGGTTATTCGCATGATCGCGACGATGCTTGGTAAAGATGGGTTTATGAAAGGCATGGCGCTTTATGTTGACCGTCATGATGGTGACGCTGCGACCTGTGATGATTTTGTCGCCGCGATGGCTGATGCAAATGATGTCGACTTCAGCCAATTTAAACGGTGGTACAGCCAGGCTGGCACACCTGAGCTTATCATAAACCGCACCATTGGTGCTGCTGACAACACCCTGACGTTAAATTTCAAGCAGAAATCACCACAAACCGCCGCACAAACGGCGACTGATGCGCTGGTTATCCCTATCACCATTGGCCTTGTTGGCCCTGATGGTGCGGCCGTTCCGGTCAAAACATCACCTGATGATGATGGTCAGGACAGCCATACCCATATCTTGACTGATGATAAAGGCATGCTGACCCTTTATGACGTGCCAGAAGGCACCGTACCGTCATATTTACAAGGGTTCTCTGCGCCAGTTAAAGCTAAGACTGACCTTTCAGGCGATGAACTTCTTCACCTCTTAGGCGGTGATAAAGATCCTTTTGCACGTTGGGATGCAGGTCAATCATTGATGGTAGCCGCACTCACCGATGATGACATGGACAACCATCTTGCAGGCTTGGCTGACGGTTTAGGTAAAGTGCTAACTGACCCTATCCTTGATGGTGCTGAAAAGGCACAAATCATGCGCCTGCCGTCACAGGTTATCGTCGAAGCGGCGCATGACGTGCCAGACCCATATAATATTTGGTGTAAACGTCGCAAAATGATGCGTGAGTTGGGGCAAGCCATGGCCGGCACCATTATGGACAACCTTAACCGCCTTACCTCAGCCGCAGATACGCTAACGCCGCAAGAAAGGGCCCTTTATGGCCGTTTGATCAGCATGGCGGTGATTGCCCATCTTGATGGCGCTGATGACATGGCAGCACGCATGGCTGGGCATCATAACATGACCTTGTCAGATGCAAGCCTTGCTGCCTTGAACCAAATTGATGGTGATTTTCGCACGGCTGCCCTTGATGCATTTGCGGTGAAATGGGCGGATAATGCCTTGGTGATGGAAAAATGGTTCGCGCATGAAGCATCAGCGCCATTGGTTGGAACACCTGCACATTGTGATGCGTTGATGGCGCACCCGATGTTTGATGCCAATAACCCTAATAAATTACGTGCTGTGTTATCTGTTTTTGCGGCAATGAACACACCGAATTTCCATGCCGAAGATGGGTCAGGCTATCATTACATTGCGAAACATATCGCTGACATTGATGCACGTAACCCGCAAATCGCGGCACGCATGGTCTTGCCATTAACGCGCTTTGGCCGTTATGCCGAAGAACGTAAAGCGATGATGAAAGGGGCGTTGGTGATGATTAAGAACAGCGCTAACATTTCAACTGATTTATCAGAAGTCGTTAGTAAGGCGCTGAATTAAATAAGAATTAAGCGTTTAGCAAAAACGCTGGTGTGTGTTCCGTTGTCTTAAAGCTATCACCGGAACAATCTGGCGGTGTTGGCAATTCATTTGCATATTGCTTGGGCTGTTTTTTGCCGCGTGAGTTGCGCTGTGTTTTATCACCTGCCTCGGTGCCGTTGCTATCGATGGCGTTATCGTCAGCTTTTTGATTGCGCTTTTTCGCATTGCGTGCAGGTTTACTTGTCTTCACGTCATCAGCACTATCTGCTTGGGTATCTTCTGGGGTATCTTCAGGGGCAGGGCTGCCAACGGTCATCACCTCGACTGATTTGCCGATAAGTTTTTCAATCGCCTCAAGGTAATGTTTGTCATCTTTACCTGCCGCCAGTGTAAATGCACGCCCAGAACGTCCAGCACGGCCTGTTCGGCCAATACGGTGCACATAATCTTCAGCATTCATCGGCACATCAAAATTAAACACATGTGAAAGGCCGGCAATATCAATCCCGCGTGCAGCAACATCAGACGCCACCAGCAGTGGAACATCTCCAGACTTAAACTTGGCCAATGCTTCATTACGTGCTGATTGCGTCATATCACCATGCATCGCCAAGACACTAAATGAATGACGCTCAAGTGATGTTTTCAGCGTGGAAATATCACGCTTTCGGTTACAGAAAATCACTGCATTGGTAACATCTTCTTGGCGCAGTATGTCCCTTAAGACTTCACGTTTTTTCTTAACATCAGTCTTCACCACAAATTGCTCGACAGTCGACGCAGTGGCAGAAGGTGTGGCAACTTCAATCACCTTTGGATTGATGACAAAATTAGCGGCAATCTTATGGATGGTTTCATCCAATGTGGCAGAATAGAACAAGGTCTGGCGAATTTTTGGCAGCAGCCCTGTGATGCGTTCAATATCAGGGATAAAGCCCATATCCAACATGCGGTCAGCTTCATCAATCACAAGGATTTTAACATCATTAAGCATTACTTTACCGCGCTCAACATGGTCCAGCAATCGGCCAGGCGTTGCAATCAGGACATCAACGCCTTTATTCAGGGCTTGGTCTTGCTCTGAAAAGCTTGTACCGCCGATAAGTAATGCTTTCGTTAGTTTATGATTAGCTGAAAATTGGTCAAAACTCTCGGCTACCTGTGCGGCCAATTCACGGGTTGGAGTCAGGATAAGTGATCGCGGCAACCGTGCCCGCGCACGTCCAGAATCTAGAATATCAATCATTGGTAGGGTGAAGGAAGCTGTTTTGCCTGTGCCTGTCTGTGCAGACCCCAGCACGTCACGCCCCATCAACACGGTCGGTATAGATTTTTCTTGAATTGGTGTTGGTGTTTCATAACCGCAAGCTGCAACAGCATCAAGCAGTGGATCACTAAGTCCAAGATCACGAAAAGTCACACGAAAGTCCAATAATAGTTAAGATAAAAGGGAAAAATTGAGGCGGTCATATCCAGCCTAAATTGCGTCAAAAAGAAAACGCATGTTTAAATGTATTCATTTCATACAAAAAAGATGGCGAAAGGTCAACTAAAATGGCATTTTGGTGGGATCATTCACCATTTATAAAACTAAAATGCCGCAACTTGTCTTTATACCGGGTTTATTGCTTACCCCCAGTTTTTTCCGTCATCAAACGGCTGCCTTGTCATCAGATTACGATATCATCGACGCTGATACGACAGGATTAAACACCATCACGGCCATGGCAGCACGTATCCTTGATCAGGTGGATGGTAACTTCACCCCAATCGGGTTGTCGATGGGCGGTTATATCACCCTTGAACTTGCGCGACTTGCCCCAGAACGCCTTGATGCCATGGTGGTGATGGACAGTAATGCCATTGCTGACCCACCTGAAAAGGTTGAAACCCGTAAATCATTGGTGGAGATGAGCTATCTTGGCAAATTTAAAGGCGTGACGCGAACGTTATTGCCCAGCTTGATTGCACCGCATCATTTAGAAAATGACGTGCTATGCGCTGAAATTATGGACATGGCAAGTGTCATTGGTCATGACAATTTTGTCTTGCAACAACAGGCTATCATGACCCGCCGTGATCAGTTTGACACGTTGCAAGATATTGACATGCCATCACTTTTTGTGGTGGGGCAGGTTGATGCATTAACGCCGCCAGATCAAGTCATGGCCATGGCTGATATCGCTAAAGGCAGCATGTTTGTTGAGATCGCTAACGCAGGTCATTTGCCGCCGCTGGAAAGCCCTAAAGCAACCACCGCGTGCCTAAAAGACTTCCTTAAACGTATTTATTAGATATCAAGCTCTTCAAGCACGTCACCGGCATGGTCACGGATATAAGCAAAACGCAGCTCAGGCTTCCGCCCCATCAGCGTATGCACCAGCCCATCAACCTTGCGGCGGTCATCAGCGCCTTCGCTATCACGTTTCGGCAGATCAACCTTTAACAAGCGGCGTGATGCTTTTGACATGGTTGTTTCTTTTAATTGTGCGGGCGGCATTTCCCCAAGGCCTTTAAATCTGCTAATTTCAATCTTGCCGCGGCCCGTCATATGCTCATCAATCAACTGGTCTTTATGGGCTTCATCTAGGGCATAAAGCACCGTGCCGCCTTGGCTCAGGCGATAGAGCGGCGGCTGCGCAATGAACAGGCGGCCAGACTCGATCAACCCAGGCATTTGCTGATAGAAATATGTCATCAGCAATGCAGCGATATGCGCACCATCAACATCAGCATCTGTCATGATGATGATCCGGCCGTAACGCAGGTTATCTAGGTTAAAATTCTTACCGGGCTGCACCCCAAGGGCCAAGGATAAGTCAGATAATTCTTGGTTTTGCGCCAACTTATCATCACTAGCTGACGCCACGTTCAAAATCTTGCCGCGCAACGGAAGTACAGCTTGCGTTTTACGGTCACGTGCTTGCTTGGCAGAACCGCCAGCACTATCACCTTCGACCAAAAATAATTCAGTGTCGTCTTCATCGGTGGATGAACAATCTGCCAATTTCCCGGGCAGGCGTAACTTTCGCGTTGCGGTTTTACGGGCCACATCTTTATCACGCTTGCGGCGCTTGCGATCTTCCATTCGTTCGATCGCCGCATCCAGCAAGAAACCTGCACGTTCAGGGTCAACCGAAAGCCATGTCTCGAAACGGTCACGCAATCCTGTTTCTACTAATTTTGTGGCATCATGGCTCACCAAGCGGTCTTTAGTCTGTCCTTGGAAATGTGGTTCACGCACAAATACGCTCAACACCGCACCGGTTGAAGCCATAACGTCATCCATGGTTAAACCTGCGGCTTTTTTATTGCCCGCAATCTCCCCATATGCACGCATGCCGCGGGTGATGGATTGGCGCAATCCTGTTTCATGGGTACCGCCATCAGGTGTCGGGACCGTGTTACAATAAGACTGGACAAAACCGTCTTCACCCGGGCCAAACCAAGTGATCGCAAATTCCACCTTTTCGTCATTCACCGTTACGTTATCGGCAAAAGGCTGCGCGATTAAAATGGATTTATCTTTGGTGGTGTCGACCAAGAAATCGGCAAGACCGCCAGGATATTTAATCGTATCTTCTGTTGGTGTCGTGTCATCACCAGTGATCCACCGCGCCGCACAAGACCAGCGGATTTCAACCCCGGCAAAAAGATAAGCCTTGGATCTGATCATTTTATAAAGTCGGGCAGGGCGGAAGGCCCAATTCGCACCAAAAATTTCACTATCTGGCATGAAGGTGACTTCCGTGCCGCGCTTATTCGGTGCTGCGCCTACTTCTTCCAGTTTTCCTTGCGCAATACCGCGTGAAAATTTCTGGCGATAAAGGGTTTTGTTGCGTGCAACATCCACAATCATCTCGGTGGATAAGGCATTCACAACTGACGCACCAACACCATGTAACCCGCCAGATGTGGAATAAGCTTTGCCTTCAAATTTACCGCCGGCATGAAGGGTTGTCATAATGACTTCAAGTGCTGATTTATTTGGGAATTTAGGATGCGGGTCTGTTGGGATACCGCGGCCATTATCCCCCACGGTCAGGCTACCGTCTTCATTTAATGTCACCGTAATCCGTGATGCAAATCCAGCAACGGTTTCATCCATGGAATTGTCGATAATCTCAGCTGCCATATGGTGCAGCGCACGGTCATCAGTGCCGCCAATATACATCCCCGGGCGACGACGTACAGGTTCAAGCCCTTCAAGAACTTCAATCTCAGCGGCGTTATAATCACCACTATCGGCGGTATTAAACAGATCAGACATGGGTTACCTTGCGCAAAAATATAAATGCTGAAGTTCCATAAACTACATGATCTAGATATTTCAGCAAGACCAAACCACCACAGAATGTATTTTCGGCACAAAAAAGGGCGACATGAAAGCCGCCCCTTTTATCAATGTAGATGTATCTAAGCGTTTTGCTTAGCTTGAGTAGTACATCTTGAATTCGATTGGATGTGGTGTGTGTTCAAACGCAATCACTTCTTCTATTTTCAGTTCGATATATGCATCGATCTGATCATCAGTAAACACGTTACCTTGTGTCAGGAATTCACGGTCAGCATCTAGTGAATCCAGTGCTTCACGCAATGATGAACATACTGTTGGGATATCCTTCAGTTCTTCGGCAGGAAGATCATAAAGGTCCTTATCCATAGCTTCACCAGGATGGATCTTGTTACGGATACCATCAAGGCCAGCCATCAGCATGGCAGAGAACGCAAGATATGGGTTTGCAGTCGCATCAGGGAAACGTACTTCAACGCGCTTACCTTTAGGGCTGTTCACGAATGGGATACGGCATGATGCAGAACGGTTACGTGAAGAATACGCCAACAGAACTGGTGCTTCATAACCCGGGATCAAACGCTTATATGAGTTTGTTGAAGGGTTGGTGAACGCGTTCAGTGCCTTGGCATGCTTGATGATACCGCCAATGTAGAACAGTGCCATTTCAGACAGGTCAGCATAACCGTTACCTGCAAACAATGGCTTGCCGTCCATCCATAGTGACTGGTGCACGTGCATGCCTGAACCGTTATCGCCTGAAATTGGCTTTGGCATAAATGTTGCAGACACGCCATACGCATGGGCAACGTTATGTACAGCATATTTGTATAGCTGCAGGTTATCCGCAGTTTCAATCAATGTGCCGAACATCACACCAAGTTCATGCTGTGATGGTGCAACTTCGTGGTGATGCTTTTCAACTGGCACGCCCATTTCAGACATAACAGAAAGCATTTCAGAACGGATGTCTTGGCCTGAATCAACTGGTGGTACCGGGAAGTAACCGCCTTTGACGCCCGGACGGTGGCCAAGGTTGCCTTCTTCATAGCCACGTGCTGAGTTATATGGGCCTTCAACTGAATCCAGCTCATACATGCCGCGGTTCATTGACACGTCGATCTTAACGTCTTCAAAAATGAAGAATTCAGCTTCAGGACCGAAAAATGCGGTATCAGCGATACCAGCAGACGCCATATGTGCAAGCGCTGCTTTTGCTGTTGAACGTGGGTCACGGCTGTATGGCTCACCAGTTGACGGCTCAAGCACGTCACAGAAAATTGCGAGTGTTGGCTGTGCGAAGAATGGGTCGATGTAACAACGGCTCAGGTCAGGCATCATGGTCATGTCAGACTCGTTAATAGCCTTCCAACCTTCAATTGATGAACCATCAAACATGAAACCTTCAGCAAGGCTGTCTTCATCAATGGTGGAGACGTGCTGGGTTACGTGCTGCATCTTACCACGAGGGTCAGTGAAGCGAAGATCTACATATGAGATCTCATTTTCTTCAATCATTTTCAAAATTGTTTTTGCATCAGACATTTTTCTCTCCACTTATGCAATTAATGACGTAATGGGCTGCCTTAAATAGCGTCAGCACCACGTTCGCCGGTTCGGATGCGGATTACATCTTCAATAGGGGAAATGAAAATTTTACCATCACCAATTCGACCTGTTGCGGCTGCACCAAGAATGGCTTCTACCGATTTTTCAACAAGATCATCTTCAATGATGACTTCAATTTTCACTTTTGGCAGGAAATCAACCACATATTCGGCGCCGCGGTAAAGTTCAGTATGGCCTTTTTGCCGCCCAAACCCCTTGGCTTCAGTAATGGTGATCCCTTGAATACCAACTTCATGTAGGGCCTCTTTCACTTCGTCGAGCTTAAAAGGCTTAATGATGGCTTCTAGTTTTTTCATAGGACAAGTCTCCGATGAAGGTTACATAAGTATAAATGCAACTTTCATGCCAAAATAGATGCCTATCGGGTTTTTTCAAGGACATGTACGCCAGCTTACTAAATGCTCGGCAAATAACCCGATGAATTAAGTTGCAAACACTAACCATCGCTGCGTCATCAGCACAGAAATGCCTAAAAATAAAACATAACTGCCTAATTATTAGGCAAAAGAGCGTGATTAAGAAATGTTAGCGTCTAACCATGCCTTAATGCGTGCTAACGCATCTTCGATAGCTTCATCAGAATTCGCGCATGAAAACCGCAAATATCCTTCACCTTCCGCACCAAAGCTAGTGCCGCTGATCAAGGCAACGCCAGCTTCTTCTAACAAACCTGTTTGTAACGACTGGGACGAAAGACCAGTGCCAGTGATATTAGGGAACGCATAAAAAGCACCAGCAGGTTTGCGGGCGGTAAAACCGGGCAGGGCATTAAGCCCTTGTTCAAGAAGTGCAGCACGGCGTTGAAAGGCAGCCTTCATATCTGAAACACATTGTTGCGGTCCTGAAATGGCTTCAATAGCGGCATGTTGTGCCGCCGCGTTAACGCATGAATGAATATTCACCGCCAGACGATCTGCCGCCTCAACCATATCGCTTGGCCA
>CBFIAO010000031.1:0-3655 GCA_965660595.1 Puniceispirillales bacterium (SeqCode) | reverse complement strand
GCATAACCCAGCCGCCATCCTGTCATCGCGTAGGTCTTTGACCAGCCATTAAGAATGATCAACCGATCTTGAATTTCAGGGAATTCCAGCAAACTTGTGGTGTCTTGCCCATCAAACGTAAGCTGGTCATAAATTTCATCCGACATAATCGTGACATGCGGATGTGCCATCAGGCCATCGACAAGTTTCTTAAACTCGGCCCGCGGTGTGACCCCGCCAGTTGGATTTGCAGGTGAATTAACAATCACCAGCCGTGTTTTATCGGTGATACGGGACAACACGTCATCAGCACTAAAGGCGAAGTCATTTTCTTCACGCAAAGGGTATGGCCGCGGTGTTGCGCCACTAAAATTAATCGCGGATTGATAAATCGGAAATCCTGGGTCTGGGTAAATAATCTCACCACCATCTTCACCGCATAACATAGCAGCAAAAAAGATCACGACCTTTCCGCCAGGCAAGATTTGAATGCGGGCAGGTGGGATACCTGCACCCGTGCGCGCATGTATATTTGCCGCCACCGCCTCTTTAAGCGGCATAATCCCGCCTGATGGTGTGTAACCGTGTTGTCCATCACGCAGTGCTTTAATGCCAGCTTCAACAATATGCTCAGGCGTAGGGAAGTCAGGCTGTCCAATGCCAAGATTGATGATATCACGTCCTTGGCTTGATAATTCAGCTGCACGTTGAAGCACGGTAAATGCTGTTTCTGTGCCAAGTTGTGTGGCCCGAAGCGCCAGTTGTGTCATCTTAAAAACTCCGCTGATTTTAATGATGTATGGGCGCTCAATATTGAGGCCTATAATAAAATATTGATCAATTAATGCTGACCAACTTATGTTGCAGATTCCGCAATGTCTAGCCTTGAGGCATCGTCAATATTCATAAATATGATCAATAGCGGATATTTTTGGCGAAAACCGTGCGGTAATGTCTTGACCTTGGTTGGTGTAGTGTATAAATCAGTCTCATCATTGTGGCGGGTGTAGCTCAGTTGGTTAGAGCGCCAGATTGTGGCTTTGGAGGTCGCCGGTTCAATTCCGGTCACTCGCCCCACTTTTTCTACGAAGGACCCTTCCAGACATATAGGGATTACTATTATGGACGTGACTCAGACACTATCCGAAGGCTTGAAGCGCGAATACGATATCACATTGACGGCGGCACAGATCGACGAACGTGTGGATGTTCGCATCGCATCGCTCGCCACCGAAGTTAACATGCCGGGTTTTCGCCCAGGTAAAGTGCCTGTAAGCGTGGTTAAGTCACGTTACGGCAAACAGGTTCTTGGTGAAGTCCTGCAAGCAGCCCTAGATGAAGCCACCCGCGGCATTATCGAAGACAACTCCTTGCGTGTTGCCACCAACCCTAGCTTGGACGTCACCGAATATGAAGAAGGTGGTGACATGAAAGCCGTGATCAAGATTGAGATCATGCCAGAAATTGATCCTGTTGATCTATCAAAGCTTGTGATCGACCGTCCATCCGTTGAAGTCGCGGATAGCGAAGTTGACGAAGCTGTCAAATCAATCGCTGAAGAAAACCGCCCAACTAAGCCTATCGCAAAGCCGCGTGCCGTTAAGAACGGCGATACGGTGGTGATCGACTTTGTTGGCCGCATTGATGGTGAAGCCTTTGAAGGCGGTGCTGCTGAAGGTCATCGCCTGGCCATTGGCTCAAACTCATTTATCCCGGGCTTTGAAGAAGGTCTGGTGGGGGCAATGCCTGAAACTACCGTTAATGTTGATGTTGCGTTTCCTGAAGAATATCCGGCAGAACACCTTGCTGGCAAGGCATCCGTATTTGAAGTCACCATTCATGAAATTCATGAACCTGATGATGTTAAAATTGATGATGAATTTGCATCTACCCTTGGCATGGAAAATCTAGAAGCGCTAAAAGCTGCCGTACGTGAACAAATCTCACGTCAGCATTCTTCTGCGATCCGCACCAAGGTAAAAACATCACTACTTGATGCTCTTGATGAAGAATTGGGTGAATTTGATATCCCGCCAACATTAGTGGCGCAAGAATACAGCTCTATCTGTCATGCCATGAACCCGCATGAACATGGTGAAGAAGACCATGATCATCAATGTGATGATGGCATGAGCGATGAAGATAAAGCCGAAGCAGATATGTTAGCACGTCGCCGTGTCCGTCTTGGTATGGCCCTGACAGATATTGGTCGCCAGAACGAACTTCAGGTTACCGATGAAGAAAAGAACCGTGCAATTTTTGCTGAAGCACAGCGTTATCCTGGCCAAGAACAGCAGGTTCTTGAATATTTCCAGAAGAACCCTGATGCCGCTCAGCAGCTCGCTGGTCCTATCTTTGAAGATAAAGTTGTTGATTACATCCTTGAAATTGCCAAGGTTAACGACAACGTTATGACAGTAGAAGAGTTGTACAAAGCCGAAGATGAAGATGCAAAGCCTGCTAAGAAATCAGCAAAGAAGGCTGCTAAAAAGTCAGCATCATCTTCAACTGCTAAAAAGGCACCTGCTGCAAAAGGTGCTAAGAAAGCAGCAAAAAAGGCTGCGGCTAAGAAAAAGGACTAACCGCCTTCCATTAATGGGGGGCCTGATAGGATGAAACATGAGCGATAACGCGATTTTCAATACTGCCCCCTCATTTGCGGCTAACACGGCAATGGATACCTCCGCGCAAGCCTTGGTGCCCATGGTGGTCGAACAATCCAGCCGCGGCGAACGTGCCTTTGATATTTATTCACGTCTTCTCAAAGAACGGATCATTTTTATTAATGGCCCGATTGATGACAACGTGTCTTCTGTTATCTGTGCCCAGTTGTTGTTTTTGGAATCAGAAAATCCAAAACAAGATATTTCAATTTACATTAATTCACCGGGCGGTATTGTCACATCTGGCCTAGCGATTTATGACACCATGCAATATATCCGCCCAGAATGCTCCACCGTATGCATGGGGCAGGCGGCTTCAATGGGGTCACTGTTATTGATGGCAGGTGCTGCCGGCAAACGCTACAGCCTACCAAATTCACGTATCATGACACATCAGCCATCTGGCGGGTTTTCTGGTCAAGCAACAGATATTGAGATTCACGCACGTGAAATTTTGAATCTTCGTGAACGACTCAATGGTATTTATGTCAATCATACCGGTCGCAGCTTAAAAGATATCGAAGCCATTATGGAACGTGACACATTCATGGCGCCGGAAGAAGCCTTAAAGCATGGGCTGATTGATGAAATTGTGAATAAACGTCCAGCCCCACAAGGTGACGAATAATTAAATTCACATGTAATTGATGTAATAATCACATATGGCCGGTCACTTTTTTATTTGCTGATCGGCCTCGACCCTGTCTATGATAAGGACAGAGGAGCTTTCTTATGTCCAATACTGGTGATAATTCAGAGTCTAAAAATACGTTATTTTGCTCATTCTGCGGTAAAAGCCAGCATGAAGTGAAAAAGCTTATTGCAGGTCCAACGGTATTCATTTGTGATGAATGCGTTGAATTATGCATGGATATCATCAAAGAAGAACATAAAGCGTCCCTCAGTAAATCATCTGACGGTGTGCCATCTCCGCGTGAAATTTGTGAATTTTTGGATGAATATGTTATTGGTCAGGCGCGCGCAAAGCGGGTGTTGTCGGTCGCTGTGCATAA
>CBFIAO010000030.1:0-20447 GCA_965660595.1 Puniceispirillales bacterium (SeqCode) | reverse complement strand
GCATCAATAAGGGCAAGGTCTTGCGGCGTGGACACAATAACAGCGCCAGCGAGTTTTGCACGTTGCGATAAGGTAAGCTGTGCATCACCAGTGCCTGGCGGCATATCTATGATCAGGACGTCTAAGTCGCCCCATGCCACGTCTTTTAGCATTTGTTCAAGGGCGGACATTACCATTGGTCCGCGCCAAATGGTTGGTGCATCTTCTTCCATCAAAAAGCCAATGGACATGACTTTCAGGCCATGGGCTTCGATCGGGATGAGTTTATTGCCTTCTGCTTTTGGCTTGGTGGTAACGCCAGTAAGCCGCGGCAGGGAAGGGCCATAAATATCAGCATCAAGAATACCAACAGATTTGCCCATGGCTTTGATTGCCAAGGCCAGATTGATGGCGGTGGTGGATTTGCCCACGCCGCCTTTGCCAGACGCGACGGCGATAACATGGGTCGCGGGTTGATGCATAACACCCTGACCAGTCTGGCCCTGACCAGTTTGGCCCTGACCAGTTTGGGCCTGTTGGCCCTGTGGTTGCTGGGCCTGCGATTGTTGGGCTTGCGGTTGTTGAGGGGCATCTTTTTTATGGGCAGTCAGCATAGCCGATGCCGACAGCACACCATCAATCGCAGCGACTGCATTTTCAGCCGCAATGCGCAGTGGTTGGATAGCCTCAGCGTCTTCTGGGTCAATTTCAAGGCTGAAGCCAATATGGCCATCTTTGATCACCACCCCTGACACCATGCCTGTTGCCACTAAATCAACAACAGAACCTTCCACAGAAATCTTGCGGAGGGCATCAAGAATCATATCTTCGGTTATTTGATCGGCCATAAAAATGTCTCTTTTAAGAATGTAAGGTAACTATTATTGATATTTGCGACAAATCTGCTTGAAAACTCATGCTGTGATACAAATATGTAGATCAGACCTAAGATTACAAGATACATTATCATGATAATAATTTATGACATTGATAAAGTGATCGACATCACGTGATCGGAATGGCTGATCTAATCGGAGAAAGATATGCCCTGGAACAACCAAGGAAACAATGACAATGGTGACGGCCCAAGGAATAATAGTCCTTGGGGCAACGGATCCAATAAACCGGGTGGCGGAAGCCCCTTTGGTGGTGGAGGCCGAGGCAACCCACCAGAAATTGATGAAATGCTGCGTCAAAGCCGTGAGCAATTCAACAAAATGATGCCATCTGGTTTTGGTGGAAAGCGCTTATGGCTGATCGGCCTGATGGTGCTGATCATCCTGTGGCTACTTTCTGGATTTTACCGCGTTAACCCACAACAGCAAGGCGTCGTGTTGCGTTTTGGTGAATGGACATCAACCACATCTCCTGGGCTGCATTACCACATGCCATACCCGATTGAGACGGTCATAAAGCCAGAAGTTACCCGCGATAACCGCATTGATGTTGGTTTCCGGTCATTAGGGCGTGATGGTTCATCCAGCCGCCGTGATGTTGCGTCTGAAAGCCAGATGATCACCGGTGATGAAAATATCGTTGATATCGACTTTGTGGTGTTCTGGCGTATCGGTGATGCGGGGCAGTATTTGTTTAATCTTTCTGATCCTATTGAAACCACGAAAGTGGCGGCTGAATCCGTGATGCGTGAGATTGTTGGCGGTGTAGATATTCAATTTGCCTTGACCGATGGTCGTCAACAGATCCAGAGCCGTGCAAAGCAGCGTTTGCAAGATTTGCTGAATGAATACGAAGCAGGCGTGACCGTACGTGAGGTGCAACTGCTGGCCGTTGATCCGCCATCAGATGTTATTGATGCCTTTAACGAAGTGCAGCGTGCGCGTCAGGATAGAGACCGTTTGAAGAACGAAGCGGAAGCGTATCGTAATGACGTTGTGCCGCGTGCACGTGGTGAAGCTGCGCGTATTGTTGCCGAGGCTGAAGCCTATGCGGCGGAAGTTGTGAGCCGGTCAGAAGGTGACGCGTCACGTTTCCAGCAGGTCTATCAAGCCTATATGCTGAATAAAGATGTTACCAAGGAACGTATTTACATCGAAACCTTGGAAGAGATTATGCAGTCTGTTGATAAGATTATTATTGACCAAGGGGCTGCAGGGTCTGGGGTGGTGCCATATTTGGCCCTGCCGCAAATTAACAAAGCCAAGAACGCGCAGTAAGGAGGAGATGTCATGAAAACGAAAACTATTTCCATTGTCGCCCTTGTTGCCGCAGCCTTTGTGGCATTGAATGGCCTATTTATTGTCGAACAAACGCAGCAGGGTATTGTGCTGCAGTTTGGTGAGGCAAAACGGACGATCCAAAAACCTGGCCTAAACTGGAAAATTCCATTCATCCAGAACGTGGTGTTTTATGAAAACCGCGCATTGGCGATGGTATCTTCTGATAGCGAACAGGTGATTTTGGCAGATCAGAAGCGTCTCGAAGTTGACACTTATGCCCGATTCCGGATTGTTGACCCATTGTTGTTCTATCAAACCGTGCGCAGTGTGCGTGGGGCGCAGCAACGTCTTGATGCGATTGTGGACTCGTCCGTGCGCCGTGTGTTGGGTGGCGCGACCTTGCTGGACATCTTGTCCGAAGATCGCCGTTTCTTAACTGACAGCATTCGTGAAGAAGTTAATGCATCTGGTGGCTCACTAGGGCTTGAGATTGTTGATGTGCGTATCCGCCGTGCGGATTACCCTGACGCAACGTCGCAAAACATCTTTAACCGAATGAAGTCAGAACGTGAGCGTGAAGCCAAAGAATTCCGTGCTACTGGTGAAGAAGAAGCGCAGAAGATCCGTGCGGATGCTGAAAAGCAGCGGACGGTGATGGTGGCTGAAGCACGACGTAAAAGTGAGATCTTACGTGGTGAGGGTGATGCCCTTTCTATTAAGATTTATGCTGATGCATTTGGTGAGGATGAGGAGTTCTTCTCATTCTACCGGTCTATGCAGGCGTACCGTAAGAGCTTTAACAAGGAAGGCACATCATTGGTAATCTCGCCAGATAGTGAGTTCTTCCGCTTCTTTGGTAGCAAAGACGGCGAATAAGTCAAAAACATCAGGGCCGGTTCAATACGACCGGCCCTGAACTATATTCTTTATATGATGATATCGGCGCGCCTTTAAATCTTGGCATTATCGCGCCCGGGAATTAGGGCAGAGTGATCTCAGTCTTGCCCTTTCATCGCCATGTTCCATCGTCATGATTATTGGTGATATGGCGTTGAAGCACATAAGAGGAGTTAATGATGGTTCAAGTAAAACGCATTTCTGTTGAACGTGGCGTGGCCCGCTGGATGATGATGATGACCCTTGCAGCGGTTGTTATGATCCTTGGTGCGGTGCAGGCGATGGCACATGACCGCCCATCTTTTGCAGAGCTTGCAGAACGTTTAAGCCCTGCTGTGGTTAATATATCCACCACCACCGTACTTACAGATCAGCCGAATAATTTTCCGCAATTCCCGCCTGGTTCGCCCTTTGAAGATTTCTTGGAAGAGTTTCGTGACCGCGGCTCTAAGCGCCAATCACAAGCCTTGGGGTCAGGTTTCATCATCAATGCTGATGGTATTGTTGTGACGAATAATCATGTGATCGAGTCTGCAGACCAGATCCGTGTGACACTTTATAACGACAAAACATTTGATGCGGTGTTGTTAGGGCGTGATCCGAAAACTGATCTTGCGGTGCTTAAGTTTGATCCTGAAGGTGAAGAACTGGCCTCTGTGACTTTTGGCGATAGTGACACGTTGCGTGTTGGTGACTGGGTCATGGCAATTGGTAACCCGTTTGGGCTTGGTGGCACGGTAACGGCAGGGATTGTTTCTGCGCGCGGCCGTGATATTGGCTCTGGCCCTTATGATGACTTTATCCAGACTGATGCGTCTATTAATCGTGGCAATTCTGGCGGCCCACTCTTTAACCTTAAAGGTGAAGTGATCGGGATTAACACAGCTATTTTCTCACAATCTGGG
The DNA here is from genome assembly GCA_965660595.1 of Puniceispirillales bacterium (SeqCode). GTDB lineage: Bacteria > Pseudomonadota > Alphaproteobacteria > Puniceispirillales > UBA1172 > JAGWAQ01. Next base: position 16,489 of record CBFIAO010000030.1, on the reverse strand, counting down.
GGGTCTGTCGGGATCGGTTTTGCGATTGCATCAAACCTTGCGGGTAATGTGGTTGACCAGCTAGCTGAATTTGGCAGAACACGCCGCGGCTGGTTGGGTGTCTTTATTCAGGAAATCACACCTGATATTGCCGAATCCCTTGGGCTGGATAATCAAATGGGTGCCTTGGTTTCATCGGTGCATCCTGAAGGCCCTGCCGAAGATGGCGGCATGCGTGCAGGTGACGTGGTGTTGAGCTTTGATGGCAAGAAGATCGAAGATATGCGGAGCTTGCCGCGCATCGTTGCGGAAACTGCCATTGGTAAAAAGGTTGAGGTTAGAGTCTTGCGTGGCGGTGATGAGAAAATCCTTACCGTTGAGTTAGGTGAATTAGAACAAGCTGAACAAGCTGGTTTATTGAGCGGACGGAATACCGCCCCATCAAAACCACATAGCTTTGCCAGCCTTGGTTTCACCGTGTCATCTTTAACCGATGCATTGCGGAAGGAATATAATATTCCTGCTGATGATGATGCAGAAATGCGCGGTGTTGTGGTCACAGAAGTGGTTCAAGGCAGCCCTGCGGCAGATCGGGGCATGCAGGTTGGTGATATCATCCGCCGCATTGGCCAGAAACAAGTCATGAGCGTGAGTGATCTGATAGATGGTGTTGCGGAAGCACGCCGTCTTGAAAAGACAACATTCCTGTTGTTGATCCGCCGTGATGGCCGTGAACGGTTTGTGGCGATACCTGTGGAATAAACCACGCATATCATACCTCATAAAAAACAGCCCCAGTTGGGGCTGTTTTGTTATGCGATGCTTAATAAATTAGATAAGGCCAGCTTAATTTTGTTTAACCTAATTTAATTCAGTGGTGATGTCGTCATCATCATAGCCTTGAACCCAGAGAAGACCCCGCAAATCTGCGTAATCTAGACAGACATCTGCAACAGCTTTCAGGGCATCTTTGCCGCGATAGGCAACACCAATGCCGGCACGTTCAGTCATGCCGCGATCATTGGCGCCATCACCCACGGTTATGACGTCTTCATGGCTGATGCCCATGGCGTTGGTGGTAAGGTCTAGGCGCACGCGTTTGGCGTTTTGATCCAAGATTGGCATGGTTACCTCACCCTTGATTTGATCACCATCAAGAAGAAGGGTATTGGCGTAATGTTCATCAAACCCAAGGCGGGCATGAATAACGTCAGTTAAAAAGGTAAAACCGCCAGATGCAAGAATGGTGCGGGCGCCATGGGCACGCATCGTGGCCACAAGTGCGTCAGCGCCTTCATTGCATACTGCATCATCTATAATTGTCTGGGTTAAGCTGGCAGGTGCACCAGCAATCATCTTAACGCGTTCAATCAGGGAGCCAGCAAAATCAAGCTCACCACGCATGGAGCGTGCGGTAATTTCAGCAACTTCCTCACCTTTGCCGCTGAGGCGGGCAAGGTCATCAAGAGATTCTGAGGTGATGATAGTGCTGTCCATGTCAGCGATCAGCAATGATTTGCGGCGGCCTTCGATTGGGGTGATGGCGATATCGACGGCGTGATCCGCAAATGCACCAGATAGGTCAGGTGCGGCGGCAGCGTCAAAAAAACCATCTATGGCCAATGTTTCGGTGAGGATGGCAACACCATCAAGGGCGAGGCCAGCAGCAGCAAGCGCATCATGCATGATATCGATGATGGTTGCAGGTAGGGGCGCAGATGGATGCGCCATAACAGTAAGTGCATATTTCATGATGATGATTTATGGCGCAGGGCAAAGAAAATGTCTATTGTAATTCGCGTTGAACAAGATAAGGAATGCGTCACGTGGCTGGCCATATCGGTAAAAAGGGCATCATTATTGCAGGGCCTACCGCAAGCGGAAAGTCAGGCTTTGCCGTGAAACTATCGCAGATGATAGACGGCGGGGCGGCAGTCATCAATGCTGATAGCATGCAGATTTATCGTGACCTTCCTATCATCACCGCGATCCCCACCGAAAATGAACGTGGGGATATTGCACATTATGGCTATGGCGTATTGGATGGAGCGGTGCGTTGTTCGGTGGGCGGCTGGCTTGAGTTAACCCGCGGTTATATTGACGATGTATTGGCGTTGGATAAAGTGCCGGTATTGGTAGGCGGCACGGGGATGTATATCCGTGCGGCCATGGATGGTATTTCGCCTATTCCCGATATTCCTAATGAGGTGCGTCAGAACGCAACCGAGATGCATGACGAATTGGGCGGGGCAATGTTCCGTGCCGCATTGGCCGAGCAGGACCCTGTGCTGGCAGCGCGCCTTCATGATGGTGACAGGCAACGGTTGATCAGAGGGATGGAAGTGGTGTTGGCGACAGGCACGCCCTTAAGCACGCTTCAAGATATTCCGCCAGAAGGGGCGCTTGGGCTTGACTGGTGCGTTATAAGGTTAAATCCGCCGCGGGATGAGCTTTATGCTAAGATTGACCAACGTTATCCATTGATGTTGAAAAATGGCGGGATGGATGAAGCCAAGGCATTTGCCGATCGCGGGCTTGACCCATCATTGCCGCTAATGAAGGCGGTGGGCCTGCCGCCATTGATGCGCCACCTAAGAGAAGAGGTGACGTTGGCGGCTGCTATTGAAGACGCATGTCGTGATTCACGACGCTATGCAAAACGACAAACAACATGGTTCAATAATCAGCTGACAAATCAAGGTTTGGCTAACTTTTGCGAAGATTCTAGCTATAATGCGCAATTTTCGGAAAGTTTTTTTGAAAAAATCTTATCAAATATTACGAATTAGGGTTGACGCTTGTTTCCGATTGTGGAAAAAAGCAACATAGATTGATGTGTCGCCTGTATTGGCGATTTTTTAGTCTTCATTCATCTGTTGCTGCTGATCGCCATTCTTTTATAAGAATGGGCTAATATGGGTTTGATTGCATTTACATGCACGGTATGAAGATGAAGGACGCCGCGTGGTGCGGCAATTTTTTTGCGATGGAAGGAAAGACCGATGAGCGGTCAGGATATTGAACATAAAAATGCCCATAAAAATGCCGATGAGCATAACGCGGTGATCTCAGGCGCTGATGCTATTTTGCAGGTGTTGGCTGAGGAAGGCGTTGAGGTTATCTTTGGATACCCTGGCGGTGCTGTTCTGCCTATTTATGATGCCATTTTCAAAAGCAACAACATCCGCCACATTTTGGTGCGTCATGAACAAGCTGCTGTTCATGCGGCGGAAGGCTATGCGCGTTCTACGGGTAAGACTGGTGTGGTGCTGGTGACATCTGGTCCTGGTGCAACTAACGCAGTGACAGGCCTGACGGATGCGTTGATGGATTCCATCCCACTTGTTTGCCTGACAGGGCAAGTGCCAACGCATTTGATCGGTAATGACGCCTTCCAAGAAGCAGATACTACCGGTATTACACGCCCATGCACCAAGCATAATTACTTGGTCAAAGACCCAAGCCAGCTGTGCCAGAATCTGCGTGAAGCGTTTCATGTGGCATCAACTGGACGTCCTGGCCCGGTGGTGATTGACCTGCCTAAAGACGTGCAGTTGGCCAATGTTACGGTTGAGCCAAAAGTCGAAGAAAAAGTCACCGCACGGTATCGCCCGCAAACAGAACCTGACCGTTCTGCGGTGCGTAGGGCTGCGGAATTATTAGCATCTGCAAAACAGCCTGTGATTTATGGCGGTGGCGGTATTGTTAATTCCGGCCCTGCGGCATCAGACAAGCTGCGTGAATTGGTGGCGTTAACAGGTTTCCCGACAACCCTGACCTTGATGGGGCTTGGTGCATTGCCGTCTACCGACCCGCATTTCTTAGGTATGCTGGGGATGCATGGCACGTATGAAGCAAACCTGACGATGTATCATTGTGATGTGATGTTAAATGTCGGTGCACGTTTTGATGACCGCGTGACCGGGCGCACCAATGCGTTTTCACCTAACTCAACACGAATTCATGTTGATATTGATCCGTCTTCCATCAACAAAAATATTACGGTGGATTTGCCGATCATTGGCGATGCATGCCGTGTGTTGGATATGCTGCTGGAAGAATTAAAAGCTATTAAGTTCAAGCGTGACGAAGCAGCGCTTGATGCATGGTGGTCGAAGATTAAAAACTGGAAATCTATTGATTGTCTTGGGTTTGATCAGTCCGGTGACATTATTAAGCCGCAACATGCCATCCATCGTCTTTATGAGATGACGAAAGATATGGATGCACATGTCACCACCGAAGTTGGTCAACACCAAATGTGGGCAGCGCAATATTTCGGCTTTGATAAACCTAACCGCTGGATGACGTCTGGCGGCCTTGGCACCATGGGTTACGGCCTGCCGGCGGCAATGGGCGTGCAGGTTGGCAGCCCAGAAAAATTGGTGATTGATATTGCGGGTGAAGCATCTTTCATGATGAACATGCAAGAATTGTCCACCTTGAGCCAATATCGTCTGCCTGTGAAAATGTTCATCATCAATAATGAATGGATGGGCATGGTGCGCCAATGGCAGGAATTGAACCATGGCGGCCGATATTCAGAAAGCTATTCGGACTCGTTGCCTGATTTCATTAAGTTGGCCGAAAGTTTTGGCATGAAGGGCCTTAGGGCGGAAAAGCTGGGTGATCTGGACGCCACGATTGAAGAAATGTTGGCCCATGACGGCCCTGTCTTATGCGATATTCTGGTGGCAAAGGAAGAAAACTGCTTCCCGATGATCCCATCAGGCGCGGCCCATAATGAAATGTTGTTAGGCCCACAAGATAAGGCAGCGACGGCTGTTTCTGAAGAAGGGCTGGCCCTAGTTTAGGGTCTTATTGAAGGTAATGATGATGACTGATATCGAACAACGCCATACCTTGTCAGTGCTGGTTGATAATGAGCCAGGCGTCTTGGCACGTGTAATTGGGCTGTTTTCTGGCCGCGGGTATAATATTGAAAGCCTGACCGTGTCTGAAGTTGACCAAGAAGCAAAGCTGTCCCGAATTTCGGTGGTAACACGTGGCACGCCAATGGTGGTTGAGCAAATCAAAGTCCAGTTGGCCCGGATCGTGCCGGTGCATTCTGTGTTGGACCTGACAACATCTGGCCCACATATCGAACGTGAACTGGCGTTGGTAAAAATTGTGAACACTGGCGAAGGCCGAATTGAGGCGCTGCGTATTGCCAATACATTTAGGGCGCGCACGTTGGACAGCACACTTGAATCATTTGTCTTTGAAATTACAGGCAGTAGCTCTAAAGTACAGGCCTTTGTTGATTTGATGACATCACTTGGTGAAGTAGAGGTTTCAAGAACAGGTGTTTCTGCTATATCAAGAGGTGCTGTTGCAGATATGCCCATCGGTTAGGCGATAAGCCAGTGATCGGTGATGAGAATTGAGAACGCAAATATAATTCTAGGAGAGACGAGAAATGCGTGTTTATTACGATCGGGATGCCGACGTTAATCTGATTAAGTCTAAGAAAGTCTGTATCGTTGGTTATGGTAGCCAGGGTCATGCCCATGCTGCCAACCTTAAAGATTCAGGCGCAACTGATGTGGCTATTGCCCTGCGTGAAGGTTCTTCCACACGTGCAAAGGCTGAAGCTGCTGGTTTTAAAGTCATGAGTGTTTCCGAAGCAGCGGAATGGGCAGATGTCCTGATGATGCTGACGCCTGATGAACTGCAGGCTGAAATTTATGAAGATGAAATTGCTGGCCGCATGCGTCCTGGCACGGCTTTGGCTTTTGCCCATGGCCTAAATGTTCATTTTGATCTGATTGTACCTGGTGATGACGTTGACGTGATCATGGTTGCGCCGAAAGGCCCTGGCCATACGGTGCGCGGCGAATACCAAAAAGGTGGCGGCGTTCCTTGTCTGCTGGCCGTCCATCAGGATGCATCTGGTAACGCACATGACATCGGGCTGAGCTATGCTTCTGCTATTGGTGGTGGCCGTTCAGGTGTGATCGAAACATCTTTCCGTCAGGAATGTGAAACCGACCTCTTTGGTGAGCAGGCTGTTCTTTGTGGCGGTTTGGTTGAACTGATCAAGGCTGGCTTTGATACACTTGTTGATGCAGGTTACGACCCAGAAATGGCATATTTCGAATGTCTGCATGAAGTGAAGCTGATCGTCGACCTGATTTATGAAGGCGGCATTGCAAACATGAACTACTCTATCTCTAACACGGCTGAATACGGTGAATACGTATCTGGCCCACGTGTTGTGACAGATGAAACCAAGCAAGCCATGCGTGATATTCTAGACGATATTCAGTCTGGCCGCTTTACCCGTGACTGGATGGTAGAGAATAAAGCACGTCAGGCAAGCTTTAAAGCAACACGTCGCCGCAACGCTGCACACCCGATTGAAGAAGTCGGTGAAAAGCTGCGTGGGATGATGCCTTGGATTGGTGCAAACCGTCTGGTGGACAAATCTAAAAACTAACGTGGTTATGTAAAAATTAATCTGGCACCATAACCTTAAGAAAATCGGTTATGGTGCTGGATTTAGCCACATTTCTGGTTTACAAACATAGGTAGGATTAATCCTGCCTATGTTTTTTTATGGGCAGATTTTGAAATCATGATTTCTTAGGGGGCCGCCCTGCGGTAATAAAAAGATGCTTAATGCCATTCGTGGGTTGTTTTCAGCTGACCTTGCTATTGATCTGGGTACAGCAAACACACTTGTCTACGTTAAAGGTAAAGGGATCATTCTGAATGAACCATCAGTGGTGGCTATTGCGACGATCCGAGGTAAACAGCAAGTGCTGGCGGTCGGTGAAGAAGCGAAAGTAATGTTGGGTAAGACCCCTGGTAACATTCGCGCTATTCGCCCTATGGCAGATGGCGTCATTGCTGATTTTGAAGTTGCCGAAGAAATGATCAAGCATTTCATTCGTAAAGTGAACGGCTCGATGCCACTTTCAAGCCCGCAGGTGATTATCTGTGTGCCGTCTGGGTCTACTGCCGTGGAACGCCGCGCCATTCAGGAATCTGCTGAAAGCGCCGGTGCACGCCGTGTGTATTTGATTGAAGAACCTATGGCCGCTGCGATTGGTGCGGGGCTTCCGGTGACTGAGCCATCAGGGTCTATGATTGTGGATATTGGCGGCGGCACGACCGAGGTTGCTATCTTGTCATTGGGCAATATTGTTTATGCTCATTCTGTTCGTGTTGGCGGTGATAAGTTTGATGAAGCACTGATCAGCTATATGCGCCGTACGCATAACCTGTTGATTGGTGAATCTACCGCCGAACGAATTAAGACTGAAATTGGGATCGCATGTAAGCCGCAAGGGACAAGCGGTCAGAAGATTCAGGTGCGTGGCCGTGATTTGGTCAATGGTGTGCCGAAAGAAATCACCATCACTCAAGCTCAGGTTGCTGATGCGCTGTCTGATGCTATCCGCCAGATTGTTGAAGGTGTGAAAGTTGCGCTTGAACAAACACCGCCAGAACTAGCAGCGGATATTGTTGAAAAGGGTATCGTGATGACAGGCGGCGGCAGTTTGCTGCATGAAGTTGATACGGTCCTGCGTGATGCCACTGGGTTGCCGATTTCTATTGCTGAAGATCCGCTAACATGTGTTGCACTTGGAACTGGACGTTGTCTTGAAGAAATGCGGACGTTGCAGAATGTCCTCGTAGGCGCCTAAGAGGGATAGATGGCCGTAGTTTCGTCTGAACGTAAGCGGGGCCGTAAATCCAATGGGGCACTGACGCGTGTCATCATTTTTGTTTTGTGTATTGGCCTTATCTCTTTAGGTAAGGCTGATATTTCTGCGATGAATTCCCTGCGTACGGTTATGACAGGATTGATCATGCCGATCGCGGATATCGTTTCAGTACCAGTGCGTGCCGCTGCCAGCATGGTGGAAGGGATGCAAACGGTTGCCAATCTACGCCAAGAAAATGAACGATTGAAAGAAGATGTAAAACGCCTGAGTCGTTGGCGGCTTAAGGCCGAAATTCTTCAAACTGAAAACTTGCAATTAAAATCAGTAAGCGGGGTGATTATCCCTGATGATGTGCGGCCTGTATCAGCGCGGGTGATCGCAATTAATGCAGATAGTTTTGCCCATTCCGTAATGATTAATGCAGGCGCTGATGAGGGGTTAAGAAAAGGTCATGCCGTGACCACCACGGACGGTTTTGTAGGGATGGTCATTGATGTTGGCGCGCGACATGCACAAGTGTTGTTGCTGACTGATATTAACGCCATGATCCCGGTAATTTTGTCATCATCATCATGGCCGGCAACGACGGTTGGAAGAAATTCAAATAATATTGCGCTACGGTTCTTACCGGTTGAAGCGAATATTTCCATTGATGAGCTGGTGCAAACATCAGGTCATGGTGGGGTTATTCCGCCCGGGATACCGGTGGGGCGTGTTGCCGCGATAAACAATAATGATATTGTCATTGAACCGGTGGTCGATCTGCAGCGGCTTTCTTTTGTCACGATTTTAGTAACTGATGATGACCCGGGCTTTAGCACAGATGATATCCTTAATCAGGCGTATAGTCCGTTGCCACCAGAACAAGATGAATTCACATTGAAAGGCCTGAATGCGCTGGGCCAGCGGTTGGAAACGGATATCACCACGGATGGTGAGCGCAACTGATGTTACGACTTTCGCAAGAATCTGATCAAATTTTATTTCAGCAAGTTATGTGCTTTATTGCATTAATTTTTGTTGTGCTTGTGGAAAGTGCGCTTGGTCATATAGCTGCGTTTTTTGGGGCGGCGCCAAAATTAACGCTGTGCCTGATCTTTATTGTGGCGGTCAAGTATCCGAATGCGGTGACGTCATTTTCTGTATTTGTTGCGGGGCTTGTGTTTGACCTGACGCAAGGGAACCCCATGGGGTATACCTCAAGTATTTTCTTGATCACATTTATCGTGGCTGAATGGCGGCATGTTGTGCTGGGTGATGCTGATGCAGGGTCAGTCTGGTCTGAATTCGTGCTGCTGGTTTTTGGCATCATGATTTATAACATGCTGTTCTTTGCTCTTTATGAAGGACGGTTGCCGCCATTTGCGGAAATAACATTCCAAATTGGGCTGACGGTATTGATCTTTCCTGTGTTGAACTGGATGTTTGATCTTTATCGTAATATTGGTCTTTATTTTGGAGGCGGTAGATGATCACCCGCGCCACCAAACTTTATGAGACAATGTTGTCACGCCGGGCATTGACGCTTGGCGGTATCAAGGCTGCATTGACGTTAGGGCTTGCGGGGCGACTTTATTATCTGCAGGTTGAGGAAGGCCGGCAGTATCGGCAATTATCAGACCGCAATAAATATGACTTTCGTATCTTGGCGCCGTCACGTGGGCGTATTTATGACGCGCAAGGCAGATTACTGGCAGGTAATGCGGAGGCTTATGAGCTGAGCATCACGCCTGTTTATGGTGAAGACCTTGAAAAAACATTGCGCCGGTTGATGGGTTTGATTGACCTGTCAGAAGAAGAATACAGGGACATTATCGCCGAGGCAGAAGGCAAGCCTGCGTTTTTGCCCGTACAAATCCGTGCTGACTTGAGCCAGCGTGAAGTTGCACGTGTCGTTGTGCGTAGTCCTGAATTGCCTGGGGTTAATTTTGAACGTGTTGAAAAGCGGATCTACCCGCAAGGCATTCTAAGTGGTCATCTGACAGGGTATATTAGTAGAGCGACGGCCAATGAAGTGGCGAATGGCATCATCACGCCTGAGCTTAAAAACTTAAACACTGGTAAATCAGGTGTTGAAAAGTCCTACGAACATCAATTGCGTGGGCTGCCTGGCCGTGAACGTATTTTGGTCAATGCGGTGGGCAGGCCCATCCGTACCGCTGTTGATGAAGAACCGTCATCCGGTCAAGACATTCAATTAAATATCAATGTTGATCATCAGCTTTTTGCCCTGGAAAGTCTTAAAAAGGGCCAAAATAAAGTCTTGAAACTGAGCGCCCCACGCGTGCAATCCGCGATTGCGGAAAATGAGGAGCTGCAGAAAATTTTGGCTGATGGTCAAAGTTCAGCCTATGAAGATTCAAAAGGTCGTGTTGTGCCGCCAGAAACAGGCGCGGTGATCGCGATGGATATAAATACAGGTGCCGTAAAAACATTGGCGTCTTCACCGACTTTTGACCCCAATTTATTTTCAGGACGGCTGAGCAATAAAGACTGGAATCAGTTGCGGGAAAACCCACGTACACCTTTATTGAACAGGTCTTTAAAAGGCCAGTATTCACCAGGATCCACGTTTAAAATGGTGGTCGCCTTGGCTGCGCTTGAAGCTGGTGTGATTAACGAAAAAACAAGTTTTCATTGTTCGGGGCTTAAACCTGTAGGCAACCAAGATTTCCACTGCTGGTTAAAAGATGGTCATGGCCATGTCAATGTGCTGCAAGCCATAGAGCGATCCTGCGATGTCTTTTTTTATGAAGTTGGGCTCAAGATTGGTATCACTAGAATTGCCAATATGGCGCGCCGGCTTGGCTTGGGTGATGTGACTGGCATCAACATGCCGGGTGAAGAAGAAGGCTTGATCCCGACGAAGGCATGGAAGGAAGAAAAGATTGGTCAGTTCTGGACGCTGGGTGAGACGGTGAATGCCTCCATCGGGCAGGGTTATGTCTTGGCAACGCCATTGCAGCTTGCGGTTATGACCGCACGTATCGCAAATGGCAGCAAATCGGTTACGCCTATTCTGACGGCACAAGAATTGGCGCGCTATGGCGGCGGCGGTGCTGAATTTGAAGATTTGAATATCCCTGCTGCTGCATTGCGGGTGGTGCAAAAAGGCATGCGCCGGGTGATGAATGGCGGCAAAGGGACGGCCCGCCGTTATGACCTTACGGATAAAGGTATTCCTATTGCAGGTAAAACAGGGACGGTTCAGGTGCGTGCTATTTCAAAAGCAGAGCGTGAACAAGGAATTATCGATAACGCAGATCGACCATGGAAATTCCGAGACCATGCGTTATTTGTCGGATATGCCCCTTATAAAAACCCTCGTTATGCGGTGGCGGTTGTTGTCGAACATGGGGGGAGCGGTTCTTCTGCTGCTGCACCTATTGCAAGCCGTGTTATTAATCATCTCTTTCAGCATGATACGGATGCGAAGGGCACATGATGAAATCACCAACCTCAACACCATCATCAAGGACAGGATTAACGCATCCATTAGCGCCGCCAACCATGTTGAAACAGCGGTTGCTGGCAGTGCCTTGGATTGTTGTGTTGCTGGTGCTGTTATTGGGCACTATTGGGGTGCTGGCACTGTATTCAGCTGCAGGCGGTGACTGGACACCATGGGCAGGTAAGCATTTGGTCCGTATTGGGGTTGGCGCGGTGATGATGGTTATGATCGCGGTCATCCCGATATGGCATTATCGTACATTGGCACCCTTTGGCTGGATCGCTGCGATTATCATCCTTGGGGCATTAGAATTTGTCGGCGGCGGTAACGGTGTGCAACGCTGGCTGAGTGTTGGCGGATTTAACCTGCAACCGTCAGAGCCCGCAAAATTAGCAGTGGTGATGTTGCTGGCGGCATATTTCCACGCCATTAACCCTGAGTTGGTGCGTAATCTGCGCACCTATATTCCTGCATTTGTCATCGCGTTGGTGCCATTTGTCCAAGTCATGTTGCAGCCTGATTTGGGCACATCTATTATGTTGTTGGGGGCCGCGGCGGCAGTAATATTTGTTGCTGGTATGCCTGGATGGATGATCGGAACACTAACCGGGTTGATGGTGGCGGCGGTGCCGGTGATCTGGGCATCACTTTATCAATATCAAAAGAACAGAATTTTAGTGTTCTTAAACCCTGGTGCAGACCAATTAGGTGCAGGTTACCAAATCACGCAATCAAAAATTGCGCTGGGCAGTGGTGGGGTCTTTGGTAAAGGATATTTGCAAGGCAGCCAAGCACACCTGAATTACTTGCCGGAAAAGCAGACAGATTTTGTCTTTACCATGATTGGTGAAGAATTTGGCTATCTGGGGTGTTTGGTTATCCTTGGACTTTATATGTTATTGGTGGCGTTATTGATCAGGGTGGGGCTGCGTTTGAAATATCAGTTCTCACGGCTGTTGGTGATCGGGATTGCCACCAAAATATTCTTATTCGTATTTGTTAATATTGCCATGGTGACAGGGATGATCCCTGTGGTGGGCGCGCCATTACCGTTGATATCTTACGGTGGGACTGCATTGATGACAGTTTTTATTGCCATTGGTCTGGTCATTAGTGCCGTGGTCTATGACCATGAAAGCAGTAATTTATAAACGCAGGAGGCCGTCACATGGCCACCAATAGAACAATGAGCATCATGCCAGGATTGGACCAATCGTTACGTTCAAACCAACGGTTGCGCCAAAAATTAGTCCAAACACCATCCATGCAGTTGGCCATGCGCATTATGGCAACGCGATTATCACATTTACGGTTCTATGTGCGTGATGTGGCCGAAGATAACCCTTATCTGGATGCGGTTCTGCCTGATGTGCCAATAGCATCGGCAGGGGTTGGTATTGATCTGGACGGGTTTGCCAGTGATGCGGTACGCGACGTGTCTTTATACACCCATATTGACAGTCAAATTAACCAGATCATCAGCGCCCCAGATGACCGGTATTTAGCGCGTCAGTTGGTGCGGTATATCTCACCTGCAGGGTGGCTGAGTGAAGACGCAGAAGATGACATGACCAATGCTGGGTTTCATCCGGAAGATGTTGGTCGGGTGATCAGTTTAATGCAAGGCATGGAGCCTGCGGGGATGTTTGCCCGAAATTTGCAAGAATGTATTAGCCTTCAATTGCATGATCGCGGAGAGGCTGATGGTGATACTGAACTGGTTTTAACCCATTTAGATAGTATGTTGGATGGCGGCATCGCCGCAGCAACAGGCTTGCATGCAGATGCATTAGCGGCGGCATTAGACAAAATTAGGCGATGTACACCAAAGCCCGGGGCCATGTTCCAATATGATGAAGGTGATATTTTCACCCCTGATCTTATCATGACCGGTGAGGGGGATGGCGCCATTAATGTTGCAGTGAATGATGATGGTATGCCAAGCCTTGATGTGAAGGCAGGGCCTGTGCCTGATGATGAGGCCGGTAAAATGTTACTGGCTGCTGCTGAGCGTGAAGCCAGTGCTATCAAGCGTGCAATTAAAAATCGAAGTGAAATGCTGTTGGCGGCGGGCGGTATCTTGGCGCAAGTGCAAGCAAATTTCTTGGTAAAAGGTGAGGCATATATAGCACCTTTTTCTATGGTGCAACTGGCAGAGATGATGGGCTGTCATAAAAGCACGATCAGCCGATTGATGGCTGATAAATTAGTGCAAACACCATTAGGTATGATGGCAATGTCTGATTTATGTGCGCGGGGGGTTAAGCAAGCAGATGGCAGTATTCGCGCTGGTCGTGCGATTAAGGCGCAGATTATCTCGGTGATTAGCCGTGGCGGTCAGTGGAGCGACCAAGCCTTGGTTGATCAGCTCAAGGCGGATGGAATTACCATTGCACGGCGTACCGTCAACAAGTATCGTAATGCACAATTGATGGGCTGATGCGATTATTCAATGCCCCAGTTAATGTCAAGGAGTACATGATGTTTGCATCATTCTTTCCACGTCCTGTTCTGTTCTTTACAACAGCAGTCTTATGGTCCGTGATATCAGGGATACTTTGGTATACTGCGGCGCCAAGTCTAGCGGCCGCTATCGGCCTTGCCTTTGTGGACGCAGAACCGATCATCGGGCTTGGGTTTTTCACCACGAATGAATTTCTTTTCTTCTATATCTATTTTGTGGTGATGACTGGGCTGTTTGCGGCAGCATGGTTTAAATTTAGCCCTCACCGCTGGCAGATGTGGTCCATTCTTGGGTCAGCTGTGATTTATTTTACCACCTATCTTTCAGTGCAAGTGTCGGTGGCCATTAACCATTGGCGTAAGCCCTTTTTTGATGCGGTGCAGAACGCCCTTTCTGGCGAAGGAAATGTCACAATTGATGAGCTATATGCGTTGATTTTGATTTTTACGCAAATCGCCATGATGGCGGTTGCGATGTATGTCTTCACGCGGTTTTATGTCAGCCATTATTTGTTCCGCTGGCGCCAAGCAATGACAGATTATTACTTTGGCCATTGGAGCAAGCTGCGTCATGTTGAAGGGGCATCACAACGTATTCAAGAAGATACAAAACGATTTGCAGGTATCATGGAAGGGTTAGGCGTTGCGGTGGTTGACTCTATTCTGACCTTGATTGCTTTTATTCCGGTGTTGATCGGGTTGTCCGAATTTGTCAGCGAATTGCCATTTGTTGGCCCGATTGCGAATGCGTTGATGGTGTCGGCAATTTTCTGGTCAGTATTTGGGACGGTATTATTGGCGGTGGTGGGGGTAAAGCTGCCCGGGCTTGAGTTTAGAAACCAACGCGTAGAAGCAGCGTTTCGTAAAGAGCTTGTTTATGGTGAGGATGATGAGCTGCGTGCTGAACCGCCAACAATTTTTGAGCTGTTTGACAATGTGCGCCGAAATTACTTCCGTCTGTTTTTCCATTATCTTTATTTTAATGTGGCGCGGTCACTTTATTTGCAGGCAGATAATATCTTTGGATATTTCATCATGTTGCCGACCATTGTGGCAGGTAAGATCACGCTGGGTATTTTGCAGCAGGTGCTGACGGCCTTCACGCAAGTGACCAATTCATTTCAATTTATTGTCAATTCATGGCCAACGATCATTGAGCTGCTGTCTATTCATAAACGCCTGCAATCATTTGAAGCCGTGCTGTTGGATAAAGAGTTGCCGCAGATAGATATCGATTACAATAATGGAATCGACCCTGACGCTAAATAAGTTTAAGGGATAAAATAAAAGGGGCCGGGGTCAACCGCGGCCCTTTTTGATGAGATGGGTGTTAAGCCATATTAAGGCGTGTGGTTGAAAAGCCAGCACGTGTCGGCACAATGACGACTTTGCCGCCATGGTCGTTAACATGTTTTGCGCCAACAATTTCATCAGCATTATAGTCCCCACCTTTGATCAATACATCAGGTGTAATGTTCTTGATGACTTGCGCTGGTGTTGGTGTGTTGAACACAATCACCGCATCAACCATCGGCAATGCAGCCAAAACAGCAGCGCGGCGGCCTTCATGTTGAAGTGGGCGTGATGGGCCTTTGAGTTTGCGCGTTGACGCATCTGAGTTCAGCCCAACCACAAGCCGATCACAGGTGGCGGCGGCTTTTTCCAAGACACGCAAATGCCCGGGATGTAACACGTCAAAACAGCCGTTGGTGAAGCCAATTTTCATGCTAGTATCACGCCAAATATTAACAAGGGCGAGCACATCACTTTCATCTTTGGCATAACGCGGTGCGGTTTCGGCAAGAATTTCACCCAGCATCGTGGTTGCGGTGCCAGATTTGCCAACTACAAGTCCTGCGGCGGTATTGGCCAATGACATAGCGTTAATGGGTGAAGCGCCTGCAGCCAAGGCGGCGGTAAAACTAGCGATCACGGTATCACCAGCACCCGATACATCATAAACAGATTTAGCGATGGAGGTAATGTGCTGTGGGGGAGCATTCTTTTCCACATACATCATGCCTTCTGGCCCCATTGTCACCAAAATAGCATCCATTTTATTGCTTTTGACAAGTGATTTGGCCGCAAAAGCAATGTCAGCTGTGGTGTTGGTGGCCAATGGCACCATGGCTTTAAATTCAGACAGGTTTGGCGTCATTAAGCTTGCGCCTTTGAACACGGTGGGGTCAGTTTTCTTAGGGTCAGCAATTACCTGTACCCCGGCATCATTGGCAAGCTCGATCATGGCCTGGGCGGTGCTGTGGTCAATAATGCCTTTGTTATAATCTGAAAGGATCAAGGCATCTGCATTTTTTAACGCACGTTCCACCATCTTAAGCAGCCGTTTATAGGTGTTTTGTAAGACAGGTTGATTGGTTTCTTCATCAACACGTAGTATCTGTTGGCCAGATGCGGTGAAGCGAGTTTTGACCGTGGTCATTCGGTTTTGAATGGCCAAAGGCCTATAGGTGATGGCAGGTTCTTCGGCAATTGCAAGGGCGAGGGTGTCAGCATTTGTATCTTTACCAACAAGCCCGATGAGGGTCACGTCAACACCAAGATGCGCAAGGTTCCGCGCCACGTTTGCCGCCCCGCCCGGCATATTATGTTCACCCTTTAGGTTTAATACAGGCACAGGTGCTTCGGGCGAAATGCGGTCGACCGTGCCATGGATGAAGCGGTCAAGCATGATATCACCCACCACCACAATACGGGTGGTGTTCATGCGGACAAGGATATCCCCAAAATGATGCTGAGTGATCGCTGTCATGGTTTATTCTGCTGTGATTTTTGCGGGTGTGATTTTTGCGAGTGTGATTTCTGTTGGCGTGATTTCTGTTGGCGGGCACGGAGTTTTTTTGCCCCGCCTGGAATAGTTTTCATGTCACCGCGGGTCAAGGCAAGGTCATCATCACCAACATGT
>CBFIAO010000029.1:0-20697 GCA_965660595.1 Puniceispirillales bacterium (SeqCode) | reverse complement strand
ATAAAGGGTAATATTGGACCACACATTGAATACCATGGTCATGTGCCATCATCCGGATAAACACATCACGGTCAATGCCGCGCGCTTCAGCAACCAAAAGATGATAATTATGGCGATTGCTTTCCACCCGATGGAACACCAGTTCAGGCACATCAGCCATGGCTGCGATAAATGAAAGCGCACGATTGCGTTTAACATCATTGATCGCATCAACACGCTTGAGTAATTTTTGACCTAAAAGTGCCGCTGCTTCATTCATGCAAAAATTTGATGGCATATAGGCAATGCCATCATGTGTCGGCAGGACAACATTGCTCATCGCAGGACGCCAGTAATCATCATGATCACGACTATAGGGCGCATGTCCATTATGACGAATAGATGGGATGATGGCAGCCCAGTCATCACGCTTAACGGTCAGCATGCCGCCCTCACCTAGCGTCGTGATATTTTTATGAGCATGAAAGGAAAACACGCTAAGGTCTGACCATGAGCCCGTTTTTTTGCCGGCAACCTCCGCCCCAATGGATTGAGCGCAATCTTCAAGCAAGACTAGGTCATGCTGTTGGGTCAAGGCTGCAATTTCCGGCATATCAGCAGCATATCCGTAGAGATGAACCACCATGACCGCCTTAGTATTAGACGTAATAAGAGGCGCGATCGTGTCGGCGGACACCACCCGAGTGTCTAGGTCAATATCTGCCCAGATAATTTTGGCCCCACGCTTGGCAAATGGTGATGCTGATGCCGTATACGTATGCGCTGGGATAATGATTTCATCTTCTGGACCAAGGTTAAGCAAAGTAGCAGCGATTTCCAATGCATCCGCCGCGCACCCGACACCAAAACAATAGTTTTCTGTTTCAAGATACGCTTTGAACGCAGCCTCAAATGCTTTGAGTTGAGGGCCTTGGGTCAATGGCTCACCACTGCGCATTAAGTCAGCAACAGCGGTAATCTCATCTTCTTCGAAACGGTGTGAACGGCCTGCGAATGGTATCGTGAACATGGCTGGTCCTGCCTTACATCATGCGCTTGTATATGTCGAACAGCACATCACGGTTTAGGATTTTTTGCCAATCATCACCAAGTGCGTTCCATAATGGCTTGTTGTGATTATGTGTTTCTTCAACCATCAATTCAATCTCCGCATCTGTTGCAGTGATCTTCGGTAAGGTAATATTATTATGCGCTAGGATACGATGAAACTCTTCGACTTCGTTATAGTATTCCGGTACCACGTTGAAGACAATACAATTGGCAATACCATGGCGATAGCCAAGCACCTTGCTCAACCCCGCAGAGATAGGGTGAACCACCCCAACCATGGTGGTGGCCACTGAAATACCGCCCAAATAGGACGCCACCATCATTTTGTCATGGTCAAACTCGCCCAAAAATACATCTTGGCAGAGCGCCAAAGATTGGCGGGCAAAAGATTCCGCAAATGGGTTCATCAATCGGCCATGAAGCGACTCAACACAATGGATATAGGTATCCATGCCAGTGTAAAAACGCTGATCATGTGGCGTCGATAACGTTAAGGCTGGATCTAGGATGGCGAAGTCAAAAACCGAGTGCCGGCTGTTCATACCTAATTTTTTGGTGGGTGACGTCATCACACATGTGCGAGTGACTTCAGCACCTGTGCCGCTAATGGTGGGCACACCAATTTTAAACACACCCTTTTCGCGCACCAAATCCCAGCCTTGATAGTCTTGAGCATTACCGCCATTGGTAAAGAGGTTTGACACTGCTTTTGAAATATCCATCGTGCTACCACCACCAATGCCAACGATAGCGCATGGCATCCGGTCACCAATGGCGGCCTTCACGTCCGTCATGACACTGTCAATATATGAGGTGGTGGGTTCTTTCTCTTTGATCATGGCATAAATGATGACGTCGTTATCCTTCAGCGCCATATCCGCAAACAAGCCCTGATCTTTAAAGTATGGATCAACAATCAAAACAGCAGGGTGAGCATCATCATCGCGCTTCTGGTCAAGCAGTTCCGGTAGACGATTGATCGAGCCATGACCATAAAAGTTTTCTTGAACAAATAGATTTGAATAAACATCATGCATAGTGGCGTACCAATACTTTAAAGAAATTACATTGTTGATGCGCACAGCGCGGAAAAGACAGCTTCATCTACGGTGTCCTGCCCATGAGCCGCAACAAATTTATTAATATAATCATGATTTAACGTCATTGATTTTGCTTCTTCGACAATATCGTTGAAGGATAGAGGTAATTGTAAACGCATATCGTAATAAATGCATCTTGATTTAATAGCTTCAATGCCTTCCTCAGTAAAATTCTGCACGCCATAGTCAAGATAGATAATTGGCTTGTCTGTGCTGGCAGCAAGTGTGAATGCCGTGCTAACATAATCGAACACAAAGGTGTCAGCCTGGTCGAGACAGGTTTCAAAAATTTCAGTGATAATAGGCGGGTCAATTTCTAAATCAGAATTGTTTTTTGGGTGAAGTTTGATCACCAAGTTAGGGCCAAACATTGCACGCATCATAGCCCATATATCCACATAATCATGATCTGACATGTCTTCATAAGGACCATGGCGTTTATTGGTGCCGCGCAAGCTGGTTGGCACATACATCAATCGATCACCTAATTTGGGCAAGGCAATCTTGCGGCTGGCGGCAATCGGCATTATTTTTTCATACCGTCCATTAATGAAGTTAACGTCATCATCACCTTGTATATTCTGCATCTGACCAAAGACAGCAAGATCGGTAACCATCAGTTTTTCACCTTGGTTAAATGAAGGCTTGCTTTGAACACCGTATGAGCCGCCATGAAAAATATTAATCACACGCATATCGTGTTTGCGTGCCATTGATGATAGTAAACGGTTCTCAATGGAGGTGCCAGACCCCGCTATCAACACATCATGCGGTGATGGCCGCGGCGCATCACCCTCGGTACAATTGGCCATAATATGGCGGCGCAAGATGGTGCGAGCCGTGTCATGATCAAAAGGATAATTGGTGACGGTTAGGATTTCAGCAATTACCGGATCGAGGTCGTCAAGCTGTTGGTCCAGATCTGCGATCGGTATCTTGTTAAATTCATGAATGGCCACGAGGTCAAGATTAACGCGCATGCGATGTGCAAGCCTTAACCGCGCGAATGTGAGGGCACCATCTGTAATGGCGGCATGGGCCTTAGCGCCGCCACGGCAAAAATTACTTAGCGCGAGCAGCTTGGTCATGAATCTTTTAATTCGTAATTTTGAAGGGTAACCGAACGTATGACCCCATTTAAATTGGTCCAACTCGAAGCCCAGTACAATTTCACGCATCAACACATAAGGCCAATGCCGCGACGGATGTACATTGGCGGATATGGGCATTAGACCATACTTATCAGCTTCTAGTTGACGGTAGCCAACACCCACAAAAAATTTGTTAAAATCATTTAAATAAATAGCCATGATAGTTTGATGCACTGGTCGCTTTGTGCTGGCATGGTCAACCGCACGCATCAAGATGCCAAATATTGTTGCTGCCATCTGATTTTCAAAGGTAATGGTTTTAACAATTTCTTGAACCCGCATCTGATAATTTTTATTCGGATGTGATGGCATGAAGTTTCCTAAAAATGCAGCCTTCTAATGGTATTTCGAATGGCGTTGTTTACCACCAGTGAAATCAAAAATAACTTTATATTTTTGTATATATATATCAACGCCATATCAAAATCCATCATACGATATAAGACGTAATATTTCTGCCCGAATAGTATAAATATTATGCGTAATGCATAGATACTTATTGATGATGAAATGAACAACGAGCCCAGCCGATAAAACGGCAAGATCAGTATTTGATTTACAATCGTCAAACTTAACCGTTGCTGAAACATATCTTGCTCCAGCAGATCTTGCCCTATCAGGTTAGGTCGTTATTACGATGTGTCTTTTTAGACAGACCGCGAGTGTAGGGCGCAGTTGGCAAGGCAGCTTAACTGCTTACATCACCCAATTTAGGGCGATCATCGTCAAGCATTGTTGCATTGATACGAAAGTTTATCCGTTCGGCAATGCCGGTGGCATGGTCGCCAATGCGCTCAAGGTTTTTGGCCATAAAGAGACATTGCGACCCAACCAAGGCGTCACATTTGCCTTTGTCCATCTGCTTCACCACGTTGGATAGATAATCGTTGCATGCTTCATCTAGCTGCACATCATTTTCCCAAACAGCAACAGCTAAATTAGCATCGTTTCGAGCATAAGCGTCATTTACATTAATCACCAAACCTAAGGCAAGGTCGCTAATATTGGCCAAATCGTTTGGGAAAAGAACATCCGCGTTTGCTTGATTAATCTTTAACAACCGTTTGCCAATATTTTTCGAATAATCACCAATGCGCTCAAGGCTATTAGCGATATTTGGCGACACCATCACTTTGCGCAAGTCCTGTGCATGTGGTGAGCGTAACGCGATAATTTCAACACTTTTATTGAAAATTTCTGCATCTACTTCATCAAGTTTGACGTCGTTAGCAATGATCGTGTTTATGTATTCATGATCGAATGCCGTGATGACGCTAGCGATACTTCTGAGTTGCGTCTGGGCTAGTCCGCACAAGGAGATAACCATCTGATCAAGGGCGTCAAGATCTTCAGAAAATGATGTGCTAATATGTGATTGCATAAATTTATCCTCTAACCGATCTTACCAGAAATATAGGCTTCTGTCTGGTCATGAGATGGATTGGTGAAAACTTTGGCCGTGTCATCAAATTCTACAAGATGGCCAAGATGAAAATATGCTGTCTTCTGCGACACACGCGCGGCCTGCTGCATCGAGTGTGTCACGATAATAATCGTGTATTTTTCACGCAAACTTTCAATCAAATCTTCGATCACTGCTGTCGCAATCGGGTCAAGCGCTGAACATGGTTCATCCATCAAGAGGATGGTTGGATTAACCGCAATTGCACGTGCAATGCAAAGACGCTGCTGCTGACCGCCGGAAAGCCCTGTTGCTTTGTCATTGAGGCGATCTGAAACTTCTGCCCATAGACCTGCTTTTTTAAGGCTATCTTCAACGATTATATCCAGTTCATCCTTGGTAGATGCGAGGCCATGGATTTTGGGGCCATAGGCAATATTTTCATAAATAGATTTTGGGAAAGGGTTAGCTTTTTGGAACACCATCCCAATCTGTGCTCGGAGCAGAACAGGGTCAACATCAGCATCAATGATGTTTTTCCCGTTTAGTAGTATCTCACCTGTAACTCTTGCCGATGGAATCACGTCATTCATACGATTAAAGCATCTGAGGAAGGTTGATTTCCCACAGCCTGACGGGCCAATAAACGATGTGACCTGATTTTCCAAGATATCGATGGAAACTGATTTCAGCGCCTGTTTTTCATCATAGAAGACGTCAACGTTGCTGGCTTTGAGTTTGATAGTTGCTTCCGTCATTAATCTTACCACTTTTTCTCAAGTTTCCGTCTTAGATACACGGCAGTTAAATTCATAAATATAAGGAACATCAGCAACACAACAATTGCCAGTGATGAGCGTTCATAAAATGCACGTTCAGCGCTATCTGACCAAATAAAGATCTGTACTGGCAACGTTGTTGCTGGTGAGGTGAGGGTTTCAGGCACGTCAACAATAAAGGCCACCATACCAATCATGATGAGTGGTGCAGTTTCACCCAATGCCTGGGCCATACCGATAATGGTGCCCGTAAGAATGCCAGGTGCAGCCAACGGCAGCACATGATCAAGTGCTGTTTGCATTGGCGACGCGCCAATGCCAAGTGCGGCGTCACGAATTGATGGGGGCACAGCACGGATTGACGCCCTTGTGGCGATTATAATGGTCGGCAACGTCATGAGCGCAAGGACCATCCCACCTACAAGTGGCGCCGAACGTGGCATGCCAAAGAAACCGAGAAAGACCGCAAGGCCAAGAAGGCCAAAGACAATCGATGGCACGGCAGCAAGGTTGTTAATATTGACTTCAATCAGATCTGTGATCCGGCCAGGCTTTGCAAAATATTCAAGATAAATCGCAGCCATCACTGCAAGCGGCAAGGCCAGAATGACGGTAACGATCAAGGCTAGGGCAGAGCCAACAATTGCACCAAGAATACCTGAACTTTCAGGCTCACGCGAGTCAGCTTTGGTAAAGAATGACTTGTTAAAGACAAGCCTCAATGCGTCTTTCTCGACCAGTTGATCAACCCACGCGATTTGCTTGTCATTAAGGCGGCGTTGTTTTTCAGGGATCGTGCGGTCAATACGGCCTTTCATGAGCATATCAACATCATCAGATGCTTTCACCCAGACGATGCTCTTTGTCGTTATGCTGTTGATGGTTTCCTGCGTGTCTGCTTCTAATTCTTGGCGGAGCTCATAGCCTGCATTGGCAGAAAGAATATCCCCCAACAGGCGCCTATCCATCATGCCTTTTACTTCTGGCAATGTGTTTCGTAGGGCTTTTTTTAGCAAGCCATCCCAATTATAGTCGACTGATTTTTGGGGATTGATACTGCCATCTTCATTAAATATTTCTTGTGGCAATTGAACCTCAAGGCCGAGTTCTGTCTGCTGCAAGGCGGTATAACCATTAGACACAACTGAGGTAAATAACGTCACCAAAAACGTTAGCGCAAAAAAGATGGCGGTCATGCCATATATTTTAAGCCGTGTTTCTTTAGACTTTCGTTTCTTTAGGCCCTTGCTGAGGTATTCAAGACGCTCATCTTGGCTAAGATTAGCAAAATTAATCATATTTTTCCCCCAGTCGACGCGAGGCGGTTAGGGCTGCGATATTAAGTAATAATGTTGCTGTAAAGAGGGTGATGCCAAGAGCAAAGGCGGACAATGTCTTTGGCGAGTCAAAGACGGTGTCACCCGTCAGCAACATGACAATCTGTACGGTCACCGTAGTCACACTTTCGAGTGGATTCGCAGTTAAATTTGCGGCAACGCCAGCCGCCATCACCACAATCATCGTTTCACCGATAGCGCGACTAATCCCTAGCAAAAATGCCCCCACGAGCCCAGGCAACGCAGCAGGTAAAACAACCTTGGTAACCACTTCACCCTTCGTTGACCCAAGCCCATAAGCCCCATCACGGAGTGATTGTGGTACCGCCGTAATAACATCATCAGATAGCGATGAAATAAACGGTATGATCATCACACCCATCACCCCACCTGCAGCCAGCGCACTTTGTGACGAAACATCCATACCAAGGCTAACGCCAATTGATTGGAAAAATGGAGCCGCGGTCAGGGCTGCGAAAAAGCCGTAGACAACCGTTGGAATACCTGCAAGCACTTCTAATGTTGGCTTTATAATATCGCGCACACGTTTTGAAGCAAACTCTGCCATATAAATAGCAGCAAAAAGGCCAACTGGCACGGCAACCATCATCGCGATCACAGCAACAAGCAGCGTTCCAACCATTACCGGCACCATGCCAAAAGAGCCTGATGCTCCGCCCACATCTTCATCCGCTGCGGCTTCACCCCCGCGCAATGCAACGTTAGGTGCCCAATGCGTACCAAAGAAGAAATCAATAAATGAATATGATGAGAAGAAGCGGATAGCTTCAAAGGAAAGTGATGCCACAATCCCAATAGTGGTGAGAATAGCGATCACCGCAGCAAGGAAAAATGTACGCTTTAAAAATGTTTCGAAAATTATGCGTGATTTCATCTGCGGCTTAATACGGCGGAATGCAATACCAAGACCAACCGTTGCAAGCAAAAAGATGGCTGCAAAACGCAGTTTATTCATCATTGCAACTGCTTGACCGTATTCGGTAGCGAGGCCAGCCATCACCTCATCATTGGGCTGGATCAGGCCGTTTGCAATGTTCTTAATTTGAGCGGCTTTAAGCGGAAAAAATGATTCTGGAAGCTTAGGATAAGCAGCGCTGAGTTGTTGGACTACAACATGGTCTAGGACAGGCTTGGTGAGCGCCGTCCACGCCAGCAGCACAACGATCGCAGGGATCGCCGCCCAAATAGCGGCGTAAAGTCCATAATAATAGGCCAGTGAATGTGACTTTTGACCGGTCGCTAAAGACAGGTCAGTAACACGCTTTTTGGAAATGAAATAAGCAAAAACGCCTAAAAGAATTATCCATAAGAAAATAGCGCTAAAGGAGAAAAGTGAAGCTGACATTTATCTTCTCATGAATTCATGAAAAACGTTACCAGCGTTAACTGGTAACGTTTGATTGCGTTCAAATCTATAGGCTGTTAAGCGCCTTGATTTGCTTATTAAAGTCTTCTTCTGACAGTGGAACAAGACCAGCTGGGAAGAGATAACCATCAACACCCATTGCCTTCTCCGAAACGAATTCTTTAAGGAATTCACGCATCCCTGGTACAACCTCAATATGTTGCTTTTTCACGTAGAAAAATAGAGGACGTGCCCCTGGATATTCATACGATGAAATTGTATCGAAGGTCAACTCAACACCATCAATTGTTGATGACTGAACTTTGTCACGGTTTTGATCAAAGAAGCTAAACCCGAAAATACCAAGCATCATAGGATCAGCGGCAAGCTTTTCAACCATCAGCGCATCATTTTCACCCATCTCAATGGCTTTGCCATCTTCACGAAGCTTTTTATAGCCATTGCCATCGATTTTTAGCTTCTTAAAGCCAGCTTTCATGAATAGTGAACCCATGGCATCACGTGTACCTGAGGTTGGTGGTGGGATCATAACTGAAATCGGCTGGTTAGGAAGGCCTGCAGCAGACATGCCTGTGCGAGCAGCAACATATGCGTCGACTTGATCCCAAGTCTGAAGTGCGTTTTCTGCAACATCGCCATCAGCCATAGCAGCCATACCACCACCAGGAAGTTCAGCGGCTAAAGCTGCCGCAATGTGAGCGATAGATATGTCAAATTTTGTTGCTGTATTAGCGTTTGCAAATGCAAGGCCATCATTACCAACAACAAATTCTTGGAACTCAACACCATTTGATGCACAAAGGTCAGCTTCTTTGCTCTTCATCGCGCGTGACGCGTTGGTGATGTCAGGATGCTCAAGGCCAATACCAGCACAAAAAAGCTTCATGCCGCCACCAGAGCCAGTTGATTCGATAACAGGCGTCTTAAAACCACTAGACTGGCCAAACTTTTCTGCTGCGATCGAAGCAAAAGGATAGACAGTTGAAGAGCCAACTATTGAAATCTGATCACGGGCATGAGCAGAAGCGCTCATTGCAACCGTAACGGCGGTAATAGAAAGTAATTTGGTAAAACGCATCATCATTCTCCATAAAGTATGTTGCTTGCTGCGATTCTTAATCGATCAATGTTACAGATATATTACAGCCTTGTTGAATGCCGCTAAATTTCTGTGATAAGTGCGTATCCGCTGCCCCTGACGGTACGGATGATATCGTCCTTGGGCGGTTGTCCATCACCCCCATAATTGAGCGCTTTACGCAACCTTGATAAATGAACGTCGACCGTGCGGTCATCAATATAGACCCCATGCCCCCAGACATGATCAAGGAGTTGAATGCGGCTGAACACTTGGCCTGGGCGTTCCATCAGTAGTGACAGAATTTTATATTCTTTAGGGCCAAGGGAGATGACTTGCCCATCACGTTCAACAATCTGGCTTGCTGGAAAGATTTTAAGTGGCCCTACTTCAAGCAGATCACCAATTAAAGATGGTCGCGCGCGCCGCAGAACCGCATGAATGCGTGCAATAAGCTCACGTGGCGAGAAGGGTTTAGTGACATAGTCGTCAGCGCCAAGATCAAGACCAAGAGTACGGTCACCTTCTTCACCACGAGCGCTAAGCATAATGATCGGAATATGCTTGGTTGTATCCCAACCACGTAGGGTGCGGCAGACCTCAATACCAGAATGTTCCGGCATCATCCAATCTAGGATAATAATATCCGGCAGATATTCTAACGCTTGATCGATCGCCTCTTGGCCGTCATTAGCGGTTAAGACGTTAAATCCAGCCTGTTCCAAGTTAAAGGAAAGCAGTTGTATCTGGTTGACTTCATCGTCAGCGATAAGAACATTTACTGACATCATTCCTGTCCTTAAATTATCAAGCATATCTCATCCCCTATCATAATATATAGGGAGTAGTTTATATGAAAAATTATTACAGTTTTATGAAGTCAACTTATGGCGCGGCAAAACAACACGAAAATTGGTCACGCCCAGCTTGTCGGATGTGCTAGTTTCACTCGTTATGGATATCGTCCCTCGGTGGCGCGCAACAATATGTTTAACGATGGCAAGGCCAAGCCCCGTTCCACCTATTTTACGGGAACGGCTTTTATCCACGCGGTAAAAGCGTTCCGTAAGGCGGCTGAGGTGGATTTCTTCAATCCCCTCCCCTTTGTTAATAACGTCAAACGCAACATTGACGTCATCAGGATACGACATGACCACGCTAATATCTGTTGCCGGGAATGCGTATTTCAGGGCGTTATCAATAAGATTATGAAAGACTTCCATCATTTCATCGGCATCACCTAACATGATGATGCCTTCCTGCAGGCCTCGTCCGTCACTGGCTTGAACCTTATTATTAAACACAACACTCATGTCACGTGCCAAGGCTCTTGATTGAAATGATGAAATGACTGAAGTTACGATCTTATCGATGAAGATAACTTCTGTTGGCACAACATGTTCTTCTACCTCAACACGTGAGAGTGACAGCAAATCATTAATCAAGCGTGACATGCGTCGGGCTTCTTCGCTCATGATACCAAGAAATTTTGCCTGAACGTTTTTATCAAGATGTTCAGTTGTTTCCATGGTTTCAATAAACCCGATCAGTGAGGTGAGCGGCGACCGAAGCTCATGACTGACATTAGCGACAAAGTCTTGCCTAACTTTTTCAAGATGATGTTCGGCCGTCATGTCCATCATCAACAGGCCAATCATGTTATCTTCTAGTGAACGCATCCGGATACGATATTGATGCGTTGGATCAGATTTAGTAGATGCAAAAAAGTCTGCCGCGGTGTTGAATTGAGTTGTTTCTTCAAATGCATCCACAAATATGTTGGTGTTAAACAGATCACCAGCATCGCGGCCTTCGAGATGCTCACCAAAAAGACGGACCGCCATATCATTAGCGAAGCTAATACAGCGGTCTGGGGTGAGCACCAGAAACACATCATCCAGCAAATAGCCAAGCTGGCTGGTGATCGAGCTATGCGATGGATTATTCTGCTGGTCTGACATGCTGATGCCTTTGATTATCTGATTATCTTTATTATCACAAATTTATATAATATTACCGTTATATGACGTTTATATGAAGGCGCCTTGCGCATATATGAAGCCGACTTGCGCAGGGTTTTGATTAGTTTCTTGCTTTTCGAAGACCTAATAGTTAGAGGTTATGTTAAGTTCAGTTACAGGGGTAGCGCCCTATTTATAGTCTACGATTAAGTTTGCGCCTATTTTCATGAATAAATATATACGCATCGCAAGAATTGACCATTGGCCTAAGAATATCATGATGATACCTGGGGCATTGCTGGGCATTCTTGTTGATGATTTGACCCTCGCAGCGCCAGCAGTATCCTTTCTGATGGCGTTCATTGGCACCTGCTTTATCGCCTCCGCGAATTACACCATTAACGAGTTTCTCGATAAGGATTTTGATCGCCACCACCCCAGAAAAAAAACTAGGGCTTTAGTTGGTCAGGATATCTCAGCTAAGGCCATTGTGCTTCAATATATTTTGTTGGCCGTTGCCGGATTGATGCTGCTCTACCCACTTTACCCCACTGCGTTTCTTGGTGGGTTGGCCCTATTATTGATGGGCGTTGTGTATAATGTTCGGCCCATGCGCACAAAAGAAGTTGTCTATCTTGATGTCCTGTCTGAATCCATTAACAACCCCATACGGCTTATCATTGGCTGGAGCGCAGTCACCTCAATCATACTGCCGCCGATGAGCCTGATGCTATGCTTTTGGTTTGGAGGCGCGTTCTTAATGGCCGCCAAGCGGTATTCAGAATTTCGTTATATTGACGCCCCAGAACTGGCGGCAAAATATAGGAAATCATTTGAATATTACACGGAATTATCTTTACTGCTTTCAAGCTTCTTTTATGCCCTGCTTTCGACGTTCATGCTGTCGATTTTCCTGATCAAATATCGTAGTGAGTTTCTGTTCTGTTTTCCATTCATTGCGATCGTGTTTACTTGGTACTTGGCCTTGTCGCATAAACGTGATCATACTATCGCCATGGAGCCTGAGAAGATTTATCAGAATAAGCCGTATTTTGCGTTTGTGATATTGACCTGCTTAGTAGCGTTGATGCTATTCTTAGTTGATATTCCAATGGCCAACTTTCTAGCTGATCATCAAGTTAAACTTGATTTGAGATGGGAGTGATATTTTAGCCCAATGAGCAAATATTTCATCTTCATCATTGTGACAGTCTTACTGAATGCTGCATCTCAGGTATTGTTGAAAGTTGGCATTTCACGTGTCGGTAAAGCAAGTTTTGATGCAGCCAACATTATCAAACTGATCTTTGGAGCGTTCACCAACGGTTATATTCTGTTGGGGTTGCTTACCATGACCATCAGCATGGTAACGCATATCATGTCACTATCTAGATTTGATGTTAGTTTTGTGTTCCCGTTTATTAGTTTTGCTTACATCATTGTTGCGGTCTGGGGCGTTGTTTTCTTAGGTGAGCAGTTTAACATGACCCGATATATTGGGATCGCGGTAATTCTTGCCGGAACAGTTATCTTGGCGATGAGTGGCACAAAATAGGACAATCAGATTGGTATCACCACGGCATATTATCGTTGGCGGCGCAGGGTTTTTAGGCATCGAACTTGTCAAACAGTTGGTGACGAAATCAGCTTCGGTGGTCGTCATCGACATGCATGCCCACCCAGCGACATTAGATTTTTTTAATGCACATGATGTGACATTCATCATGAGTGATATCACCGCTAGGAATGCGTTAGAAAACATCGAACTTAAAGCGGATGATATTGTTCATCATCTTGCATCCAAACTGATTATCCCTAACTCACCACGATTTGACCGCTTTGATCATTTTGCCCAGGCATCTGTTCATGGCACACAGCATATCCTTGCCTGGATGCATGCTGCTGGTTGTAACAATCTAATTTTCTGGAGCACCGATATGGTTTATGGCATGCCGTCATCTGTGCCCATCAACGAAACGGCGATGCCGCGACCGCTGGGCCCCTATGGCCGTGCAAAGGTAATCGCTGAAGAATTGATTGCCAAGGCTGCCGCGGAAAATGGGTTGAAAGCCACGATCTTTCGGCCACGATTGATCATCGGGCCAGGCCGGTTGGGGATACTAGAAAAACTTTTCAATCTTGTCAGATCAGGGTACCCCGTGCCCATGATTGGCAGCGGCAAAAATGTGTTCCAATTTGTCAGCGTTTCCGATTGTGCGCGCGCCTCTGTGCTTGCCGCAGCGCAAGGATGCCCTTCAGGTATTTTCAATCTTTCATCTGATAACTCACCTTGTGTCAAAGACCTGCTGAGCAACCTGATTGACCATGCGGGCTCCACTTCACGATTACTTCCCATTCCAGCTTTTGCGGTCAAATCAACGTTAGAACTACTCAATCTTGTTAAAGTCGCACCAATGGATCAAGAACAGTTCAGGATTGCTGATCAACACATTGTGCTATCAACGCATAAAGCCAAGAGCACCCTTGGCTGGCATCCTGAAGACAATGATAGTGACATGCTGATCGCTGCTTTCGAAGGATACTGCCGTGGAACGGAACATTAATCTCAACGCAGCTGTCTTTGATCTTGATGGAACATTGTGCCGCCAAGACAGTTTTAAAATATACCTTTTCATGAAAGTGTTTGGGCATCCACGTTATTGGATCAGGTTGTTTCCCATAATGTGGTGGATGTTTCTGACCTATGGATTGAACGTTAAAACCAATAACTGGCTCAAAAAAAAGACCCTTAGGCTGATTTGTAAAAATATTTCCAAAGAGCAAGCCTGTGCAGATGCCATCAAGATGATCCATCATCTGACTTGGGAGCAGGACCTATTAACGATTATTGATCAATGCCGACAACACCGCATAACCACGGTGTTGGCAACAGCCAGCCCGCAAATCTATGTGGACGCTATCACACATCATTTTGGCATTGATCATGTTATTTCAACACGCATGGAACAAGATGAATCAGGCACATGGACAGGCCATATCCTTGGCGAAAACTGTTATGGCAACGAAAAGAAACATCAACTGACGCTATGGTGTAAGCACCATAAGATTGATTGGCAGCATCTTGCATTTTTTTCTGATAGCACTGCTGATCTTCCTAGCTTTCAAGATGCTGGTTTAGCTGTTGCGGTTGCTCCGACCCGAAGCCTCAAAAGATTAATGACCCAAGCTGGAATCATCCCGCTAGACGCTGCTATCACGAGTTTTAACGAACTGGATAACACGCTGCTGCACAAATAACCCGACCGCAAGCAACATGATAGGGAAAACCAGCATGAGGTAGCGCGGGTTAGTGATGGAAAACAGCGCCACAAACCATAAATATCCTTCAGCCCAAAGCACTAAATTTGCGGCCATAAAGTCTTCATTACTGAGCCGGCCACCGCGGCCAATCAACAGTGATCCCACCCGAACAAGATAAAAAATGACCGCAGTGATATGGGCGAAACCAAAAACCAAAAAGACAGTATAGATGATCCTGTAGCGAGCTTCAGGACCAAACGCTGATGCAGCCAAGAGTGGTTTTTCTGACTCTATTTTAGCATTTGTGATGGGCGTCGATACGCAAAGAAAGTTCGCACGGTGTATCGCCACAAGTTGGATTAGCCCAAGTGGATTATTGCTGAGCACATTATAAAAAATTTGATGCGATGTCCGACCTTGTTGAAAAAACGTTTCATACCCCAGATGCCAATACGCATAATCTTCATAATCCCCAACACGTTCAAGTTGCAGGCAAAGGGCTTCTTCATCCTCAATGCTGTTAAGGTAGCGGTTAACATCTTGGCTGTAGCCTAACCATGCATCTTCCAGCCCCGCCTCAACAACTAATGGCGGTACGGTATCCGCAGATAACGCCGTGATGATTGCTGATTTTCCATAAAAATGGATAGGCAACACACTAACGCGCTCCTTGTGATAAAAATTATAAACAAGATTTTCGGCACCGATTGGCATCAACAGTAAGACGAAACCAATGAACATGGTTCTTATTGGTTGAGGTTGTTTTTTCTGCACACATAATGCACCTATGCTGATGATCGCCCCAATGATGAGGGGTAAGGCCGCAGATTTAAGCGTGAACAACACCCCCAACAGCAAGAAGATGGCACCAGTGCGCACCACGGTTGCCTGTTTCAACACAAGCGCAAAAAGCCCTATCAAGATTATGACTATTGAGAAACTTAAACTTTCCGTCAGGATAC
This sequence comes from Puniceispirillales bacterium (SeqCode), assembly GCA_965660595.1. Taxonomy (GTDB): domain Bacteria; phylum Pseudomonadota; class Alphaproteobacteria; order Puniceispirillales; family UBA1172; genus JAGWAQ01. The sequence continues at coordinate 5,229 of CBFIAO010000029.1, read as the reverse complement.
TAAAATGAAAGGCATTGAAGTAAATGTTAAAGGTCACGCCGAGGGCTGTACCCAACACAATTATCAATGGCAGGCCAGCCCTAAGTAACATGCTGAAGCCTAAACCATAACTGAGCACAAACACACTGCATTGAAAGGCAATTACCTCCTGGTGGCTCCATCCAAGAAGATCAAACCCACGCAAGATCAAGGGATATGTGGCTGATCGAACGGCATCAAAATTGATGTACCCGGATGAATCATTTTCCAACACATTGAAGAGTCTAGGTGTAACCATCAACACAGCGACCATCACCATCATCAATGCGATTGCTACCGCGTAAGAGTGACGTTTTTCTTCAAGTCGGAAAGAGAACAGGTTTCGCAACATATTTGTAAAGTGTCCCATACTGCCTTTTATAACGAGCTGATCATTTCATGAAAAGGTCTATGTGCTGAGCGATTGGTATGATCATGTCACCCCTTTAACATTTTTGGGCTAGCTTCCAGCCGCTTCAGGCACTAATTTAAATATGATTTGATGTGTGAATTACCTGATTGATGTTGCAAGAGTAACGATATGAAAACCTATAAGATTGCCGCGATACCTGCAGATGGTATTGGACCAGAAGTTATTGCCGCGGGGGTGCAAGCCTTAGAAGCGCTCGCCAACCGAGATGGAGGCTTTGAGCTAGATTTTACCCAATTTGACTGGGGGTCTGAGCGCTATAAGCAAACAGGGGCATTAATGCCTGAGGATGGGACTGATACCCTCAAGGCGTTTGATGCCATTTTCTTTGGGGCTGTTGGCGCGCCAGATGTACCTGACCACCTAACGCTCTGGGGATTGCGATTGCCAATTTGTCAGGGCTTCGATCAATACGCCAATGTCCGGCCAACACGCATTTTGCCGGGCATTCAAGCACCGTTGGCTGATGTTGCGCCAGGTGATCTCGATTGGGTGATCGTCCGCGAAAATTCAGAAGGCGAATATTCTGGCATGGGTGGCCGCGCGCATAGAGGCCTACCAGAAGAAGTCGGCACTGAAGTGGCCGTTTTTACCCGTGTTGGCGTGACACGCATCATGCGTTACGCCTTTAAGCTTGCACAGTCACGCCCGCGCAAACTACTCACCGTGGTGACTAAATCTAACGCCCAGCGTCACGGCATGGTGATGTGGGACGAAATTGCCAATGAAGTGTCAGCCGATTTCCCTGATGTGACTTGGGATAAAATGCTCGTCGATGCGATGACCGTGCGTATGGTAAAAAATCCGAAAAGCCTTGATACGATTGTGGCAACCAACCTTCATGCTGATGTGCTATCAGACTTGGCTGGTGCATTGGCTGGCTCGCTTGGGGTAGCGCCGACGGCAAATATCGATCCTGAGCGGCGTTTTCCATCAATGTTTGAGCCTATTCATGGGTCTGCCTTTGACATTACTGGCAAAGGTATAGCTAATCCTGTTGCGACGTTCTGGACGGCGGCGCAGATGCTTGAGCATCTCGGTGAAGATAACGCTGCCAAGAGGTTAATGCGCGCTGTTGAAAAGGTATGTGCTGATGGGGTCATGACGCCCGATGTTGGGGGCACCGCAACCACGCAGGTAGTTACTGATGCTGTATGCGCGGCGATCCGCGGCGAAAATATTTGATTGCCCTACTGATGTTGAGATTGCATGAGGGCAATAGCCATGGTTGAGAAAACAAAAACAAATAGGAAAAAAATGGTGGCGGAGGAGGGATTTGAACCCCCGTCACGCGGATTATGATAAAACTGTTTCATCTTTTCTTATTTAATTTCAATCATTTATAAGCACATAAGTTAGGTGTGTTAAAAAGTGTGTAATGGCTTGGTAAAATTAGTGTGATAAGCTTTTTACTAGGCTATTTTATACTATCACAAATCAAACTCTGATTAAGGTTACCTCAATTTAAATTTTCATATTCAGGAATATGTTTATAAATCTGAATCATCTTACTAACAGAGCCGTATCCGATTATTTCCCCTCTCTCCATTAGCACAGCTTTATCACAGTATTTTTCGATTAGATCGAGATTATGAGAGCTTAATATTACAACTCTGCCAGATGCGAAAAGCTTGTCTATCTTGGCTTGGGCATACTCTTGAAAAAACCGGTCTCCTCCTCCAATGACTTCATCCATAATCAAAATATCTTCAGGAGCGTAAATTGCAATACAAAATGATAGCCGCAGCATCATACCAGCGCTGTAGCTGTATACAGGTGAATATATTTTATCGCCTAATTTTGTGTCATTCACGATTTTTTCCAAACTCTCCTTTGCCTCTTTGAAAGAAAACCCTCTATATATTAGGCAGTTTCTGATGTTTTCAGCCCCAGTTTGCTCCAAATCTAAACCGAACGCCGGGTCGATTAAATTGGTAACTGTACCGTTAATCATAATACTTCCGCTTGTGGCAGGTAGCACTCCTCCCATCAGTTTTAGCAGCGTTGTTTTACCGGCTCCATTGTGACCGATGATACCTATTTTTTCTCCAGAATACACATCAAGAGCAATTTCTTTCAGTTCATAAGATTTTATGGGAGCAGGTTGCTTTTTAAAAAGTTGGTTTAAAAATTGAAACCGAATCGAATCTGACCCAAAACTGAGATCGGGATACTTGAACGAACAATCCAATAATTTGATAACTGGCGCACTCATATCCTTACCCGAATTGAATAGCTAAGCCTTTTCAGTAAAAAAAACGCCAATATGGAATTACCAATAAATTGAAAAATCCCTATATACCAAAAATCAAATAAATAAAGTTTGCCTTCGAGAGTTAACCTTGAAAATTCAATCGCAATTAAGAAAGGAGAAAGCTGTAGAAAATACAAAGCTTCTGGAGGCAATTGTTCGACTCGCCATAGCACAGGACTGACAAGAATTGATATACTTAGAAGGCTCTGGATTAAAATTCCTACGTCTCTAAAACGAAAACTAATAAGTGAAACCATTACGCAAATAGGAAAAATAAATACCGCACTCAGTAAAACCGATAACAAGAATTGGATGAAATTAATCAACAGAGATATTTCAAAAATTGTTGTCAATACGAGTATAATAACGCTGTTAAACAGGAATAAAACAATATTCCTGATTAACACCGAGAAAGAACTCAATATCAAAGGAAAAGCCTTAAATCGATATAAAGCTAAATCACTTTTTATTGAGTCTACACTTTCATTAATACTATTTGTTAAAAAAATAAAAACCAAGAAACACACTGAGTAGTATAGGAAAAACTTCTCAAATTCAAAATTCCAAACCTTTGACCATACAAACGATACTGCACTTATAACAATTGCATTAGATAACACATTCCAAAGCTGTCCAAATGTTGAGCGCGAAAATTTATTTTTGAAATATATCAATGCTCTTATCAATGAAATTCTAAATATCGTAATTACCAAATTATTCTCCCAAGAAATTAAGTTTTGCATCAAATAATCCTTGATTTAATCTTAAAATACAACTAAATAGAGTTAAAAATTTCGTAGTTATTGATAATAACATCAATTTCAGTGAAATTTAGTGAAGTGGCTAATCTATGTTTACAGTTGGTAGTAGCAAATACGAATACGATAAAAACAAAGTGCTTTTCCAAGTCGATCCTCCTTGCACAATATACGATAATTCATATGTTGAAGATAGATACAATTCATATGGAGAGTTAGGGCCGCGAATGGCTAATCTTCGCCTAGGATTTTTGTTGGGAACAATTGGGTTTACTCCCACTAAGCTATTAGATGTGGGATACGGAAACGGTGATTTCTTAAAAACTGCCACTTCTATTGTTGGTGATGTTGCTGGCTTTGATGTGCCGCCTTCTTATCCTATCGACCCTATCAGACAGGTCAAAACGATCTACGATGAAAAATTTCAAGTTGTCTGTTTTTTTGACAGCTTGGAACACTTTGAAGATATTTACGAAATAAGCAATTTGAAAACTGATTATGTGTTTATTAGCGTACCGAATTTTTGGATGGAACCAGATTCCAGGGATTTTTTGTGTTGGAAACATAGACGACCAGGCGAACATTTGTGGCACTTTGATGAAAAGACACTTACAAATTTTTTCAATTACATTGGGTTTAATTTGATCAGTCTATCAAATTTTGAGGACGCAATTCGGAAAAACCCGGACCAATCTGAACCTAATATCTTGAGCGCGATTTTTAAGAGAAAATGACGTTAAATTGTTTAATAGTCGGTGACGTAATGCTCGACGAGTTTATTTCTGGTAACATAGATCGAGGGTCACCAGAAGCACAGTGTAATATTTTGAACATACACAGCAAAGAACTCTTCATCGGAGGAGCTGGTAACACTGCTCAATGCTTGGCACTAGCGGGTTGCAATGTAAAGTTGCTTTGTCAGTTGAATTATAACGATGCTGCTGGTCAAGGAATTATGACACTTAAGAGCGAAAACCTTGATATAATTAAGGTGAATTCCGGTGAAGGTTCAACAATAACCAAAACACGGTTGCTCAATGGAGATGAGCATCTTCTAAGGGTTGATTTCGAGTCTTTAGACGAACATAAAAACCCAGTTCTTCCAAATAACATCAAGGATATAGTTAGATGGAGTAATATAATCATACTTAGCGATTACAATAAAGGCACGAATAAAATTTTCAAAAAAATAATTGGTGACGCTAAAGAAGCGTCAATTCCTGTGCTAGTAGACGGGAAAAACAGCGACCTGTCTACCTATTATGGTGCAACCATTTTTAAAGTAAATTCGAATGAGTATAAAGCGATATGTAAGTTTTATGGCCTTCAGGATTATTTAACTTTTGTTGATCCAAAAAACAAACAACTTCAGAATCAATTAATAGACTTGTCTCAAAGATTTTCTTTTAAGAATTTCATTGTTACCCTTGGTGCAAATGGAGTTATATTTATTGACGAAAACCAAAACCTAAGTTTTTTACCCGCAGAAAAAATCGTTTTAAAAGATGTGGTAGGAGCCGGAGATGTTTTGATTGCAACCTTGGCTTATCATTTATCCAAGGGATACTCTCTTAGTTGCTCGGTAAAAAAGGCTGTCAAATCAGCTACAAATAGTGTCAAGCACCCAATGGTGCATACCGAATTGCTATTAGATTAAAATCCACCATTTCGGAACCATACTTTCTTAGCCATAGATTTCTTAGCCACAGATTTCTTAGCCACAGATTTCTTAGCCACAGATTTCTTAGCCACAGATTTCTTAGCCACAG
>CBFIAO010000028.1:365-21064 GCA_965660595.1 Puniceispirillales bacterium (SeqCode) | reverse complement strand
TGAAGATGCCACCGCTGCTGATATGGTCATTATCAATACATGTCACATTCGTGAAAAAGCGTCTGAAAAAGTATTTTCAGAATTAGGACGTCTTCGCCGTTGGAAAGAAGCGCAAAAAGATGAAGGCCGCAATGTAAAAATTGCTGTTGCTGGATGTGTTGCGCAGGCCGAAGGTGCTGAGATTAGCCGCCGCGCCCCATGGGTAGATGTTGTGGTTGGACCGCAAGCATATCATCGTCTTCCAGAATTGATTACTGATATTGATCCAGCATCACGTAATGCAGTGATCGATACAGATTTTCCGGTGGAAGATAAATTTGACTTCTTACCAGAAGAACATGCCCCCCGTGGTCCTGCTGCATTTCTCTCTATTCAAGAAGGTTGCGATAAGTTCTGCACATTTTGTGTGGTGCCTTATACCCGCGGCGCAGAATTTTCAAGGCCTGCGGCAAGTGTGCTAGAAGAAGCGCGCCGTCTTATTGCCAGTGGTACGGTGGAACTGACCTTGCTTGGGCAGAATGTCAATGCATGGTGTGCAGAAGGTCCTGATGGAAGTGAGTGGAATTTTGCACGTCTTCTTTATGCGCTGGCTGAAGTTGATGGATTAAAGCGCATTAGATACACAACATCACATCCACGCGATATGAATAATGACCTTTATTTAGCGCATGCTGAAATACCGCAATTAATGCCATATCTTCATTTGCCAGTTCAGGCAGGATCAGACCGCATTCTTGATGCCATGAACCGTCATCATACCCGTGATGATTATATGCGTATTATTGATCGTTTGCGTGACGCTCGCCCTGATATGGCGTTAAGTGGTGATTTTATTGTCGGTTTCCCAAGTGAGACAGACCGTGATTTTGCTGATACGCTTAAGCTGATAAATGATGTTAATTATGCATCTGCATATTCGTTTAAATATTCACCGCGCCCGGGCACACCTGCATCTTTAAGCGAGGATCAGGTGCCAGAGGACGTGAAGTCGGACCGTCTTGCAGGCCTTCAGCAATTGATTTCAGCGCAGCAATTTGCCTTCAATAAAGCAAAAGTTGGTGACGTCATGGATATCTTGATTGAACGTCCAGCAAATAGAGAAGATCAAATGGCAGGACGCAGCCCATGGATGCAGGCTGTGCATTTCCCGTCCAGTTGTGGTCAAATTGGTGATATAGTGTCATTAAAGATTACAGAAGCGCATCAAAATAGCCTTTCTGCAGAACCTTTACTGGACGCATCATAAACTTGTCATATATCATTATTATAATGATACCTTTATTAAGGAATGGGCATAAGATTTGACACAAGCACGGCACAAAAAAGGCCAAAACCATAGTATAAAGCTTGAGTTTCAGGACAACCAAATCCTGCCCTATCTTTACGGATCTCATAACAGCAATCTTGTAGTGATTGAGCAGGCGCTCAATGTTTCTCTTGATAGCTTTGGTAATATTATCCAAATCACCGGTAGTGAAAACGAATGTAATACGGCGCGTTCCACCATCGAAGCGCTGTATCAACGTATTGCTAATGACACGTCTTCAGAAAAGGATATCTCATCAACCATGGTAAAAGATGCCCTTAGATTTGCAGCTGCTGCCAATAATGATGGCATGAAAGCTTTTGCAAAAAGTGAAGGTGGACTTGTGACGTGGCGTAAAACCGTAACGCCAAAATCAGCAGGCCAACAAGAATACCTAGGTGCTTTAGCCAAACATGATGTTGTTTTCGGCATCGGGCCAGCAGGAACAGGTAAAACCTACCTTGCTGTGGCACAAGCGGTTGCCGCACTTAAAGCAAAAAAAGTCGAACGGATCGTATTATCACGTCCTGCCGTAGAAGCAGGTGAACGATTAGGCTTTTTGCCCGGTGATATGAAAGAAAAGGTAGATCCTTATTTAAGACCTTTATATGATTCGCTGTATGATGTGATGCCACCTGAAATGGTAGACCGTATGTTGGCGTCTGGGCAAATCGAAATCGCGCCGCTTGCATTTATGCGTGGCCGAACATTAGCACAATCATATGTCATTATTGATGAAGCTCAAAACACAACACCTGTGCAAATGAAAATGGTGCTCACCCGGCTTGGCGATGATTCACGTATGGTCATCACGGGTGATTTAAGTCAGGTGGATTTACCAAAAGGACAGGATTCTGGACTTCAGGATGCAGTTTCAATACTTGATGATGTTAAAGGTATAGGTATTATTCGGTTAAAAGGCAGTGATGTGGTGCGCCATCCAGTAGTGGCCCGCATCTTGACGGCATATGATAAACGAGATCAACATTCTTAAATGAAACGAAACATAAATAAAGAGTCTAACCAATAATGGACCATCAATCTGTGCGTAACGAAGACGTTGCTGAAGACCCTGACAGTTTGGGTTTTACCCTTACAGACCCTTCAGGCCTTGTTGTTGATATTGCTGTTCAAGATGATAGCTGGCAACATGTGTTTACCGATATATCCAAAGAAAAATGTACTGCCATGCTTGTTGATACTGTCACGCATGAAGGTTATGACGCGATATCAATTGCCGTTTTGCTGAGCGATGATGAAACCATCGCCGATTTAAACAAAACCCACCGTGATAAAGATGGACCAACAGATGTGTTGTCCTTTCCTGATGATGATGATGAATGCTTAGGCGATATTGCGCTTGCGTATGGCGTGGTGTCGCGCCAAGCTGAAGAAATGGGCATTAGCATTATCGATCATGTATTACATTTGATGGTTCACGGCACATTGCATCTTTGTGGCCATGATCATCTTGATCCTGAAGAAGCTGAGGTGATGGAAGGTATAGAAATTGATATTTTGGCTAAGCATGGCGTTGATAACCCTTATGCTTTACCTCTTGCTGATGTTGAGGGAGCGCCATTATGAACATTAAGCAACGTATAACTGATATGCTTAAAGCCTTAATGCCTGGTTATAACGCACCTGCAGCCCGTGACAAAATTTCTGAATTAATTGAGGAAACGGTAGATTTTGATAACCACGAAACAACCTTGATTAGGAATATCATGGGGTTGCAAGATATCACCGCAACAGATGTTATGGTGCCGCGGGCTGATATTATATCTGTCGATATCAATGATGGTATTGAAGCGATTGTTAGTGGGATTGTGCATGCGAACCACTCACGCGTTCCGGTAACGAATGGCAGCCTAGACGATGTTGTTGGTATTCTTCATATTAAAGATGTGGCGCGCTGTTTGAAAGATCAGGGTGATATTGACTTAATGTCAATGCTGCGCCAGCCGATTTATATTTCACCTACCATGCGGACAATGGATTTATTGCAAGAAATGCGCCTAAAGCGTCTTCACCTTGCGCTTGTTGTTGATGAATATGGCGGCACTGATGGTTTGATAACGATTGAAGATTTAGTGGAAGAAATCGTTGGTGAAATTAACGACGAACATGATGATGATATTGCCCCAATATTTGACCTGCATGAAGATGGTACGGCAACAGCGGAAGCGCGATTAGAAGTCACCCTTCTCGAAAGCCTGACGGGTCCCCTACTTACAGATGAAGACCGGGATGAGATAGAAACACTTGGCGGGTTAGTAATATCTCTTGCGGGACGTGTGCCTGGACGTGGTGAAATTGTTCGCCACGCAGATGGCCTTGAATTTGAGGTCTTGGATAGTAACCCACGCCAGGTAAATTTATTAAAGATTTGTGGCTTGCATAAGATGAAATCTGGTCAGCACGCGGTGCACAGTCTTGACCAAGTCAGCTAAGTTTTTACGACCTAAATTTTACTTTTTCAGCTTACTTGCTGGGGTTGTCGCCAGTCTTGCACTACCGCCCGTTGGCTTGTGGATCGGGTTGTTTGCATTTAGCTTGCCAGTGATCGGGGCCGTTAATCTTGCGCGTGATGCATGCCCGTCCAAAACGGCGGTGTTGCTGGGTTGGGCGACAGGCACAGGGTGGTTTTTATATTCTTTATCTTGGATCAGTAATGCGCTCATCACATCAGGCGGTGCACATATATTACTCATCCCATTCAGCTTGATAGGATTGCCCTTATTTTTGGGGCTGTTCTGGGCTGCGGCATTTGCAATTGCTCATCGGATTGCCGTTTGGCAAAATTTGAAATCAGCACAGCATGTCACGCTGCTCATTATTTCAATTTCTATCATGGAATATATCCGCGGTTTTATCCTCACAGGGTTTCCTTGGAATGCCCCGGGGTTAGTATTGGCAGCGAATGATATCGGTTTAGCAACGTCATCTGTTACGGGCTATTGGGGTGCAGGGTTGCTGGTATTGCTGTTTGCAACAATGCCGGCAATGGCCATGATGGCTGGCCGAATTGGTATAATGTTATCTGGTGCGATTATTTTACCCATTATTGGTTTGGGTCAATTACCACCAATCCCATATGAACATAATGCGACCGGACTAACAGTGCGTGTTATACAGCCCAATATTAAACAAAAAGATAAATGGGATTTTGAAAAGAGGCGTCAGCATCTTGCTGCCATTGTTGCGGCGTCACGTGCCGAAACCCAGCGCCAACATATCCCTGATCTAATTATCTGGCCTGAAACAGCATTTGCAGGAATTTATGAACGTGAACGCGGTGTTGCCGGGGCCTTCGCACAAGCGGCGACACAAGGACATTCGTCTATCATTACAGGGATTTTATCAGCTCAGGAAGATCCATTTCAGCTTTATAATTCAGCAATGATTTTTGGCCCTGATGGCAATATGAATGGCAGCATCAGTAAACAACATTTGGTGCCATTTGGTGAATTTGCACCATTACGATCAATTATCCCATTTGTCGATGTTATTGCAGGTCCAATTGATTTTAGTCCCGGCAAAGGGTTGCGTGCATTAACCTTCAACAATACAGATGGCCAGTTAATCTCAGCATTGATGCTAATTTGTTATGAAGTCATTTTTCCTACAGCGGTACGGTCATCTTCTCTTGATGAGGATGCTGATATTATTGTTGTGCTTACCAATGATGCTTGGTTTGGTAATACCATTGGCCCACGCCAACATTTAGCCATGGCACAAATGCGTTCAGCTGAGCTAGGCATGCCAATGATACGAAGTGCAAATACAGGTATATCTGCCATGATTGATCGTCACGGGCATGTTATTACATCGATTGATTATGATAAATCAGGACAATTTGATGAGGTGATTGGGCTGTCACATCCCACAATATATCGCCAATATGGTGATGTGGTTTATCTATTATTGCTGCTTATATTTAGCGTTATAACTTATGGTCTACGCTTGACGAAAATATACCACAGAGAGTAATCTCAAGGCACTATTAAGAAGGACCTATTTTTTATGACCTATTTGTTCACCAGTGAATCTGTATCTGAAGGCCATCCAGACAAAGTCTGTGACCGAATTTCTGATGAAGTCGTTGATCTTCTTCTGGGAAAATATGGCGAAAGTCGTGTTGCATGTGAAACGCTGACGACAACAAATCGTACCGTTTTAGCTGGTGAAATCAGATGCCCTGAACCAGTGACTGATGAAGAGATTATTGAAACTGCCCGTGCTGCGGTTAAAGCAATTGGTTATGAGCAAGATGGTTACCACTGGCAGAACATGACGGTATCAAACCATTTGCATGAACAGTCTGTAGATATCGCCATGGGTGTTGATAGCGGTGAAGATAAAGAAGAAGGCGCTGGGGATCAGGGCATTATGTTTGGATATGCCTGCCTTGAAACAGAAGTTTTAATGCCAGCACCAATTCATTATTCACATCAAATTTTGAAATCTATGGCAGATGCCCGTCATTCAGGCGCTACGGATTTGCTGGGGCCAGACAGTAAGTCGCAAATCACCTGTGTTTATGAAAACGGTAAACCTGTTCGTGCTGAAAGCGTTGTTGTGTCAACACAGCATCATGCTGACGCTAGCCAAGATGATATTCGTGATCTTGTGCGTGAACATGTGATGAATGTTCTGCCAGCAGGTTGGATGTGTGATGAAGATAAATTCTATGTCAATCCAACAGGTAAGTTTGAAATTGGTGGTCCTGATGGCGATGCTGGCTTAACGGGCCGCAAAATCATTGTTGATACATATGGTGGGGCGGCTCCACATGGTGGCGGTGCTTTTAGTGGAAAGGATCCAACAAAAGTTGACCGTTCTGCAGCATATGCGGCACGGTATGTTGCCAAGAATATTGTGGCGGCAGGCCTTGCAGAAAATTGCACTATTCAGTTGTCTTATGCCATTGGCGTATCATACCCATTGTCAATTTATGTTGATACGGCAGGGACTGGAGTTGTTGAAGACACACGCCTTGCTGAGATCATTCCGACCGTGATGGATTTAACGCCGCGCGGTATTCGTGAAACCTTAAAACTTAGCGCGCCTATTTATGCATCAAGTGCTGCTTATGGTCATTTTGGCCGTATGGCTGGTGAAGCTGGTCCTGGGACATTCTCTTGGGAAGCGCTTGATTTGGTGGATGCATTTAAGAAAGCTGTTTAAGCTGACTATATTAGGTTTATAGGTTGGTGTTCTTATGAACCAATCTGATCAATCATTACAACGTGACCATGAAGGTCGCCTGATGTTTTATGGCAGGCGTCATGGTCGGCGTTTGCGCCCGCGTCAGGTGGAATATCTTGAACAAGGTATTGCGCGATTTGGTCTTGATCAAGACCTACCAACCGGCAATGGTGATATCGATCCAACATCGTTATTCACACATGACCCAACTGATATATACCTTGAAATTGGCTTTGGTGGTGGTGAGCATTTAGCCGCGCGGGCGGCAGAACATCCAACTGCCGGGTATATTGGGGCTGAACCATTTATGAATGGTGTAGCAAGTCTTTGCCGTCATTTGATTGAGAACAGATCAGAAAACACACGTATTTGGCCTGAAGATGTTCGGTTATTATTGCCCAGCTTTATGTCAGAACGTCTTGACGGCGCTTTTGTGTTGTTTCCGGACCCTTGGCCAAAATTCCGTCATCGTGATCGCCGCATTATTCAACAAAGTATGTTAAATGAATTGCACCGTCTCATTCGCCCTGGCGGCACCTTATTATTGGCAAGTGATGAGCCAACCGCGAAGACATGGATGTTAAGCCAGATGATGCGGCGTAGTGATTTTACTTGGCAAGCGACATGCGCCGCAGATTGGCAGACCCCGCCCAAGGGATGGCCAGGGACACGATATATGGCAAAAGCAGACCGTGAAGGACGTCGATCATCTTGGTTTCAATTCACGCGCTCATCCTAATGATGCATGGATAAATCATGATGTGTGTTGCTCTTTTTTAGAAAAGACGCTATATACAAAGCCAACATAAATACTGTCTTTAGACGGTGGGCCAAAAGCCCGCCTTTTTTATTGCCATACTTTCAAATATTGCAATGAACATGAACATAGTATTTGCGTGTTAACTATAGGATAGAGCCTTATATGCTGCTTGAAGAAAAAATTGTCAGTATTATTGAACCAGTGCTTGAGCCGATGGAATTTCGTCTTGTGCGCGTCAGTTTTGCTAATGGCGTTTTGCAAGTAATGGCAGAGCCATTTGATGAACATACGGAAATGACCGTTGAACATTGTGCTAACATCTCACGTGCAGTTTCTGCAGCGATGGATGTCGAAGACCCTATTAGCAGCGCTTATCAACTTGAGGTGTCATCACCTGGGCTGTCACGTCCGCTTACACGCGCAGAAGATTACATTAGATTTAATGGCGAGCTTGCAAAAGTTTCAGTGAAAAAACTTATTGATGGCCGTCGTCGTTTTAATGGCCGGTTACGCGGTGTGAATGAAGATCAGGATATTCTGATGGATACGTCACATGGTGCGGTCACTATCCCTTATGAGATGATTGAAAGTGCAAAACTCGATCCCTCCGAATGGTTCCTAAAACCCCTCAAGAGCAGGAAGAAAGGTTAAGATCATGGATACGTCAACAGTTCCCGGTGCAGAGCTGATACAGGTTGCGGATATTGTAGCCCGTGAAAAATCGATTGATCGTGAAGAGGTCATTATTGCAATGGAACAGGCCATTCAAAAGGCTGGCCGATCACGTTATGGGCAAGATCGTGATATCCGCGCAAATATTGACCGCCGCTCTGGTGCTATCACGCTTGAACGTGTGATTGAGGTTGTTGAAGAAGTTGAAGAAGAAGCCATGCAAATGACGCTGGCTGACGCACAGAAAGTTGATCCAGCGCTCAACCTTGGTGATTTCATTCGTGAAAAACTACCGCCAATGGAATTTGGCCGGATCGCCGCACAGACGGCAAAACAGGTGATCTCACAACGTGTTCGTGATGCTGAACGTGCGCGCCAGTTTGAAGAATATAAGGATCGTGTTGGTGAAATTGTCGTTGGTACAATCAAGCGTGCGGAAGGCTATTCTATCTCTGTTGACCTTGGCCGTGCTGAAGGTGTGATCCGCCGTGATGAAATGATTCCGCGCGAATTACTGCGTCAAGGTGACCGTGTGCGTGCCTATATCAAAGAAGTACGCGAAGAAGTACGTGGTCCGCAGATTTTTCTATCACGCGCAGAAAATCAGTTCATGGCACAACTTTTCACCCAAGAAGTGCCTGAAATTTATGACGGCATCATTGAGATTAAGAATGTGGTTCGTGAGGCAGGCAGTCGCGCCAAAATCGCAGTATTTTCTAATGACCCAAGCATCGACCCTGTTGGCGCTTGTGTTGGTATGCGCGGTAGCCGTGTGCAAGCAGTTGTTAATGAATTACAAGGTGAAAAGATCGAGATCATTCCATGGTCTGATGATACGGTGACGTTTGCTGTTAATGCGCTTGCACCTGCTGTTGTTTCTAAGGTTGTGATGGATGAAGAAGCAGGCCGCATGGAAGTTGTTGTTCCTGATGACCAGTTAAGCCTTGCCATTGGTCGCCGAGGGCAGAATGTCCGCCTCGCGTCACAATTGACAGGCTGGTATATTGATATTCTTACAGAAGCACAGGAATCAGAACGCCGTCAGGAAGAAACACGCCTGCGTTCATCACGTTTCATGGAAAGTTTGGATATTGATGACGTTATTGCACACCTGCTGATAGCTGAAGGTTTTGTAATGGTTGAGGATGTTGCGGAAACACCTATTGAAGAACTGATGACCATTCAAGGGTTTGATGAAGATATTGCAACAGAACTTTCACGTCGTGCGGTCGATTTTATTGAACGTGAAACAGTTCGCATTAATGAAGAATTGGCAAAGATGAATGTTGCTGATGATCTCAAGTCATTTGAACATTTAACACCTGCAATGATCCTTACGCTTGCTGAAAATAAAATCCTTACCTTGGATGATTTGGCCGAACTGGATTCAGAAGAATTGGTTGAATTTCTTGGTGAACAAGGGCTGAACAGTGAAGAAGCTGCAGGCGAAGTAATTATGGCAGCGCGCGCTCATTGGTTTGAGGATGAGGTCGAAGCTGAAGGTAATGATGGTGAAACCACAGCATAGTGATGACATTACAGAACGACGTTGTGTTGCTTCTGGTGAGGCGCTAGGCCCGCACCAGCTCATTAGGTTTGTTGCTGATCAAGATGGATTTATCTTTCCAGATGTAGCCGGCAAACTTTCAGGGCGTGGAGCATATGTTAAAGCTGATCGTGAAGTTTTGGCTAAGGCCATTGCATCAGGTCAGTTAAAAAAAAGCCTTTCGGCAGAACATGTCGCTGATGATATGGCAGAAATTGTCGAAAGCTTATTGGTTAAACGTTGCCAAGAACATATTGCACTTGCGCGTCGAAGCGGTCTTGCGATAGGTGGCGGCGGTAAAATTAGATCCACAGGTGAAGTAAGCGGCCTGTTGATTGCAGATGACGCAAGTGTTCGTGAAGCACGGGCATTACGCGGTGATGTTGAGCATGATTGGGTTGTTTCATCACTTGGAAGTCACGAATTGGGTGTGCCATTTGGACGTCAGGCCATCGCTTTCGCGGCTATTTTGTCAAGCTCAGCTTATGGCGCGATGTTACAAAGCGAAAAACTGTCACAAGAGTTACGTCGACTGGCAACATATCGGCATAAACGAACAAAAAAATCAGATGAAGCTACATCTGAATGAAGGAATACGGCGGGTTAGGCTTGCCATATGATGCCTCGGCATTGTAAACCAAACATAGCTTTTTGCTTTAAGTAAAAAGTAACCAATTGATGCATTGGCATCGGGTGTAAAGACTGAGAGGGTCTAAGATGGAAAAAGGCGATAAAAAGAAAACGCTAAGCCTCGGCGCTGGAAAGCTGACCTTAGGTGGCGGCGTTTCTGCGGATCAGGGTGCTCCTGCTGCACCACGTGCCCCATCCGGACGTGCATCATCACGCCCTATCCAAGTTGAAGTGGTGCGCAAACGCCAACCTGGTGGTCGTGCGGCACAGGCCCGCAAGCCTCAAGAAGAGGTTCAAGAGCCAACGCCACAAGTTGAGGTTACTGATAAGTCAGCTGATAACCTGACTGAAGGAGAACGCGCTGCACGTAACCGCGCACTTCAGGAAGGGCTTAAGAAAAAAACTGATGCACCTCTATCACCAGCAGCACCTGTTTCTAAAGAAGACGCATCAGTTGCCCCAGTGGAAACCGTTGAACCAGAAATTCAAGAAACACCTGCTGAAGCGCGCCGTCGCCGTGAGATGGAAGAGCTTCAGGCGATTACTGATCAAGAACAAGCACGCCGCGCTGAAGATACAAAGCGCCATGCAGAAGTGCAGGCAAAGCGTGAAGCACAACACCAACGTGAAGATACATCCGCCACCCCTAATTTTGGGGCTGATGCTGTTCCTGGTGCAAACCGTAATGTCAATCGCCGCCGTGAAGTGCCGGATCAGCCGCGCAAGCAGCAGCCCCGCCGCGCTGGTGAAGATGAACGTCGCCGCGGTAAAATGACCATTACGGAAGCACTTGATGGTGGTGACAGTACACGCCAGCGGTCATTGGCATCTGTGCGCCGTGCGCGTGAACGTGAAAAAGCACGTATGCGGTTAGCTGATGCAGGGCCAAAGGTAAAACAAGTTCGTGAAGTGATCATTCCTGATGCTATTACGGTGCAGGAACTATCAAACCGTATGGCAGAACGTGCGGCTGACGTGATTAAAGAGCTGATGAAGCTTGGCATCATGGCAACCGTCACCCAAACTATTGATGCTGAAACAGCAGAATTAATTGTTGTTGAACTTGGTCATAAGCCAAACCGTGTTTCAGAAGCAGATGTTGATATTACAATCGATGAAGCTATAGAAGAAGATGGTGAAATGCTTCCGCGCCCACCGGTTGTCACGGTTATGGGCCATGTTGACCATGGTAAAACGTCAATTTTGGATGCGATTCGTTCAGCTGATGTTGCCGCTGGTGAATCTGGTGGTATTACGCAACACATTGGTGCTTATCAAGTTAAATCCGAAGCTGGTAATGTGATCACCTTTATTGATACGCCAGGTCACGAAGCCTTTACAGAAATGCGCATGCGAGGTGCTAAGATCACTGATATTGTGATCTTGGTGGTTGCTGCTGATGATGGTGTCATGCAGCAAACTATTGAAGCTATTCATCATGCGCGTGCCGCAGAATGTCCAGTGATCATTGCTGTTAACAAATGTGATAAACCTGAAGCAGATCCACAACGTGTTCGTAATGAGCTGCTGAGCCATGAAATTGTGACTGAAGATTTTGGTGGTGATGTCCTATGCGTGAACGTATCTGCGCACACCAAAATGGGTCTTGATAAATTAGAAGAAGCGATCATGCTGCAGGCAGAATTGCTTGAGCTCAAAGCAAACCCAGATCGTGCTGCTGAAGGTGCGGTTATCGAAGCAAAAGTTGAGCGTGGACGTGGTTCTGTTGCATCACTGCTGATTACCCGCGGGACGTTAAATGTTGGTGACATCTACGTTGTTGGTGCGGAAACGGGCCGTGTTCGTGCAATGTATGATGATCATGGCCGGCAGGTAAAAACGGCTAAGCCGGGTGATGCTGTTGAAGTGCTAGGTCTTAATGGTACACCAATGGCTGGTGACTTACTGTCCGTGGTTGATAGTGATGCACGAGCGCGTGAAGTTTCAGAATATCGTCAACGTGTTATGCGTGAAAAAGAAGCAGCGGTTGGTGCACGTGGTTCTGTAGAACAAATGCTGTCAGCGATTGCTGCAGGTGAAGCCGAAGAATTACCAGTAGTCATCAAGACAGATGTTCATGGGTCACTCGAAGCTATTCGTGTGGCGATTGACAAACTTGCAACTGAACAAGTTAAAGTTCGTGTCCTTTCATCAGGTGTTGGTGCGATTAGCGAATCTGATATTAACTTAGCGGCGGCATCACAAGGCATGATTATTGCCTTTAATGTGCGTGCAAATCCGCAAGCCCGTGACCAAGCACGCCGTGACGGTATTGAAATTAGATATCACTCTATCATTTATGAGCTCATTGATGAGATTAAAGCCGCCATGTCTGGCCTCTTGTCACCAGAACGTAAAGAAGAATTCATTGGTTACGCTGAAATTCTTGAAGTCTTCAACATTACCAAAGTTGGTAAAATTGCAGGTTGTAAGGTTACGGAAGGCGTTATTAAACGTGGCTGTTCTGTCCGCCTATTGCGTGACAACGTTGTTATCCATGAAGGTTCGCTTAAGACATTGAAGCGCTTCAAGGATGAAGTCAAAGAAGTCATCGAAGGTCAAGAATGTGGTATGGCATTTGAAAACTATGGTGACTTGATGGCCAGTGACGTGATCGAATGTTTTGAAGTGCATGAAATCGCACGAACTATTGATTAATTTACGATAGGCACGATTAGCCATGAGGCAGCGCTCCCGTAAAGGTGACCGGACATCGAGTGAGAAATCACAACGCCAGCTTAAAGTTGGTGAAGAGATCCGCCATTTAATCTCTGATATTCTTTTGCGTGGAAATTTTTATGAACCGGCAATTGAAGGCGTCACCATCACTATTTCAGAGGTGTCCATCAGCCCTGACTTCTCGAACGCACGTGTGTATTGTATCCCGCTTGGCGGCGTTGATTATGACAATGTCTTGATAGGCCTGAACACGATCGCTAAGCAAATTCAACATGAATTGTCTCAGCGTATGACCATTCGCCGTACACCACGATTAAAGTTTTTACTTGATGAAAGCTTTGATATCGCTGGACGTGTGTCAACATTAATACAAGCTAATCAAGCTAATCAAGCTGATTATTCTGATGATACTGATGAAGAAACCGCATCAGAGGAAAACTAATGGGGCAGTTTAAGCGCCCTAAAAATAAAGTTGATGGTTGGGTTATTCTTGATAAACCACTAGAAGTGACGTCAACACAGGCCGTGAATATTGTGCGCCGTGCTTTTGATGCTGCGAAAGCAGGCCATTCAGGAACGCTCGACCCGTTGGCTTCAGGGATGTTACCTATTGCCTTGGGTGAAGCCACGAAAACCATCCCTTTTGTGATGGATGCCAGTAAAGATTATGACTTCACCATTGCCTGGGGTGCTGAAACCACCACGGATGACCGTGAAGGTGAGGTTACGGTCACATCTGATTATCGGCCTAGCATGACAGAAATTGAAAGTGCGTTACCGCAATTTACGGGCCGTATTCAACAAGTACCGCCTGCGTATTCTGCTATTAAGCTTGATGGAAAGCGTGCCTATGAATTAGCACGCAAAAATGAAGAAGTTGTTTTAAAAGCGCGTGATGCTGATATTTTTGCGTTGCGTTGCCTTAGCCATAATGATGGCATCGCATCTTTTCGTGTCACGACAGGTAAAGGTGTTTATGTCCGTTCGTTAGCACGTGATCTTGCCCGTGTATTAGGCACAGCTGGGCATATTCATACATTACGTCGGTGCCGTGTTGGGCCATTTGTGCTGGACAGGTCGATTTCACTGGATTTCTTCCGAGAAATCGATAATAGTGCCGAAGCTTTAACAGCATTGCATCCGGTTTTGACCGCGCTGGACGACATCCCGGCGCTGGCCATTACCGACCAAGATGCAGACCGGCTGCGCCGCGGCCAGAAGATTGTGATTGATGATGGGGCATTGCCTGAATTCAGCAATCAACATGACGAAGCGGAAGATGTCGTGATGACCGCACAATGTGATGGACAACTTATTGCCATTATCACATTACGTGGGCATACGGCCTCTCCCTCCAGAGTGTTCAATCTTTGACCTGAACTTTTATTAATGGAGACGTCGATGTCGATTACTAACGAACGTAAAGCTGAACTTGTTGCAGAGTTTGGTAAAGATAACAAAGACACAGGCAGCGCTGCTGTTCAGGTTGCAATCCTGACAACACGCATTGTTAACCTTACAGAACATATGAAAACCCACAAAAAGGACTTTGGTTCACGTCGTGGGCTTTTGACCATGGTTGGTAAGCGCCGTCACCTGCTCGATTATATTCGTCGTGGTGATGAAGGTGCCTATCAGGCACTGATTGCTAAGCTTGGCATTCGCCGCTAGTACAATCATTGATCAACATATAAAATCGGCCGGTGCATACCGGCCTTTTTTATGCGTGGGGTGATCTGCATCAGCTATTTGCGATTCCTTGACAAAATATCCCATCAAGCCTATACCCATGACAGAACCAAGGATGAAATGCGTAAAGGGTACAGGATAAGCCTGTGCTGACCGAGGAATGACCTCGGGGATAATATCCGCATCATAAGATGCTCTCTCCTTTCCCAACATCTGAACTGGTTTAACGCTGCATTGCAGCGGGCTGTGATGGCAATGGTGCCGCATCAGTTTATTGGAGATATGAGAGAAAATGTTCCAAGTTTTTAAAAAAGAAATCGAATGGGGCGGCAAAACGCTTGTGCTGGAAACAGGCCGTATTGCACGTCAAGCTGATGGCGCCATTCTGGCAAGCATGGGTGAAACATCTGTTCTATGTACAGCTGTTGCCGCCGCATCAGCAAAACCAGGTCAGGATTTTTTCCCACTGACCGTAAACTATCAGGAAAAGACATTTGCAGCTGGCAAAATCCCAGGTGGATTTTTCAAGCGTGAAGGCCGTCCATCCGAAGCAGAAACACTGCTTTGTCGTTTGATTGACCGCCCGATCCGTCCACTGTTCCCAAAATCATTTAAAAACGAAACGCAGATCATTTGTACTGTGCTTTCACATGACATGGAAAATGATCCAGGTATCGTTGCGATGCTTGGCGCTTCAGCCGCCCTTACTATTTCTGGCGTACCTTTCTTTGGTCCTATTGGTGCAGCGCGCGTTGGTATGATCAATGGTGAATATGTGTTGAACCCAACATTTGCTGAAATGGAAGAAAGCAAGCTGGACCTGGTTGTTGCTGGTACACGTGAAGGTGTATTGATGGTGGAATCAGAAGCTGAAGAACTTTCAGAAGCTGATATGCTGGGTGCGGTGAATTTTGGTCATGACCATATGCAAACAGTGATTGATGCAATCATTGAACTTGCAGAAGTCGCAGCAAAAGACCCGCGTCCATTGCCAGAAGAGCCAGCCGGAACTGATGAGATTACGGCAAGCCTTTCAAAGTTCAGTGGTGATTTAGAAAAGGCATATGGTATTGCGGATAAAACAAGCCGTCAGGCAGCTGTGTCAGAAGTGAAAACTGCTGCGATGGCTGAACTTGGTGAAGATGTTGATGGCGTATTGGCCGGCAGCATCTTTAAGGCAATGGAAGCCGATATCGTACGCGGTGCTATCCTGAAGACAGGCACTCGCATTGATGGCCGTGACACCAAAACTGTCCGTCCTATTGTTGCAGAAGTAGGTGTCTTGCCACGTACGCATGGCTCAGCCCTGTTCACACGTGGTGAAACACAGGCACTTGCCGTAGCAACATTGGGCACGGGCCAAGATGAGCAGATCATCGATGCATTGGAAGGTGAATATCGCAACAACTTCATGTTGCATTACAACTTCCCGCCATATTCAGTCGGTGAAGCAGGCCGTGTTGGCTCACCGGGCCGCCGCGAAATTGGTCATGGTAAGCTTGCTTGGCGTGCGATTAACCCAATCCGTCCGTCAAAGGATGAGTTCCCATACACTATTCGTGTTGTTTCAGAAGTTACTGAGTCTAACGGTTCATCTTCTATGGCAACCGTTTGTGGCACATCACTTGCGATGATGGATGCTGGTGTTCCACTGCCGCGTCCAGTTGCAGGTATCGCCATGGGTCTCATCAAAGAAGGTGATGACTTTGCTGTCTTGTCAGACATCCTTGGTGATGAAGATCATCTTGGTGACATGGACTTTAAAGTGGCGGGTACCGAAGCTGGTATCACCTCACTTCAGATGGATATTAAGATCACATCGATCACACGTGAAATTATGGACATCGCCCTTGAACAGGCGAAAGATGGCCGTATTCACATTCTTGGTGAAATGCAGAAAGCGATCAGCACCGCACGTGAAGTGCTGGCTGATACTGCACCTAAGATCACATCAATGCAGGTTCCTGTCGATAAGATCCGCGACATCATCGGCCCAGGCGGTAAGATGATCCGTGAGATTTGTGAAATGACTGGTGCTAAGATTGATATCGAAGATGACGGTACGGTAAAGATTGCAGCATCAGACACAGCGTCTGGTGAAGCAGCGTATAAGCGTATCCACGATATTGTAGCGGAGCCTGAGCTGAACGTGATTTACACAGGTAAGGTTGTGAAGACTGTCGATTTCGGTGCTTTTGTTAACTTCATGGGTGCACGTGATGGCCTGGTCCATATTTCAGAGCTGCAAGATGGCCGTACTGAAAAGACCACCGACATCTGTAAAGAAGGTGACGAAGTTAAGGTCAAAGTTATCGGTTTTGATGACCGCGGCAAGATCAAGCTTTCAATGAAGCGTGTTGACCAGGAAACTGGCGCTGATCTTGAAGCTGACGCATAAGCTTTAGTTCTATATCTGAACAAAAGAAAGGGCCGCATCTGCGGCCCTTTTTTAATTTAATTATAAAATATATTAGTCAACATCTCGCGGCACACCAGTATGATGATAACCGCCATCAACATAATGAACTTCGCCCGTGACGCCAGATGATAAATCAGACACAAGGTAAAGTCCGGCGCGGCCAACTTCATCCATATCAGGGTTACGGCCAAGCGGGGCATGAGTTTCGCTATGGCGATAGACATGACGTGCCCCGCTAATAGCAGCACCGGCCAATGTTTTTACAGGGCCTGCTGACAGGGCGTTAACGCGAATTTGCTCACCGCCTAAATCAACCGCCAGATAACGGACAGATGCTTCAAGACCTGCCTTGGCCACGCCCATAACGTTATAATTTGGTGTGGTGCGCGGCCCCCCCAAATAGGTCAGGGTAAGAAGTGCGCCACCGTTCTCACGCATCATTGGCCGTGCGGCTTTGGCTATCTCTGTAAATGAAAAGGTTGAGATTAACATCGTGTTCAGAAAAGACTCACGTTCAACGGCCATATAATCATTAGCCAGCGCGTCTTTATCTGCATAAGCCAATGCATGCACAACAAAGTCAATCTGATCCCAGCTTTTACTGAGTTGATCAACAACATGCTGGGCTGAACCTTCGTCAGCAACATCATTAACCATGGTTAGATTACTGCCAAGTTCTTCTGCAAGCGGGATCACGCGTTTGCCCATCATCTCATTCTGATAGGTGAATGCTAATTCAGCACCTTGTGCGGCAGCTGCTTTCGCAATACCAAAGGCGATTGATTTTTGATTGGCAACCCCCATGATGAGACCGCGTTTTCCCGCAAGTAGATTTGACATTAATTCATCTTTCGTAATGCTAGACATGCATTTGTGCCGCCAAACCCGAAGGAATTGCTAAGCGCAAGCTGAATGTCTTTTTCTTCCATCGTAGATGGGACATGAATGTCGCCCATCCCAGGATCAGGGTTGTCGATATTGGCCGAACCTGCCATAAAACCTTGGTCCATCATTAACATGGTGTAGATAGCTTCTTGCACACCGGTCGCCCCTAGCGAATGGCCAGTGAGCGATTTGGTTGATGCAACATTTGGAAGGTAACCGCGTTTACCAAAAACTTCTCGGACAGCTTCCAATTCACGAATATCACCGACAGGCGTGGATGTACCATGGGCGTTTATGTAGTCGACTTGGGCATCAAGGCCATTACCATCAAAGCCAGTAAGGGCGAGTTCCATACAGCGCACCGCACCTTCACCGGATGGCGCCACCATATCATGGCCATCAGAATTGGCGCCATAGCCCACGATTTCTGCATAAATTTTAGCACCGCGTGCTTTTGCGCGCTCATAATCTTCAAGCACAACCATCCCACCGCCGCCAGCAATCACAAACCCATCACGGTCAACATCATAAGGGCGTGATGCTTTTTCAGGCGTATCATTATACTTAGACGACATGGCGCCCATCGCATCAAACAATACTGACAATGTCCAATGCAGTTCTTCACCGCCACCAGCAAAAACAATATCTTGCTGGCCGAAACGGATAGCATCTGCCCCGCTTGAAATACAATGTGCAGAGGTAGAACACGCTGATGATATGGAGAAGTTCATCCCCTTAATTTCAAAAAATGTCGCAATACATGCTGAAACCGTGGAGGACATACAGCGCGGCACCATATAAGGACCAATACGCTTAGGTCCTTTTTCACGTGTTGTATCAAAAGCAGTTAACATATTTGCGGTTGAGGGCCCGCCTGATCCTGCGATTAGTCCAGTGCGTGGGTTTGATACCTCATCATGGTTAAGGCCAGCATCAGCAATAGCTTGTTCCATGGCGATAACTGCATATGCAGCACCTTCACCCATAAAACGCAGCCGCTTACGGTCAACATAGTCCGCAACATCCATTTTAACGGTGCCGTGAACTTGGCTGCGGAATCCTAGTTCTGCATAATCAGGCGCAAACACGATACCTGATTTGCCTGTCTTTAAGGACTGTGTGACTTCTTCTGTGTTATTGCCAATAGAAGATGTGATACCGATACCGGTGACAACTACGCGTCGCATGAAAAAATTCCTCTCAGGATCAAAAATTATGCGTCTTTAAATAAGCCAACGCGGATATCTTCTGCTTCGAAGACAACCTCGCCATCGCAAAGCACTTGACCATCGGCAATACCAAGGATCAATTTGCGCATTATGAGACGTTTGAAATTAAGCTTGAATGTAACAAGTTTATGTTGTGGCTGTATCTGACCGGAAAACTTGACGCTTCCAACAGAAATAGCGCGGCCTTTGCCAGTGCCACCTGCCCATCCTAAATAAAAGCCGACCAACTGCCATAAACCATCCATGCCAAGACAGCCTGGCATTACAGGGTCACCAACAAAGTGACAATCAAAAAACCACTTATCAGGAGTGACATCAAATTCGGCGATAATCTCACCTTTACCTTCGGTGCCGCCATCGTCGTTAATCTCAGTGATGCGATCCATCATCAACATTGGCGGCATCGGCAGTTGTGGGTTGCCTGGCCCAAACATTTCGCCCTGCGCACATGAGATTAGGTCTTCATAGGTGTAATGATTTTTTTTAACAAAGGAGGTCATTGATAAACTCTATTATTAGCGTAATTTTTTTGTATACTATCAGACAATGAAATGTTTGCGAATAAAATGATCGCTAAGTATAACGTCGAAATTTTGGCAATGACTGTCATTTATGATTGGTGATGAATCATGAACAACTATCCAGAACTTATGCGTGCCCATGATTTGCGTCCAACGCAACAACGGCTCGCCCTTGCGGAAATTCTTTTTGAAGGGGCGCATCGTCATGCGACCGCCGAACAACTGCGCAGTGAAGTGAACAGCAAGGGCATCAATATGTCCCTTGCCACCATATATAATACCCTTAATCAGTTCACGCGTGTTGGTCTATTGCGTGAGATTAATCTTGATGAAAATGTGACTATCTTTGACACAAACACAGATCATCACCATCATTTCTTTGATCAAAAATCACGTGAACTCATAGATATTCCTGATCATGAGATAAATATCAGCAATATACCTAAATCGCCTGATGGGCGAAAAATCGACCGTGTTGATGTTGTCATTCGGCTATCTTGATTTAAATTTCAAAATAGCCTTAATGGCTGCTTCAATATGTCACAAAAGTTTAATTTAAAACAATTCTAATCTACTTGACACTATGGATGGCTTGTCCATAATTTAGGTAGAAATATTGGGCAAATGCCCCTTCATAACAGATCAAATTGAGGGAGATCTCAGATGAATAATATGTCAGCTGGATGTCCGTTTACTGGTGCAAAAGCTAAGCATGCAGCCGGTAGCGGTATTTCAAACAGAGACTGGTGGCCTAACCGCCTGAATCTTGCAATCTTGCGTCAACACTCATCACTTTGTGACCCAATGGGCACAGCGTTTAATTATGCTCAGGCATTTAAGACGATTGATTTGGGTGCGGTTAAGCAAGATATCTACGCGCTGATGAAGGACTCACAAGATTGGTGGCCTGCTGATTATGGTCACTATGGCCCGCTCTTTATTCGTATGGCTTGGCACTCAGCCGGTACATATCGTACTGGTGATGGTCGTGGTGGTGCGGGCAATGGTACACATCGCTTTGCGCCATTGAACAGCTGGCCTGACAACACAAACCTTGATAAGGCACGCCATCTTCTTTGGCCGGTTAAGCAAAAATATGGTCAAAAGCTTTCATGGGCTGACCTGATGATTCTAGCTGGAAATTGTGCGCTT
>CBFIAO010000028.1:0-355 GCA_965660595.1 Puniceispirillales bacterium (SeqCode) | reverse complement strand
GTGCGCTTGAATCAATGGGCTTCAAGACATTTGGTTTTGGTGGCGGACGTGCAGATGTTTGGCATCCAGAAGAAGATATTTATTGGGGCAGTGAAAATGAATGGCTGGACGATAAGCGTTATGAAGGCGATCGTAAGCTTGAAAACCCGCTTGCCGCTGTGCAGATGGGGCTCATTTACGTAAACCCAGAAGGCCCCAATGGTAACCCTGATCCATTGCTTTCAGCCCGTGATGTTCGTGAAACATTTGCCCGCATGGCCATGAATGATGAAGAAACCGTTGCCCTTGTTGCTGGTGGCCATACTTTTGGTAAAGCGCATGGTGCTGGTCCTGCAGACCATGTTGGTGTTGAACC
>CBFIAO010000027.1:0-21411 GCA_965660595.1 Puniceispirillales bacterium (SeqCode) | reverse complement strand
CGCATCACCTAATGTATGAACAAAATGCCCGACCTCAAGCTCGGTGACATGTGCCACCATATGCGTCAATAATGCATATGATGCGATGTTAAATGGCACACCTAAGAATACATCTGCGCTGCGCTGGTAAAGCTGGCATGAAAGTTTACCCCCCGCGACATAAAACTGAAAAAGACTATGACATGGCGGCAAGGCCATCTTACCCACATCAGCAGGGTTCCATGCCGTCACTAACATACGCCGCGAATCAGGTGTGTTTTTGATCATATCAACCACTGCGCTAATCTGGTCAATCTCATCACCCTCAGGGGTTTGCCATCGCCGCCACTGCTTGCCGTAGACTGGCCCAAGATCACCATCATCATCTGCCCATTCATCCCAGATACTGACACCATGATCATTCAAATATTTGATATTTGTGTCACCTTGAATGAACCAGATCAATTCATGGATAATCGACTTAAGGTGCAGCTTTTTGGTGGTCACCATAGGAAAACCCTTGGCCAAGTCATAACGTGACTGCCAACCAAAGACAGATTTAGTTCCTGTCCCTGTCCTGTCGCTTTTGACATCACCATGATCAAGAATATGCTGAAGAAGTTCAAGATAGGGCTGCATTACACACCTCAATTTTACCTACCCTATCCTAGCCATTCAGCCCTCTGTCTTAAAGGCCAAACTTGCATCAATTACTGATTAATTCGTCAAACGCGCCCAGATGCTTGGAATAAGCAACGTTTAGGTCTATAATAATCCCAGTGCCGATCACATCGGCTATGGCGATAAACGTATTGTGAAATAAGCAGAGCGGACCCGGGGGCAGTGCCCGGCGCCTCCACCATATCAACGCAAGACCGGAAGCTCAGGTTTTAAGCGTTTTGTATGGGGGCGAGTCAGGATCGACGCATGTGGTAAAGGCAATGTCTTCGCTCGGCATGGTACCACCGATATCGGACCATCGAGTAGTTGCAAATGACAACAATGCTCCGGTTGCTGTCGCTGCCTAATGGCGGTTACAAAAACCACTTTTAAAGTCCAATGAGTTGAGCCTTATTGGCGGGGTTTTGGGCGCACCTGGCAACAGAAGCGTCCTCTTTGCTCTTGCCGCCAGAGACATAATGCGGCATGCTGAAGAAGATGTTTATATAAGTTCTTGTTTTAGTGAGACCGAATATGGCATCTGGGGGATAGATGATGGCATCTGACAATACTTTTACGCCTCAGATCAATTATGAGCTTTTGGTCGAAACTGCACTTCGTGATGTGGTCCGTTCTTCGCTGAAAATTGCTGAACAAAGCGGCCTTCCGGGTGATGCACATTTCTACATCACTTTTCAAACAGAATACCCAGGGGTTGATATCGCGGATCGCTTGAAAGAAAGCCATCCTGACAAAATGACCATCATTCTGCAGCATCAATATTGGGATCTCATCATCGAAGATGAATTTTTCAGCGTTGCCTTATCTTTTGGTGGCCAGCGCGAAACCTTGGTCATTCCTTTCATGGCCGTGGTTGACTTCAATGACCCATCTGTTGGCTTTGGTCTTCAATTCGCAACTGATCATGTTGATGAAGATGACGTGATTGATGAAGGCGAAATCCTTCCCGAAGCTGACCAAACACAAGATGAACCTGCCACATCTGCTGATGTTGTATCGCTGGATTTATTCCGCAAAAAAACATAATTTTACACCCTTTAGGTCACCACATTTTCAACCCTGTTTAATCATAGAGGTAAAAGAATGAGCTTTTCCTATAGCCCGATGTTCCCAACAAAAACCCCAACAACCGAATGGGAATTGGTCACCACCGACCATGTTGAAAAGGTTGATTTAGGCGGGGAAACTTTCCTCAGGGTTGCGCCTGAAGGCCTGACGCTATTGGCAGAGACTGCTTTTAAAAATATCTCGCACCTGTTGCGGACAGGCCATATTAGCCAGCTTCGTGCTATCCTTGATGACCCAGAAGCCACTCGCAATGATCGGTTTGTTGCGCTGGAAATGCTTAAAAATGCGGTGATTGCGGCTGATGAAGTATTGCCAATGTGCCAGGATACTGGCACCGCGATTATTGCCGGCACACGTGGTGAACATGTCTTGACTGGCGGCGGCGATGCCGAAGCCTTATCTCGCGGCGTCTATAACACTTACCAAAACAGCAACTTGCGTTACTCACAACTGGCGCCATTAACCATGTTTGATGAGGTAAATACCAAAACTAACCTACCTGCGCAGATTGACCTCTATGCAGGAAAGGGTGCTGAATACAACCTCACCTTTATTCAAAAAGGTGGCGGTTCTGCAAATAAATCTTTCTTGCATCAACAAACCAAAGCCTTGTTAAATCCCGAAGGTTTGCGCAGCTTTATTGATGGCGCGATCCGTTCGCTTGGCACTGCCGCATGCCCACCATATCACTTGGCCATTGTGATTGGCGGCACTTCTGCTGAAACCACAATGAAAACCGTCAAAATGGCCTCTATCCGGTCATTAGACTCGCTGCCCACCGAAGGGTCCGAAGATGGCCACGCCTTCCGTGATCTGGAATGGGAAGAAAAGATTCTTCAAATGACGCGAGAGATGGGTATTGGCGCACAATTTGGCGGTAAATATTTTTGTCATGATGTACGGGTGATCCGCCTGCCGCGTCATGGTGCATCCTGCCCGGTTGGGATAGGCGTCAGCTGTTCTGCAGACCGTCAATGCATGGCTAAAATTACCGAAGACGGTATCTTTGTGGAAAAGCTGGAACGTGATCCCGCACGTTTCTTACCTGATGTGGCTACAGAAGATTCAGATGATGATGTGGTTAACATCAACCTCAATCAACCTATGGCTGATATCCTCAGCACCTTGTCGCAACATCCGGTTAAGACACGGCTTTCACTCACTGGCACCTTGATTGTGGCGCGTGATATCGCGCATGCAAAATTGCTTGAACGGCTCGAAACCGAAGGTGACCTGCCTGATTATATCAAAAATCATCCGGTCTATTATGCTGGCCCTGCCAAGACACCTGAAGGCCATGCCTCCGGTTCAT
Organism: Puniceispirillales bacterium (SeqCode); assembly: GCA_965660595.1. Classification (GTDB taxonomy): domain Bacteria; phylum Pseudomonadota; class Alphaproteobacteria; order Puniceispirillales; family UBA1172; genus JAGWAQ01. The sequence continues at coordinate 18,371 of CBFIAO010000027.1, read as the reverse complement.
TCGGCCCTACTACTGCTGGCCGTATGGATGCATATGTTGACCGCTTCCAAGCTGCAGGCGGCTCAATGGTCATGCTGGCGAAAGGCAACCGAAGCCGTGCCGTGCGTGAAGCCTGCAAAACCCATGGCGGGTTTTATCTTGGATCCATCGGCGGTGCCGCGGCAAAGCTTGCACTTGATGCCATCAAGAAAGTCGATGTGCTGGAATATCCTGAATTGGGCATGGAAGCGGTCTGGAAGATTGAGGTTGAAAACTTCCCTGCCTTCATCATCACTGATGATAAAGGCAATGACTTTTTTAGCCTCGATTAAGCTTTTACGTAATTAAGGCGTGCTGATCTTAGACCTGATCTCTTGCGGTTTTGGCCCACCAGTGGCCCAATCCAGCAACTGAACCGTATGCAAGATAGGTGCATCACTATCGGCCAGCTGGTTGATACACCCCAGATTACCTGCCGCCACAATGTCAGCATTCGCATTATTGATTGCCGTCAATTTACGTGCTTTCAAGTCATTTGCAATATCGGATTGCAACACATTATAAGTGCCAGCCGACCCACAACATAGATGGCTATCGGCAATGTCACGCACGTCAAATCCAGCGCGGCGCAGCAAATCTTTTGGCGCATCTTTGATTTTCTGGCCATGCTGCAGCGAACAGGCGGCATGATACGCCACGCTCAACCCAGCTGTTTTTTCAACATCAACGGTAAGTTCATTAAACCCGAAACGGTCAAGAAATTCTGAAATATCCATCGCCATGGATGACACCATTGCGGCATCTTCGGCAAGGCCAGAATCATGGGCAAAATAGTCACCATAATCTTTGACCGTCGTCCCACAACCTGATGTATTGATAATGATCGCATCCATCTTGCGGTATTTCTTTTCATTGGCCCATGCTTTGATCGTGGCTGACATGGCATCTTCGGCGGCATGTTCATCACCGGTATGATGGGCCACGGCCCCGCAACAATAGGCTTGCTTTCTTACCACGACTTCAACGCCAATTCGGTTCAGTAACCTGATCGTCGCTGCGTTAATTTCAGGGTTAACCGCACGCTGCGCACAGCCTGCCAATAACACCACACGCGCTTTGGCCGGAAAACTATCCGCATTGAAAATCTGGTCCTTACTGCCGACAGGGTCCAGCCGCGGCCTACGCGCAGGCGCCACCGCCAACATATTACGAATTGCTTTTGGCATAATATGGCGCAATGGACGTGCAAACCATCCCAAGGTTAACGCCATATAGGCACGGCCTGCCCTTGGCAACACCGCCACCAGAAAACGGCGCATCAAGCGATCCATAAATCCACGCTCATGGCGGGCAGCAGCTTGACGGCGCCCAATATCCACCAAATGCATGTAATCAACACCAGACGGACAGGTCGACGTACAGGACAAACAGGTCAAACATCGGTCCAGATGATGGGACACTGTGCGTGCATCAGCATCATTATCTTCCAATAAATCACGGATCATCCAAATGCGGCCACGTGGACTATCACGTTCATCGCCAGTCACGACATAGGTTGGGCATGTCGCGGTGCAGAATCCACAATGGACACATTTTCTTAAAATGCTGTCAGCCCTGGCGATATCTGGCTGGGTTAATTGTTCTGGTGTGAAATTCGTCTGCATCTACATACCTTCATACATCCGGCCTGGGTTGAGAATACCCAACGGGTCAAAACTTGCTTTCACGCGGCGTGACAATTCAGCTAATGGCGCGGGTTGCGGCTCAAACACATCCACATTCATTCGCATGCTTTCCGGGGCAGATACTAACGTCACATGGCCGCCAACCTCGGCCAGCATGCGCCGCAATACTTCTGCACCGCCATCAAGGCCTGATGGATGACTTAACCAAATCAAGCCGCCACCCCAATCTGCATAACCGCGGCAATTCGGACGTTTGGACAATGCGTTTAAGATACGGCCGCCTGATGCTGGTGGGCATGATATTTTCCACAACACACGGTTATTTTGCGCTGGCAATAGTGACACTTCGCGCAGGTCAATATGCAAAACATCAGCATCATTTTTATCAAGGATGTTAATCTCACCAAAAGGCGCCAAGATATCTGTCAACGCCGCCACACGGTCTTTCACCGACACGCTAAACCCTTCAAGCCTAATCACCGCGATAGCGCCATTCTTTGCCGCATCTTTGAACGTTTTACAGGTCGAAAATACCGCTGTTTTGGCTGGGATAATCGCCCCGCATGTTGGCTCAAACGAACTATCAAAAGCAGCACGAATGGCATCGCCAGCAGCCACTTCATCATTAGTTTTGACTAATATTGCACGTGCATCTTCAGGCATTGGCATGGTTTTGATCGTGATCTCATCCATCACCGCCAAGGTCCCAAAAGACCCTGCCATCAATTTCGATAAATCATAGCCCGTGACGTTTTTCATCACACGTGATCCAGACTTAAAGCCTTCACCGCGTCCAGAAATCGCATTAAACCCCAATAAATAATCACGGGCAGCACCTGCCACCATGCGGCGCGGCCCTGACGCATTAGTGGCGATCATCCCACCCAATGTTCCTTTTGCTTCGTCATGGCTTCGTGCATTTAATGGCGGGTCAAAGGCTAACATTTGCCCGGCATCATCAAGGGTTTTCAAGATATCTTTCATGGGCGTTGCAGCACGTGCGATCAGCACCAATTCATCAGGCTCATAGGTGGTGATGCCCTGCAATCCATCTAACGTGATGATTTGATCTGCTTCAATCGGACGCCCCAGGCCAAGGCGGCTGCCTTGGCCGCGAATATCCAGTTTTGTCTTATTGCTTACCGCTGCTGAAATAACGTCCAGCAGATCGTCATTATCCCGCACGGCATGTGGCGGACTTGAAGGGGTTGATATGGCACGCATCAGTGTAATTCCAATTAAAAACGCGGCAAATCAGGATGCGGCAGCTTGCCGTGATGAACATGCAATCGGCCTAATTCAGCACAGCGATGCAACACAGGAAAGACTTTACCCGGGTTTAACAAATGCCCGGGGTCAAAGGCACATTTCAGGCGTTGCTGCTGTTTTAAGTCATCCTCGGTGAACATCTCACCCATCAGGTCACGCTTTTCAACACCAACACCATGTTCTCCGGTCAACACGCCGCCCAGCTCAACACATGACTTCAAGATCGCTGCGCCAAAATCTTCGGCACGCTGCAGATCACCTTCTTTATTGGCATCAAACAGAATAAGTGGATGCAGATTGCCGTCACCTGCATGAAATACATTCGCAACCCGTAAGCCAAATTGCTGGCTCATGCGTGACATGCGCGACAACATCTCAGGCAATTGTCGACGCGGGATCGTGCCATCCATGCACAGGTAATCTGGTGAAATACGTCCAATCGCAGGAAATGCCGACTTGCGGCCTGCCCAAAACAGTTCACGCTCTGCTTCTGTTTCCGACACACGAATAGAACTTGCATCTTTCTTCTTCACAATCGCGGCCACGCGATCAGTTAAAGCCTGCACTTCTGCTTCTGGGCCATCCAACTCAACAATCAACAACGCGTCTGCCTCACGTGGGTACCCCGCAGAAACAAAATCCTCTGCGGCATTAATCGCAGGATTATCCATCATTTCCATGCCGGCAGGAATAACGCCATCTGCAATAATCGCACCAACAGCTTCTCCAGCAGAAAGTGCCGAATCAAAACCGATCAACAATGCCTTACGCGTTGCTGGCTTTTGAAGAATCCGTACCGTTACTTCCGTGACCAGCCCCAACAAACCTTCAGACCCAGTCATCACCCCCAGCAAGTCATAGGCGCCAGCATCCAAGTGCTTGCCGCCCAAGGTAATGACCTCACCTTCCATGGTGACCATTTCAATGCCCAACAGGTTATTGGTGGTCAGCCCATATTTAAGGCAATGCACCCCACCTGAATTTTCCGCAACATTACCGCCAATAGAACAGGCAATCTGGCTTGATGGATCCGGCGCATAGTAATAGCCCCGCCCTTCAACCGCATGGGTAATGGCAAGGTTTGTCACCCCAGGTTGGGCCACCACCGCACGGTTGTCATAGTCAATATCAAGAATTTGGTTCATTCGGCTTAAGCCCAACAACACCCCATCACCCAGCGGTAATGCGCCACCGGAAAGTGACGTGCCAGCCCCGCGCGGAACAATCTTGATGTTATGTTCATGGCAATATTTCAATGTTGCCGCTACTTCGGCAGTATTTGCCGGCAGCGCGACCACAAGCGGTGTCTGGCGATACCCATTAAGCCCATCACTTTCAAAAGCACTCATGGCGTTTTCTTCAGACACCACACCCACAGGTCCTAGAATCTTTACTAAGTCGTCGGCAATAGTCTTACGTCGCGCGATCATATCTTGATCGGGGGTGGGCATTTTCATAACATCACCTAAAAGGGAAAGGGTGAATTCACTTAAAAAAATATAGACCTTGCACGGCAGCGAATCAATCTCTTGTATAGCGATAAAAAGCCGCAAAATAAAAAAGCCCGGACAACAGCCGGGCTAGTTCATAAAGATACGGTCAGGATTAACCCTGACGTGCCTTCATACGTGGGTTCTTCTTGTTGATCACATAAAGACGGCCACGACGGCGAACGACCTGACAATTGCGGTCGCGAGATTTCAGTGTTTTAAGCGAGCTGGCAACTTTCATGGCTTACTCTTCTAATCAAACGGTTAAACGTGGTGAACATGTTGCGGCCCAAAAGGCGCGATCAAATTCAGATAGAGGTGTATAGCCCCTCGATCACATCAGGTCAAGGGGTTTATCCACCCCCAACCTTATTAATCCTTATTTGGCCCTTATTCGGCCTCCGCCAGCTGCGGCATATCAAATTTAACGCCGCATCCAGCAATCCCGCAATAACCGCCTGGATTTTTATGCAAATATTGCTGATGGTAGTCTTCTGCTAGGAAATACGCCCCTTTTGCTGCAATTTCGGTAGTGATCTGACCACGCCCTGCTTTTGCCAAGGCGATATTAAACGCATCTCGGCTTGCCCGTGCATGCTCAAGTATCACGTCATCATCAGCATAAATCGCAGAGCGATATTGCGTCCCAATATCATTACCTTGGCGCATACCTTGGGTGGGGTCGTGATTCTCCCAAAAAATCTTCAATATTCCAGCGGTATCAATAACCGATGGATCATAGACAATTTCCACAACTTCAGTATGGCCAGTACTGCCGGAACATACCTCATCATACGTCGCATTAGGGGTATAGCCGCCTGCATATCCTACGGATGTTGTCCACACGCCTTTGGTCTGCCAGAACACGCGTTCTGCCCCCCAAAAACATCCCATGCCAACAAGCATGCTTTTAAAACCATCTGGGAAAGGCGGCACAATCGGGTTGCCGGTCACCACATGCAAATTAGGCGTTAAAATTGGCTCATCACGGCCTTTTAAGGCGGTTGATGGGCTTACCATATCGGTCTTCTTCATCAGAAATGACAACATTTTGAACCTCGTTTTAGGGTTACTTATTAATATAGGTTATATCGTGATAATGGCAAAACTATGCAAAACCTGCACCAACATGCGGTGCTTACCTAAGCAGCCCTGCCACAATATCATCAAATCCATCATAACTGCTGATCACAACATCACCGCCAAGACTACGGATATCCACCGAAGAGTATCCCCAGTCAACAAGCGCTATCTTCACATCTGCATTGCGGGCTGCCCCAAAATCAGCCTTGCTATCCCCCACCATCACGGCACGATCATGGGCAATATCCAATCTTTTGCATGCTTCAATTAATGGCGCGGCATCTGGTTTACGGGCAGCGGCAGTATCGCCCCCTATAATGGCACCAAAACGTCCAGTCATCCCATAATGGTCCAACACACGATATGCTGTTGCCTCTGATTTATTGGTGCACAGCCCTAATGCATAGCCGCGATTACTTAACGCATCCAGCATGGCTTCAACACCTTCATAAAGCGTTGTATGCACCACAGGTTCCGCCAAATAGCCTTCACGATAAATCCGCAACACGTCAGCGGCTTCTTCTGGTGTTGGGGTAATATTTAACGCTTCAACCCCTTTATCAATCAGGTCCAGCATGCCGCCGCCGATCAACATTTCAACGTCATGGTCTGACATCGTGCCGATATCACCATAGATTTTGCCCAGCGCGGCATTCAGATGATATGCAATATCTGGTGATGAATGCACCAGCGTGCCATCAAGGTCAAAAATAACTGCATCCATAAAATCTATCCTAACATACCAGCATTACTCTACCGGCATTACTCTACCGGCATTACTCTACCGGCATTACTCTACCGGCATTAACCCACCCGAATTAACCTAATAATGCCGCAACACCGGGCAGGGTTTTGCCTTCCATCCATTCCAAGAATGCACCACCTGCGGTGGATACATAATGGAAATCTTGTTCGGCATTAGCGGCGATTAATGCAGCCACGGTATCACCGCCGCCAGCAACGGAAACTAACCCGCCTTCAGCCGTCCGCGTTGCTGCATGCTTTGCCAGCACAACAGTTGCCGCATCAAATGGCGCGATTTCAAACGCGCCCATTGGCCCATTCCACACCAACGTGTTGGCCGCATCAAGGGCTGCCATTGCGCGGGCCACCGTTGCCGGGCCAGCATCAAGTATCATTTCATTTGCGGCGATACCGCCATCTGCAATCTTGACCGTACGGTGATCGGCCCCAGCTTTAAATTCAGTCGCCAGCACAACATCATCGGGCAAAATAATCGTACAATTCTTATCCATGGCAGCCGCCATAATCTGGCGCGCTTCATCTGCCATATCAGGTTCAGCCAAGGACGCGCCAATGTCATGCCCTTGTGCATAAAGGAACGTGTTTGCCATGCCGCCGCCGATGATCAATATGTCAACTTTTTCGACAAGGTTATTCAAGACCGCAAGCTTGGTGGACACTTTTGCACCGCCGACGACTGCCGCAACTGGTGCTGTTGGCGCCCCCAAGGCTGATGCTAATGCCATCAATTCTTCGGCCATTAACGGGCCAGCATAAGTTGGCAGTTTTTCCGCCATCACCGAAATAGATGCATGGGCACGGTGGGCTGCTGAAAATGCATCATTCACATAAATATCCATCGGCGCCGCAAGTAAGGCTGCAAAATCAGCATCACCTTTTTCTTCTTCAGCATGAAAGCGCAGGTTTTCCAACAGCAGCACATCACCGTCATTCATGGCCGCAATTGCATGCGCAACATCATCGCCAACACAATCATCAACAAAGCCAACTGGGCGACCAACAGCATGGGCCAACGCAGGCGCAATCGGGGCAAGTGACATCTCATCAACCCGTGCGCCTTTTGGACGGCCATAATGCGCCGCCACCACCACTTTTGCCCCACGTTCCGCCAGCGCAGCAATGCCAGGCGCGGTGCGGTCAATGCGGGTGGTATCCGTCATAACGCCATCTGCCATTGGCACATTTAAATCTGTCCTAAAGAACACCGTCTTTCCTGCAACATCAGCAGTGTTGATATGGACACGGGCTAAGACATCAGAAGTAAGAGTTTGGCTTGACATTATGGACGCTCACGATCAGAGATAGGTTGGTTCTCATGTACCATGGCAACTTCGGTTTAACAATATTGGCTTTGATGAAATTGGCTTTGATGAAGATGAATCAACTTCTTCCTATCTACGTGATCGCACTGCCCAGCTCAACGGACCGCCGCGCGGCCATGAATACGCGTCTTGGCGCGCTTGATCTGGACTTTACCTTTATTGATGCCGTCGTGGGGCGTGATCTTACCGATAAAGATCTTAACACCGCCACCTCACCTACACGCCAACATCACCTGCCAATGCCACTCAGTAAAGGGGCGATTGGTGGCGGGCTTAGTCATCTTAAAACATGGCAACATATCGCAAAGGGTGATGCCCCAATGGCGCTGATTCTCGAAGATGACGCTATCCCCTCTCCTGATATGATTGATATTTGTCTGCGGGTGCAAAAACTTGGCGATAAGATTGATATCGTAAACCTGCATTTCCGCGGTGGACGGCCATTGGTGGATGTCGCACAGCTGTCACCAACCCATCGCCTCACCTCCTGCCGCTATAACAGCATCGGCGCAGAAAGCTACATCATCACCAAAGACGCAGCCCAGAAACTCGTTGATGCATATCTGCCCATGATGTTTGAAGTAGATCTTTTCATCAACCGTTGGTGGGATCATGGCCTGCATATTTTAACAATTAACCCGCCAGTGGTGTGTGAAGACACCAGCCCAACGACTATTGGCTACCCATCTGCGCTGCCTACTTGGCCTAATGATCGCCTACGTCACCGATTGGCCCGCCGCATCAACCGTATATGGTCCTCTATGCTGAAACGGCGTCTTTACCCCTCGATGGTGGCCACGGCCAAAATGCGCCTTATGGGGGTTGATCCTAATGACGTTGGTAATAACCATGAATTCCCAAACCTAACCCAAATGACTGACCATGGCTGATCAACCCACCACATCAACAGAAATGGTCATGACAACCCCTGCCCAAGAATTTTGGCAAGGTGTGCGTGATGAAATGCCGTTGATGCTTGGGGTTGTCCCCTTTGGCATGGTCTTTGGTGTGTTAGGGGTTGAAGTTGGCCTTGACCCTATTGTTGTCATGGCCATGTCGATTATTATTTTTGGCGGGGCATCTCAGGTAATTTTTGCACAGATGGTTGCCGCTGGTGCTGGCGGTCTTGTCATTGCAGGAACGGTTGGCATCGTTAACCTTCGCCATGCGCTGTATTCAGCTACGATCACACAATACCTTGCAGGCGTGCCTATGCGCTGGCGTATATTGATTGCCTATCTGTTAACTGATGAAGGCTTTTTCGTAACCCTAAACCGAATGCAAACAAAACCGCCATCACCAAATATGCATTTCCATATGATCGGCACTGGCGGCTTGCTTTGGGTGTCATGGCAACTTGCAACGGCGGTCGGTATTGGTCTTGGGGCATTAATTCCGCCTTCCCTAAATCTTGGTTTTGCAATTCCCCTAACCTTCATGGCCATCACCGTGCCATTAATAACGTCAGCCCCGCCATTAGTGGCCTTACTCACCGGCGGCCTTGTCGCCATCATGGGCCAAGACCTGCCATGGAACAGCTGGGTGATCACCGCCGCACTCGCGGGCATGCTCGCAGGTTATATTGCTGAACGTGTCTTATCAAAACGGAATGCATCATGATTTGGCTGGTGATGATACTTTCCGGACTGGCAACCTTCGCGGCACGTTTTTCTATGATTGGTGTCTTCAAAGACCGCCGCATACCTGATGTGATGCGACGTTTGCTTACCTATGTCGCGCCATCTGCACTGGCGGCCATTATCTTGCCTGATGTGCTGCTGATTGAAGGGCAGGCCACCATCATTGGCAATCCCGAAATACCTGCTTTTTTGGTGGCGGTAGGGGTCGCATTATTCACCCGCAACGTCATGGTAATCATTGCATCTGGCATGACGGCATTATGGCTGATCACTGCATTGATTTGATTTAGAATTTCTTAACATTTATGTGTTATACCTACGCCTTATCAAGAATAGCTTCACAAGGTAGACATGATGAAAGCTTTTATTAACACAATGCTGGATTTCGCCCGTCGCCATATTATTTTAGCCCTAACGGCAAAATTCATTGCCGGGCTTGGCATTGGCTTTGGGCTTGGTGTGTATTTCCTGCCTATTCTCATCGCTGACGCACCGGTCGATAACACCATCGTGCTGGCGCAATCTGCGGCTGCTGAACGTCAAGCGGTCTTCATTCGTGACCGCGCTGATTCCGACAGCTTTCATTGGGGTGAAGGCACGTTATACCTAACGTCAACCCATGCAACGCTTGATGGAAAACTGTCTCCTGGGCCTGACTATCGGCTTTACCTAACACCGTCATTCGTTGAAACCGAAGATGCATTTGAAGCCATCAAGCCCCAAGCCGTTGAAGTGGCACGCATTAAAGGCTTTGAAAATTTCTCGTATGAAATTCCGCCTCACGTAGATATTAATCAATTTGGTGCTGTTGTGGTTTGGTGTGAACGCTTTGGTGAATTTATTACCTCTGGCCCGTTGACCTCCCGCACCAATTAATCACGTCTTTAACCTCTTTCGCACAATTTTTTTATGCAAGACATCAGCTACTTTACCCTTGCGCTCACCAGCTTTGTTTTCGCCATCACACCTGGCCCGGGGGTGGTTGCTGTGCTGGCAACCTCAATCAATCGCGGCATCCTTAGCGGTGTTGTCATGACCTTGGGTGAAGTCACCGGGGATATGCTCTATCTCATCATCGCCATGGTATCGCTTGCTGGCCTTTCTCAAAACATGGAACACGCCATGTTGGCTGTACGCATCTTGGGGGCGATGTACCTCGCATGGATTGGGGTGCAAATTTACCGCAGCCCACCACTGGTTAAAAACTTTGCGCCCACATCCGCCCGCAGTCTTGGCATGGCCTTCGGCACCGGGTTTATGATTTCCATCACCAACCCAAAAGTTATCGTCTTCTATCTTTCATTTTTGCCGTTATTTATTGATCTTTCTGCCCTTACTATCACCAGCGCTGCGTCGGTAATGGCCGTGATGTTCGTATCTGTATTTGCTGGCCCTACGCTGATTGCCATCTTGGGCAATCATGCGGCGAAACTGGCTACTGGCCCACGTTCTGGTCGTGTGATGAATCGCATCACCGGCCTAATGATGCTTGGTGTTGCTGCCGCCCTTATCTTGACCATATAAGACATCATGTTGCTAAGTTATTTGACCACCTGCTAAATTTCAGGTGCGACACTGCTCATCTTGCGCTCTTGTTGCAACCTGCTAAAACAAACTGGTTAGCAACAGGGGATACCCAACATGGCCAAACCTAACACCACATCATGGGCGTATCTATCACCACAGGCGGTGATGATGCTTATGCTGGTAGCTGGCGTTATCATGCTGGCGGCCGTGGTGCCCGCACCTGAACTCGGCCACCTGATGTTGATCATGGGCTTTGTTGCCTCACTGTTGCAAACATGCACGGCGATGATGCCGCCCGCAATTGCTGATGCATCGCGGCGGGCATATGCGGCATCTATCCTGCAATGGGTTTCGATGGTGCTGGTTGGTGGTGCGTTTATTTTACTTCTTTATGGCTTTATCACGTCTGACTTTTCCATCGCCTTAGTTAGTCGTCATTCACATTCACTCAAGCCGATGATTTATAAAATCTCTGGTACATGGGGGAATCACGAAGGCTCTCTTTTATTATGGGTGCTGATCTTGGTTGTATTTGGCGGCATCTTTGCAGCCACATCACGCCGCATTGCGCCATCATTTAAGGCAATCACCTTATCGGTCCAAGCCGCAGTTACCACTGCATTTCTCGGCTTTAGTCTGTTTACATCAAATCCATTTGAACGCCTATCACCTGCGCCACTTGAAGGCCGCGGTTTAAACCCTGTGTTGCAAGATATCGGCCTCGCACTTCATCCGCCGATGCTTTATATCGGCTATGTTGGCCTATCAATGGCGTTTTCAATCGCGGTTGCTGGCATGATTACTGGCCGCATTGATCGTGATTGGGCCCGCATCATCCGACCTTGGGTATTATCCGCTTGGGCTGCATTAACCGCTGGCATCGCGCTTGGGTCATGGTGGGCATATTATGAATTAGGCTGGGGCGGTTGGTGGTTCTGGGATCCGGTGGAAAATGCATCACTCATGCCATGGCTCGTGGCAACCGGACTTGTGCATTCGGTCATTGCGGTGCAAAAACGTGAACGCCTCAAAACATGGGCTGTCCTCTTGGCGGTGTTGTCCTTCTCCCTCTCCTTAGTGGGGACATTCATTGTACGTTCAGGGCTTCTGACTTCTGTCCACAGTTTCGCCTCTGACCCCACACGCGGTGTCTTTATTTTGGTGATCCTTCTTCTGGTGATTGGCATTCCGCTTATGCTATTTGCTTGGCGTGCAACTATTTTTGAAACCCCGCAAGATGCCGCCCTTGCCAGCCGCGATACGGCCCTTGTTATCAATAACATCATCCTTGTTATTGCCGCCGCTATTGTGGTGATTGGAACTTTCTATCCGCTTGGGCTTGAAGTATTAACTGGCGCACGCATCACCGTCGGCCCGCCTTATTTTGATGCTAGCTTTAACCCTATCATGGCCCTTGCCTTAGTGGGGATGGTCATTGGCCCCATGCTTGTTTGGCGGCGCGGATGGCGGCCTGGCACGCGCCTCGTGCTCACGGCTGGTATAGTGGGTGCAATATGCACCGCAGCGATTGGGTGTTGGCTCACCGGCATCATGACCCCTGCCGCCATTGCAGGCCTTGCGCTATTGGGTTGGCTTGGGGTTGGCATCACGGCAGATATAGCCCGCACCCTAAAGACACAATCACTTACCACACTTGGTCTTGCCCCGTGGGGGGTATGGCTTGGGCATCTGGGCATGGCGATCTTCGTTCTTGGTGCGATGGGGGATGGCCTTGCCCGAAGCGAAACCAATATCCGCATGCACCCAGGTGGCATTGCTACACTGGATGACCGTCAATATCGGCTCTTATCTATCACAGAAGAACAGGGGCCAAATTACACATCTTTGGTGGCGACCCTTCAGTTGGAACATCTTAATGGCCAGATCATCACCACCTTAAGGCCTGAAAAAAGGTTTTACCCCGCAGAACGTCAAACCACCACCGAAGCCGCCATCCGCACCATGCCTTCAGGTGATGACTATGCGGTATTGGGTGATGGTGATGACACACGCGGCTACAGTTTCCGCCTCTATCATAAACCATTGGTGGGTTGGATATGGGGCGGTGCTATCATCATGGCATTTGGTGGCATCTTGGCGGCAATCGGTGTCGCCCGCACTCCGGTAACTCGGGATATGCCTGCCCATAAGGAACATTCAGATAAAGGGGGATTAAATGGCTAAACAATCTCCCGAACCTCCATTCCGGCCACGCTTTATCCATTTTGTGCCTGCCCTTGGTTTTCTGATTTTTCTTATTATTTCTGGAATTGCGCTTTACGGCACGATGACCGGCACCCGGCAGCACGAACAACTACCATCACCGCTATTGGGCAAACTTGCCCCGCCACTGCCAGAACTTGCCCTTAACCCTGATAAAGAACATCTGCTCACAGCCTATCGCGGCAAGCCTGTCTTGGTTAATTTCATGGCCAGTTGGTGCTTGCCATGCCGTGCTGAAATTCCAGCCCTAGACCTTCTTTCTGATGACGTTGCCATTGTCGCGGTGGCTTATAAAGATAAACCCTCTGACACTACTGCCTTCCTCACCGAATATGGTGACCCATATGACGCGATCTGGATGGATGTTGATGGCCGTGCAGGTTTACGTTGGGGCATTTATGGCGTGCCAGAAACCTTCTTATTGGATACCGAAGGTAACATTGTGCTTCGTCATGCAGGCCCCATCTTTAAAGATGTGGTCGAAGACGTTATCACCCCAGCGCTTGAAAACCTTCAGCGTGAGGCTTCAGAATGATCCGTCACTTCACCACCCTTGCGCTTATCCTTGGCCTGTTCATGGCGCCTGCTTATGCCATCACGCCTGAAGAACAACTTGCCGACCCGATACTCGAGGATCGTGCACGCAATATTTCCCAACAACTGCGCTGCTTGGTCTGCCAGAACCAATCTATTGATGACTCTGATGCTGACCTTGCACGTGACCTACGCGTTGAAGTTCGCAGCCTCATCACGCAAGGTTTTGATGATGATGATATCATGGCCCGTATCCGTGCAACCTATGGGGATTATGTGCTGCTTAACCCGCCGGTAACTGGCGCGACAAGCCTTCTTTGGGCAATGCCCATTATCCTATTGGTGCTGGGCGGGCTTGGCGTCTTGGCCCGTATGCGTAAATCAAATGCCTTGGCCGCGCCCTCACCTCAATCAACATCACAGGATACATCTTCGATTATTCCTGCTACCGCGGATGATCCGGCACAACACCAGCCCAACTTATCACCTGCAATAATGGCATCAGGCCTAGTGATACTTCTGCTGATGACCGCTGGTTTATATGCGATCCTAGGACGTCCTGACTTATCGGCTCAGCCCCTTGCCGCACGCACCGCAGAACAGGCTAACGCCGCTCAAGAGGCCAGCGCACAGAATGCAGCCGAACGTGCTGCCCTTAATGAAGCACGCCGCCTTGCTAATGAAGATGCAAATAGCGTCACCGCTCAGCTGCGTCTTGCCATGGCCGCGGCCGAAGCTGGCGCATTTGATGAAGAACTTGCTGCCCTTGATCAGGCGTTATCACTTACAGAAGACAGCCCCGCCATCACGGCGATGAAAGCCGAAGCACTCAGCCGTAAAGCAGGTGGCCTTGTTACCATCCCTGCCCGCAACCTCATTGCCGAAGTGCTTGTTCAATCACCAGATGACCCCCGCGCCAACTACCTTGATGGTCTCGCCGCTTATCAGGATGAAGATTACGCAACCGCGCTTGAACGTTGGTCACGGCTACAATCTATCTTGCCCCCAACCTCCACCCTTGCGCCGCGCCTTGCCGCCAATATTGCCGATGCGGCAGCACGTGCTGGCCTCACCGTGCCTGACAATCCATTTGCCGCGTTCAGCATGGCCGACGATATGACCGAAGATGAACGTGCGGCGATGATCAATGACATGGTATCAGGTCTTGAAACCCGCTTACTGGCTGATGGAAATGACCCGGCAGGTTGGGACAGGCTCATCAATGCGCGCCAAGTGCTTGATGATACTGACGGCATGATCCGTGCGCTAATTGGTGCGGCAGATGCTTTTCCTGATGACCTGGAACGTCAAGTTGTTGCGCTTGAAGCCATTGTGCTGGAACAACAAGAAGGCGCTTATGTAACCCAAGCCCTGACCTTACTAGAACGGCTAAACACGATTACGCCGCGCGGGCCACAATTCCTTTTCTTCGCTGGTCATTTTGCGGTTATTTCAGGGGAAATTCAGCTCGCTGCCGCGCTATGGGGTGAACTTGCATCATCCATGGATGATGACAACCCCATGAAGGCGCAGCTCACCGCTCAGATCACATCACTGACGTCAGAATAATCTGCGTTAAGACGTGCGATTTTTTGATTGTTTTGCGGCTGCCTTCACCTTGGCAAACGTCACCATGGATACAGGTATCATCAACAAATACAGCAGCCCCAGCCCCAGCATCATGTCCCATGGACGTGCTAGGAAACCTGCAATAATCAGCGCAAACAACCCTAATGAAGGCAAGGCCATGCTGCGGGGAATCTTCATGCCTTTACCGGCAAAGGTTGGGATAGTGGAAATCGCACTTGCGCCGATCACCGCAATCCATGCCCCTAGGAACGTAATATCAGTCAAAAACGCAAAATCATAACGGAAGCTTGCGATCATCGGCAGTAAGGTTAACGCTGCTGCCGCAGGGGAAGGCACACCAGTAAAGAAATTGGCCGCCCATACTGGCGGATCATGCAATTCTGAGTTAAACCGCGCCAAGCGTAATGCGCAACACGCGCTATAAAACAGACACGCGGCCCAGGCGATGCGTCCGCCATCTTCCAACGCAAATAAATATAGCAAAATCGCAGGCACCACACCGAACACCACCATATCCGATAGGCTGTCCAGCTGTGCGCCAAAATCACTGGATGACTTTAAAATACGTGCGACACGTCCATCCAACATATCAAAAACCCCGGCCAGCACCACCAAAAATACCGCAGCTTCAAATCGATCAACTAAGGCATAACGAATGGCAGTCATACCGCAAGCCAATGCGGAAATCGTCAACAGGTTAGGGAATAACCATGCGAAAGTCACACTCGCGCTACGTTTAGATTGCCCAGAAACGCTTTTTTTTGAAGGTGTTTTCTTTTTGGGTGATATTGCCATTATCGCGCAACGCTTTCGTCAATGGCTTTTGCACCTTTTGCAAAATCGGCAATCATTGTTTCACCTGCAAGGGTGGTTTGACCCGCACATGCTAAGATTTTCACAGGCTTCGGCAGCCATACATCAACGCGGCTGCCAAAACGGATGATGCCGTAATGTTCACCAACACTCAGCTTATCGCCATGTTGCGCATCACAAAGAATACGGCGGGCAACAAGACCTGCGATCTGAATAAAGCCAATCGTCGGGCCATGGTCTGTCTTCATCACCAAGCCCAGGCGTTCATTTTGCTCTGATGCTTTATCAAGGCTGGCATTAAGAAACGCACCAGGAAAATAAAACTTATCAGTAACCTCACCAGACATTGGCGCACGGTTCACATGCACATCAAACACATTCATAAAAATGGCGATACGGGTATACTTACCTTCAGGCAGGTCTAATTCTGCTGGCGGCGGCAAATCTTCGACCGACAACACACGTCCATCCGCAGGTGAAACCACCAAGCCGTCACGTGACGGCGTTGTACGTACAGGGTTGCGGAAGAAATACACGCACCACAAGGTTAACAACAACCCCGGGAAAAAGAAATGTTCCCAAATTACCGTTAAGATCAAGCCAACAATCGCGAAGATTGCAATAAATGGATACCCCGCAGGATGGATCGGGGTAAAAATGCTTTCACGAATGGTTTGAAAAATATGCATAAAAAATCCTATTTAACCGCGGCTTCTGCAGCCGCGCGAATGGCGGCAATATTCGCCGCATAATCTTCAGGGTTACGTTCACCAAAAACAGCAGACCCTGCAACTAACACATTGGCACCTGCAGCCGCCACTAATGGCGCTGTCTCAACGGTAACGCCACCATCAACTTCAATTTCAATATCACGTGCGCCAATCATATCACGAACGGCTTCAATTTTTGGCAATACCGCATGAATAAATTTCTGCCCGCCAAAGCCCGGGTTAACCGTCATCAGCAACACAAGGTCCAACCTGTCCAGCACATGCGCAATCACATCAACAGACGTTGCCGGGTTAATCGCCACACCTGCCCTAACCCCAGCATCACGGATGGCGGCTAGTGATCGATCCAGATGATGACAAACCTCAGCATGAATGGTGATCATCTCACACCCTGCGGCTTTAAAATCCGCAACATAGTCATCAGGGTTGCTGATCATCAAATGCGCATCAAAAAACTTACCGCTACGTTTGCGCAAGTCACGAATAACTGGCGGCCCAAATGTAATATTGGGCACAAAATCCCCATCCATCACATCAAGGTGAATCCAATCCGCACCGCCATTGTCAATCGCTGCGACTTCATCCCCTAGGCATGAAAAATCAGCAGACAAAATAGATGGTGCAATGCGGATCGGTTTAATCATGATATATGCTCTTTAATGAGTTATGTGCTAAATAGTTTGCCCTCGTAAGGACAGGACTATTAAAGCAACTTGCCCATAGCAACCGCAGTATCAGCCATACGGTTTGAGAAGCCCCATTCATTATCATACCATGTCATGATACGGCAAAGCCCACCGTCCATAACCTTGGTCTGGTCCATGTGGAAGATAGATGAACGTGGGTCATGGTTAAAGTCAGATGACACCAATGGTGCATCAGTATACCCCAACACACCGTTCAGCTTACCATCAGCCGCGTCACGGATCAGGCCGTTAATTTCGTCGACTGATGTCGCACGGCTTGTCATGAACTTAAGGTCAACAACAGAAACATTCGGGGTTGGCACACGCATGGCCACACCGTCCAGCTTGCCATTCAGTTCTGGCAACACAAGACCAACCGCACGTGCCGCACCTGTGGTGGTCGGGATCATGCTGGTTGCCGCTGCACGTGCACGGTAAAGATCAGAATGCATGGTATCCAGCACCGGCTGGTCACCAGTGTAAGAATGGATCGTGGTCATGAACCCTTGTTCAATGCCAATCGCTTCATGCAATACTGCCGCAACAGGTGCCAGGCAGTTGGTGGTGCATGACGCATTAGAAATAACCATATGGTCTGCGGTCAGCTGGTCATGGTTTACGCCATATACAACCGTCATATCAGCACCGCTTGCAGGTGCAGAAACAATCACGCGCTTTGAACCATTTTCCAAATGTGCGGCAGCCTTATCACGGCTGGTAAAAATACCTGTACATTCCATGGCGATATCAACATCACCCCATGGCAGGTCCTTTGGGTCACGAATTGCTGTAACCTTAATCGGGCCATAACCCACGTCGATGCTGTCACCGTCAACAGTTACATTGGCTGGAAACTTTCCATGGATGCTATCATACTGCAACAGGTGCGCATTGGTCTCAACTGGACCTAAATCATTGATGGCAACAACCTGAATATCGGTACGGCCAGACTCAACAATACCGCGCAGAATATTACGTCCGATACGGCCAAAACCGTTAATGGCTACTTTTATGGTCACTTTCTTTCCCCTTTT
>CBFIAO010000026.1:21234-21551 GCA_965660595.1 Puniceispirillales bacterium (SeqCode) | reverse complement strand
ATTCGAGCCAACACTGAACTCAGCATTGCTATTATTCTGACGTTTTTTTATTACCTTTTCAATATGAGGCTGCATTATTTTTGCAACGGCTCTGACAACAGGTACAACTACCGCATTACCAAATTGCCGGTAAGATTGAGTATCGGAAACAGGAATAATGAATGTTTCACCGTGCTTTGTGTCAAATCCCATGAGTCGAGCACATTCACGGGGTGTTAAACGGCGAGGACGCTTGCCACGCTGGTTGATTAATATTTCAGAACCGTCTTTATAATAACGTGCTGATAATGTTCTTGCCACATCTTCGCGACCAAACA
>CBFIAO010000026.1:0-21224 GCA_965660595.1 Puniceispirillales bacterium (SeqCode) | reverse complement strand
CCTGCTTTTCGGTGCTTTTCCTTGTATCCTTGTAAATAATTCCAAAGATGTTCTGAAAGCGTATATTTCGGATCAACTTGATGTTGAAGAATATCACCCAAAACAGGTTTTTGTGTATCGGGATAAACCAGATCGTCAAAATCTAAATCGCATTCTTCTTTGAAACCCACAATAAATATTCGCTCTCTCTTTTGTGGAACCCAGGGAGAAGAATCAATAACACGTGTTTTAACAGAATATCCTAGCTCATTCTGCAAAACATTCATGATGGTAGCAAAGGTTTTACCACCATCATGGCGTTCTAAATTTTTAACGTTTTCCAACAAAAACACTGGCGGCTTATGATGTTCTATAATTTTTGCTACGTCATAAAAGAGTGTGCCTTGAGTATCACACATAAAGCCATGTGGGCGACCTAAAGAATTTTTCTTAGATACACCCGCTATTGAGAACGGTTGACATGGAAAACCTGCAAGCAATACATCATGAGACGGAATTTTATCAGGATCATTAGCAAACGGCCTGATATCTTCCGCAAATACATGATCATTACTATCAGGAAAATTTGCTTTATACGTTTCGCGGCAAAATCTATCCCATTCGGCTGTGAAGACACAATGCCCTCCAATTTCTTCAAATGGAATTCGCAACCCACCAATACCAGCAAAAAGATCAATAAATTTAAACTTATTTTCTTCACTTTGGTATGTTTTGACTTTTACTAAAGACGAAAGTTTATCCATTTTAAGTGGATCGATATTTTTTGTTTCGCCCTTCATGTAACGGCGAATTGTTCGGGGTTCTACACGAAGCTCCTCAGCTAATTGTGTAATAGATAAACCTGTATTATCAGCAAGCCTTGAAAAGGCATTATCTATTTTGTTCATGATATGTCCCCTGTGTCATATTTTGACACATTGTCACAATTTTACACAGTATACAAAGTATTTTATTTTTAATTTAACCACGGGCGGGGATGGTGAGTTTACCAACATCATCACCAGCCCAGTTTTTGAGCACTGGCGTGAAGAAACGTGCCAATGCTGGTTTTTCATCATAACCAAGGATATGAATGACGGCGCCTAGTGCCGCTTCGGCCCCGCGTTTATTACCGTCACGTGTTTTGAGCAGCAGCCCCAAGCCAAGGTCATGAAATGCAGCAGCAAAGACACCTTCCGCCCCTGTCTTCACCGTCATGTCAGCGCCATAAGCCGCGGCAACAGCAGAACAACAGCGGCCTGTACCCGCAATCATTAAGGGGGCAGCGGCC
The DNA here is from genome assembly GCA_965660595.1 of Puniceispirillales bacterium (SeqCode). Lineage (GTDB taxonomy): Bacteria > Pseudomonadota > Alphaproteobacteria > Puniceispirillales > UBA1172 > JAGWAQ01. The sequence goes on along the minus strand of CBFIAO010000026.1, from coordinate 19,954 downwards.
ACGCCATCACGGATCGCGATGATCGCATCTGCCCGCGTGCCGGAAAGCATGGAACGGTCAGCAAAAACAGCAAAACCACGTGCCCAATTTCCTAAGGGTCCGCTGACGGCAGGCGCACCACAGCCATCCACCCCATGCGGATAATCCATGAGGTTGATGCCTGTCATATGTTCCATGACCCCCAAAATACGTTGCTGTACCGGGTGGGTGATGTCGTGATACCCCGCAAGTGGCGCCCCCATCAGATGCGCCAAGACCAACATACCTGCATGTTTGCCAGAACAATTGTTATGCGCGTTACTAGGCGCATCCATGGTGCGGGCTTGGGTTAGGCTGGTGGCCTGATCCAATGACCAATGCGCACCGCATGTGAGGTATTGAGGGTCAATGCCAAAACGTGCAAGAAGCGCATGCACAGCATCAGTATGGATGTCTTCACCATTATGGCTGGCGGTGATCAGCGCGTGTTCTGCAGGTGATAATGCCCCAAGATTAGGGTCAGTGCGCAACAATTCTGCAAGCGCGATGGATTGCAGCGGTTTCATCGCCGAACGCGGAAAGACAGGGCGTTCAATTTCACCAAAGCCGAGGATGACTTGACCATCAGCATCAACCACCGCGAGGTCAACGAGATGTTCACTTTCAGCAGCACCGCCACGTTCAACGATGATGGACATTGGCAGCGGATCAATATGTGGCAATGGACGGCGGGGGCGACGTTGCACGATGTCTTTCATAACATCTATCCTTGTTGATTAGACCTATGCGTCATAATGATAAATTCGATTTTGACTTCATCACATGAAACCGTCATAAAATTCAAAGATTATTGTATAAGGCATTTTGTGATCATGAAAACAATTTTAGTTACAGGTGGTGATAAGGTTTTTGACGATCTGTTGGAAGATTGCATCAGATCAGTGCGTGATGTCGGTTTTTCAGGTGATATTGGTATTCTGGATTTTGGGTTCAGTACCGACACATTAGCGCGGCTTAAGGATTGTGACGTCATTATTAACGCCAGTAGCCTGCCGCCAGAAGTTGCCGAACATGCCATCAACGTGCCTGTGGGTGCCGGTGTTTTGTTGCTGAAACCGTACCTGCCCAAGCTTTTTCCCGGATATGACCGCTATATTTTTATTGATGCGGATGTGTATTGCCAAAACCGTGTCGCACTGGATGCGCTGGCGGCCGAGGCAGAAGGTGCTGATCTTGTGGCGGTAAGCCAACGCACACGTTTCCATGAATGGGACGTGGCCCGGGGTAATGGTGTTGAATTTAATATCTTTGGCCAGCCCTTGCGGCGCAACTGGTACACGATGTTTGCGAACCGATCTAAGCTGCCTAGCGCTGATAAGAAATTAATGGCAGAACATCAGATTATCAATGCTGGCGTGTTTTCCGCCACGGCACAATCGCCGATTTGGGATATCTGGATTGATGAGATGATCCATTGCATGAAAGCATTGGTGGTGGGGCGTAAGTCTGCGGCTGACCAATTGGGTTTAGGGCTGGCGATTTATCGCCATGGCTTGCGGCTGAAGACCTTGCCTGAACTTTGCAATTGGACCAGCACGTGGCGTTATGATGACACCACCCATGAATTTACAGAAACCCAGCCCTTTTACACCCCGATCAGCATCATGCACCTGGCAGGTATGCGCGCCGATGATACGGTGCGTGACGTCATGATGCCTGATGGCAGCATGAAGAAACTGGACCTGACCTACCGTGCCCTTAAAGCACGGCGGCAAGCCTAGGGACGTTGCGGTTAGTAACGCGTTAAGTTATTCCGCACAACCATACGCATCTTTGATCGCGCCAAGCACCACCAAGGTTGCGGCAAATTCAAGATTGGTATCTTCGCGTTCCATATATGCAACCAAGGTTTCCTTGAGCTGTTCTGGGCCTATGTCAGCTGGCACACAGAATTGCGGCGGCGCATCATTGGTCTTTTGCGCGATCAAGTCCGTGGTGGTGAACGCATCAAACGCACCAGTTATATACACCACACATACCGCGTCATCTTGCGGATTTTGTGAGGCACAATACAAACGAAGCGTATAGCCATCCAAGAAATCTGCGGCGGCAGGCTTCACCGTTGTGAAACCTGCAACAACCACAAATAAGGCCATCATGAGTGAAGAAAATATTCTCATTTTTAAACTCCTACCATCATGTCCTATTGCGTAGCGCCATAGATATATTCAGGCAACCACAGCGCGATTTGCGGGAACACGAAGATCAAGACTAAGCCGATCACCTGAATGACCATGAATTGCATCATGCCAAGATAGATGTCCTTGAGGTCCCATTCCGGCACCACCCCTTTGAGGAAGTAGGCCGAGAGCGCCACAGGCGGGCTGAGCCATGCCGTTTGCAGGTTCACCGCCACCAAGATACCAAACCATGTGAGGTTGATATCAAGCTTGACCAAGACAGGGATCAAGATCGGCACGATGATGAGCACGATTGGCACCCATTCAAGTGGCCAGCCCAAGAGGAAGATCAACGCCATGATGATGATCAAAATCATGGTTGGAGACATGTCCCAAGCCAGCAGGAATTCGGTCATCATGGTTGGTGTGCCCAAGCGAGAGAACACAGAGCCAAAGAAGTTTGACGCCGCCACCAAGAACAAAATCAAGACAGAGATTTCAAGGGTTTTGATCAAGGCTTCGTATAGTTTCGCCACGCTGAGCTTGCGGTAAGCAAGCGTTAGTACCAACGCACCAAAAGCACCACAACCTGCGCCTTCGGTCGGGGTCGCCCAACCAAACAGGATTGAACCAAGGGCAAAGGCAACCAACGCAGATGGCGGCACAAGCCCCATGAAAAACTCATACCAAAGGTCAGAGAAGTAGAAGCCTTTTGGTTTGTTATCACGGATCCAGCGTGCGCCGTAGAACATGATCAAAATCCACCCCACCGGGATCGCCAGTGAAGAGAATGGGAAATACCCTGCCAATGAGCCAGAGAATGCCATAATGATCAACGTGAAGAGCAGCACGATTGATGCGATCACCATGACGGATTCAAGCCAGTAATATGGTGATGTTTTTGGCTGGTCTTCCGGCGGTAGGATCGGCCCTAATGATGGGTTAATCCAACAGCGGATAAGGGCGTAGCCGGCATACATCGCCGCCAGCATGATGCCCGGGATAATCGCCGCCGAGAACAGGTCAGTGACCGGCACTTCCAGCACAGGCCCCATCACCACCAACATAATGGATGGCGGGATCAAGATACCTAATGTGCCGCCTGCGGTGATCGTACCTGCCGCAAGGCGGACATCATAACCAGAGCGGTTCATGGTCTTAGCGGCCATGATCCCCAAAATAGTGACCGAGGCCCCCACAATACCTGTTGCGGCTGCGAAAATGGTGGAGACAAAAAGCACCGCCAAATAAAGCGCGCCACGTGTGCGTGACAACATAAGTTGTACCGAGGTAAAGAGGCGTTCCATCAGGCCTGCCTGTTCCATCATGATGCCCATGAAGACAAATAACGGCACGGCGGCCAAGGTTTGTTCCAACATCACGTTGTTGAACTGCAAGGTCTGAAGGTAGAAAACGAGCTTGCCGCCAAAACCCCATGCACCAAAAACAAAGCCAAGGAAGATCAAGGTAAACGAGATCGGGAAGCCGACAAAGATGGAGAATAGCATTACGCCAATCATCAAGACGCCGATCATTTCTGTTGAAAGACCGCCAACGCCTTTGAGGCTGCCGTCATTGCCATCACCAAAGATCATTTCAAAATTGAAAAATTCTGGGAACAGGCTGTTGGAGAAAATTGCCATCAGCACGACAACATAGATCGGTAGAATGCGCATCACCCATTTTTGGATCACGCCTTTACCAAGTTGATGATAAGCACGGAAGAATTCTGCAACACCTTGAAGCAGAAGAAGGAAGGCACCAACCGGCATTGCGGTACGAGCAGGTGCAAGTGGCGCCATCAATGCGGTGTCCATGGATCTTTCCCACGACACCCATGCTTTATAGGTATATTCAAAAGATACCCAGAAGAAAAACAGCATGGCAGGGAAGTAGAACAGCAGGTATAGCGAGCCATCAACCAAGGCCTGAGTGCGCGGCGACCAATTGCGGTACAAGAAGTCAGCGCGGATATGAACCCCGCGCATAAGCGCGTAACCTGCCCCCAACATAAACATGGCACCAGAGAACATCCGGCTGGTGTCATACGCCCAATCGGTTGGCGCGATAAAGAGTTTACGTGCGACCACTTCATAGATCATGGCGGCGATCACTGGAATAAGAAGCAAGCAGGTGAGCTTACCCACCCAATTGTTTAGCACATCAATATTGCCAACAATAAGGCGCATGAGTGGATGCATGTCTTCAGGCGTGTCACCTGGGTCTCCTGCACGTCGCTCGGCAATAAGCTCGTCTGAAATATCGAGCTCCATTCCTTCTTCGTTTTTAGCCATGATCAGCCCCCAACTTTATCTTTTTGTCTTAATAAGAATGTTAATTTTTATAAAAAATAATCGATAAATGAATAATGCGAAAAAGGCGGGAAAACCCCGCCTTTTTCACGATATATTACTTTACGCTATCAGCAAATGCCTTACCAAGCGCGGCGTTAGACGCCTGTGAACCTGCCCAGAATGGAACTGCGATTGCCGCAAAATCCTTCTGTGACTGCCATACTTCAGCGAAGAATGCGTTTTCAGCAGCGTTCTTTTCCAGTGATGCTTTCGCTGCATTCATGTATGCAGGGAAGTAGTCAGCTGGTGTGTCATGCAAGATAACACCGTGGTTTTCAGTCAGATCCTTAAGTGCCTTACCGTTTTCGTAGATACGGTTAGACATTGACTTTGAAAGTGATGCGTTTGCAGCAACTTCGAAGGCTTTTTTCTGATGATCTGTAAGTGAGTTGTACACGTCTTTGTTCAAGTACATGTCCGCGTTCACAACAACCTGGTGTAGACCCTGAAGGTAGTAATGCTTAAGCACTTTCTGGAAACCAAAGACTGAGTCAGGCTTTGGACAACACCATTCAGCTGCATCAATCGTACCCTTTTCAAGGGCTGGAAGGATGTCACCACCGCCCATAGCAACAGAAGCAACGCCAATGTCTTTATAGGTCTGGCCAGGAATGCCTGGAGGTGTGCGGAAGCGGTACTTACGGAAGTCTTCCATTGAGTTAATTGGCTCTTTAAACCAACCTAGGGCTTCTGGGCCCACTGGCTGTAGCATAAAGCCTTTAACGTTCATGCCCATTTCGTCCCAAAGCTGGTCGTAAAGTTCTTTACCACCGCCGTACTGGAACCATGACAAGAAGGCAATGTTATCGATACCAACACCGGCACCAGCAACTGGAGAGCCGAACAGCATCGCTGCTGGGTGCTTACCAGACCAGTAGTGTGTCCAAGCAAAACCGCCATCTACGAGACCTGAGTCAACCGCATCAAGTGTTTCCTTAACACCAACAACAGCACCTGCTGGCAGAACTTCAAACGTAACTTCACCACCGGTAAGGGCAGTAACGTCAGCCATAAAGTCTTTCAGCATTGCCACTTCATCAGACTTAGCACCGATAACGGCCTGGACTCTGATGTGGACTTCTTTTGCCTGTGCAACACCTGCAACAGCCAACGCAGAAATACCAAGACCAGCCATAACGACGCCCTTGGTCATTTTTTTAAGATTCAACATATGTTTCCTCCACATAATACGCCCCTTAACGTTTCTATTTTCTGACGCGGTGCTGGGGCATTACACACACGTTTATTCAGAAAATAATCTTCTCCACCGCTTTTTTAGGTTACGCCAACGCTTAACCAAAAAGTGGTGTTATCACCTCAAGGTCGATCAACCCGTCATAGAACATGACAATGGTCAGATAGACCAAAAGGCCAAGCCCAATATAAGAAAGCCACTTATATTTAAGCATGATCCGCATAATGACCTGCGCGAAGAAGGCCATCATAAGAATGGCAAGGCCAAGGCCGAACACAAGCAATGTTGTGTTGTCACGAGCAATGGCCGCAACAGCAACAATGTTGTCAATCGACATCGACACATCTGCCATCAGGATAGTGAATAACGCACGTTTAAAGCTTTTGCCTTCGCCGCTTTCAGCTTTGATCGCCTCGAGGTTGATATCCTCTTCGGTCTTAGCGTTAAATTCTTTGAGGTCGTTATAGAAACGCCAGCACACCCAGGCCAGCAAGACAGCACCAATCAGCAGAATGCCTTTGATCATCAACAAGTAGCTGGCAGAAATGGCGAAGACAATCCGCAAGCCTGCGGCAAGTGCCATGCCAAGGAAAATGGCACGTTGGCGTTCTTTTGGTGCAAGGCCTGCTGCCGCCATCCCAATAACAAGCGCGTTATCACCAGACAAAACAATATCAGCAAAAATAATTTGAATAATATCAAACACGAGTTCCATTAAGATGCATCCTCTAGAATCATTGCAGCTGTTTTTTCCCCGATCATAATCGCCGGAGCATTAGTATTGCCAGATGTGATGACTGGCATAATTGATGTATCGGCAACCCGAATACCCTTGATGCCGCGCACCCGCAGGCGTTCATCAACCACCGCCATGTTATCTTGGCCCATTTTGCAGGTGCCTGTGGGGTGATAAATGGTGGTCGAATGTGACCGCGCCCAATCAAGAATGGCCGCGTCATCATCATCAGCGACAGACGGGCCCGGATTAAATTCTTCGGTGATCATGGATTTAACAGGGTCAGTGTTACAAATCTTACGGGCGATTTTAATGCCCCTCACCAAGGTGTCACAATCTGTTTTGGTGGCGAGATAGTTTGGGTGAATTTTGGGATAATCATCCATGGACGCTGAGGTCAGTTCAAGATGACCTGCACTTTCGGGACGAAGCTGCAACACAGATGCGGTGAACGCCGAAAAGCGGTGCGGACCATCGGCAGGGTTATCTGCACTAAACGGCTGAATATGGAACTGGATGTCTGGGCGATCCAAGGCAGGGTCTGATTTTAAGAAGCCAGTGCCAAGGGAAGCTGCCATCGCCATTGGGCCTGTGCGCCGAAGGGCATATTCAAACGCCATGCCTAAAAGCTTGAACGGGTTTCTGCTGTCGGTATTGATCGAACCACTGGTGCATTTATACACTGGACGCGCCTGCAGATGGTCTTGCAGGTTTTTGCCCACACCATCAAGTTGATGGACCATATCAATGCCGTGTGGTTTAAGGGCAGCCGGGTCACCAATGCCAGATGTCATGAGAATCTGCGGTGAGCCAATGGCCCCTGCGGATAAAACGACCTCACGATTGGCTTTGATTTCAATGACATTACCTTTATGGCGGGCCTTGATGCCGGTGACGGTCTTACCATCCATGATCAGCCCAAGGGTCATGCATTTGGTGAAAATTTTAAGATTATTGCGGTTACGTGCAGGTTTAAGATACGCCACCGCAGATGAACAGCGGCGGCCATTTTTCATCGTCATTTGGAAATGACCCACGCCTTCTTGATCACCTGCGTTATAGTCCGGATTACGCGGATACCCAGCGGCAACGGCAGCATCAATCCACGCACCAACTACATCACGTTCAACCTGATTGTCTGACACATTTAGCGGACCACCTTGGCCACGATCTTCGTGATCATCGCCTTCCCAATGTTCTGCTTTACGGAAATACGGTAAGACATCTTGCCATGCCCAACCTTTATTGCCCAATTGTGCCCAATGGTTGAAATCTTCATCCTGACCACGGACATAAAGAAGACCATTAATAGAAGAAGAGCCGCCCAATACCTTACCACGCGGCCATTTGATGGCACGGCCATTAAGACCAGGGTCAGTTTCAGTATGATAACACCAGTCAGTGTTGGGGTTGCCCATGGTACGGAAATATCCAATAGGAATATGAATCCATGGATAGGTATCACGGCCGCCTGCTTCGACAAGCGCAACCGTGTAGCGGCCATTCTCACTCAAGCGTGAGGCAACAGCACATCCGGCAGAACCGGCACCAACCACAATAAAATCAAACTCCATGTGGTATTTACCCCCCTTAAACCCACAAATATAACAAAAATATTACTTTTTGAGACTTTTTTTCTTGAATATTAATCATTTCACTTGTTTTAATAAGAAACAAGAAAAAAACGTCATAAGACGCAATCCGCCATGTTTAGAAAACAATAGGCAGGTTGTTTAAGGGGATGGATGACGATGGACGGTGCAGGAAAAACAGCGCCAAACTTACGGATGCTGGAGATTTTTAATATTATCTCCAACCATGATGGTGTGATGACCACCGCAGAATTAACAACAAAATTAGGCTGGCCCAAGCAAACGGTGCATCGGTTGATTTCATCCTTGCATGATGAAGGTTATTTAGAGCGGCAAGGGCGATTCTTAGCCCCATCGCATCATATGTTAAGCATGGCCAATGGGTTGCTGCAGTCACGCAACAGCTTTAACACCCGACATCATGTGCTGAACGAGATATCTGAGTTAACTGAAGAAACCGTCAATTTGGTCATGCCGCAAAATGATGGCATGCGTTATGTTGACCGTGTGGATACCAACTGGCATTTCCGCATTTTGCTGCCGGTGGGAACGCATGTGCCATTTCATTGCACCGCTAGTGGCAAAACCTATATGGCCTTTATGCGCAGTGACCAACGCAAACGCTTTGTGGCTGGGTTAAAGATGGATACCTATACCCAAAATACTCATGACAACCCTGATACGTTGCATGAAGAATTAAAAGAGGTAAAAAAGCTGGGCTATGCGGTGGATAATGAAGAGTTTTACGACAATATGTTCGCCATTGCCGTGCCTGTTTTTGACAATGAAGGCCGATATTGTGCGGCACTGGCCGTGCATGGCCCACGCACCAGATTTGACCGTGATGCCGCCATGGCCGTGGTTGATAACTTGAAATCAGCGTCACAACGCATCACCGCCATCATGTTTGGTGATGATAGTAATACCGACAGCAGCTCGGTTGCATTAGATAGCGCAGTTGGTCACACAAGTAACCAAGACAGATAAGCAATATAAAGCGCCAATAACACTAAGCCATGGCGTTTTGTTAGATGGGTGGACGCCCACATCATCAGGCCTGCGAATAAGATAGCAGTGATACTGACCGGAATATCAACCATTACCAGTCGCGGTGCGATCGGCAGTGGAGCAACTAGTGATGTAATGCCCAGAATAATAAAGATATTAAATAGGGTTGAGCCCAACACATTGCCAATAATCACGTCAGTTTCCCGTCGAGCAGCTGCCGTTATCGCGGCCGCCAATTCGGGCAATGACGTACCAATAGCCACAAGGCTGAGACCGATGACAGCATCTGACACCCCCATGGTGCGGGCAATATCTGTTGCCCCAGCAACCAAGAGTTCTGCCCCGATGGCCAATCCTGCGGCTGACATGATAACAGTAAGTACCGCAAGGCCAATAGCTTTACCGCCTGAAGCAGAATCTGTTAAAGACGGTCCCGAAGAAATATCAGCAACAGAGTTGTCCCTATCACGGTCTATACTGGAAGGCTGATGATCTATTTCATCACGATAGGTATAGAAGATATAGGCTAACATCACGGCAATCAGCAATACCCCACCTAGGGGCTGGATTACGCCATAAACAGCAAAACCAAACAATACAAAGCTAGCCAGCAGCGCCGCAAATACATCACGCTTAATATCCTTAGCCATGCATGACAATGGCGCGATCAACGCTGACATCCCTAAAATAAGCAGAATATTTGCCATATTACTGCCTACGACATTACCAACCGCAATGTCAGGGTGGCCACGAAGCGCCGCATCAACAGAAACGAGCAATTCAGGGGCAGATGTTCCAAACCCAACAACCAACACACCTGTTAATAAAGGCGATATGTTGAGCTGGCGAGCAAGTGACAATGCCCCACGGACAAGCACGTCACCGCCAATAGCGAGCAAGAACAACCCCGCCGCCACCATCATAAATGGCCCCAACATCACAATGCCCACTTCCGAAAGTTATAGTGCCTAAAGTTATAGTGCCCAAAGTTACAGCACCCAAGGTTATAACACCTAAGGTTATTATAAATGTGATTAAGTGTAGATGAGGTCAGGCGAGACATAACATGTTGAGGGCTTTTGGTTAGTATTCCGGAGATATAATCAGGGTGAGGGCAAGTTTCAAGTAGAGATAAATTGAAAATAAGCCACCATTTACGTTAAGTTAATGACGCCCAATTTAAGCAGTTATAATGCGGGTAAGTATCGTGAGGGCATCAACAAGCATAAGGAATATTATGATCACTAATTTTGATATGATCATCAATGATCGCGGGTCGAAATATTCTGTTTCTGGTGCCTATGCTGCCAGCAAAGCTGATGCACAAGCCGCTGTCACGACCTTAAAGAAAGACAAACGATACGCCAAAGCAACCCACCATACATGGGGGGTGGTGTTAAGCGATGCAGGCCCCATCAAAAATGATGATGGTGAAGCAGGCGCAGGTATGGTGATCCTGCGGATGCTGGAACGTGCAGGATTAACCGACCATGTGGTGATTGTCACAAGATGGTTTGGCGGCACACAATTGGGCGGTGACAGATTCCGCCGCGTGCAAGATTGTGTGCGGTATTATTTGGACCATTACCAAGGCGAAAGTGCATCATCACCATGACGATAACACCCAACACACCAATTTTATGGTCGTTCAGGCGATGCCCTTATGCCATGCGGGCACGGCTGGCCATTAAAAGCAGCCAGACCGAAGTTGAGCTGCGTGAGATTGTGTTGCGAGATAAGCCTGCGCCGTTTTTAGCAGCTTCCGCCAAGGGAACAGTACCGGTGATGGTGATGGAAGACGGCACGGTATTGGATGAAAGCCGAGATATCATGTTCTGGGCGCTGCATCGTCATGACCCGGAAGGGTGGCTGGATGTTGCCGCACGCGACCCTGATGGATTAAAAACATTTTTAGATGAGCTGGACGGGCCTTTCAAAACGCATCTGGACCGATATAAATATGCTAGCCGATATAAAGATACCCAAGATGATGATAAGACGGCAGACATTGCGTTACATCACCGCCACGAAGGCATGGCGTTTTTAAACACTATTGATAACGCCTTAGCGGATATGCCCTTCCTGTCAGGTGAAAAGATCGGGGTTAAGGATATTGCCGCCCTGCCCTTTATTCGCCAGTTTCGAATTGCAGATATCGCATGGTTTGATGACCAAGACTTGCCAAATTTGCATCCTTGGTTGCAAGACTTCATAAATTCACCGCGATTTGCCGCCGTGATGGAAAAATACAAACCATGGAACACATCACCAGATGAACCCGGCGCGGTGTTTTAAGACACGCCGAGTTGTCATTTATCAAGGGAAGATGTGGTTAACGGTCAAACCAAACCTTTAACCAGACCCAAACACCTTTGATGCGGCAACATAGCAAGATTTTATGCATGGTGCGACTTGATCTTTTTATGAAAACACGCCCTTAATAGTATTAGCGTCAGGAGTTAGTAACATGGCATCGACCATTGAAGTTGATTATGTCATTGTGGGTGCAGGTTCGGCCGGGTGTGTGCTGGCGGCGGCATTAAGCCGTGATGGCGCACATGAAGTAGTACTGCTGGAGGCTGGGCCAGCTGACCGAAATTTAATGATACATATTCCAGCCGGGGTCTATAGCGCCTATCGCAACCCATCCATAAATTGGAATTATGACAGCGCATCAGAAGATGCCTTGAACGGACGTTCTGTTTGGACGCCGCGCGGCAAGGTGTTGGGCGGGTCTTCATCCATCAATTCCATGGTCTATATGCGTGGCCATCCCTTAGATTATAACCATTGGGCAGAGGCTTATGATTTACCCGCGTGGCGATTTGAGCATTGCCTGCCCTATTTCAAGGCCGGTGAAGCGTCAGATCGAGGGGCAGATGATTGGCGCGGCGCAGAAGGCCCACTTTCTGTTAGCCGAAGTGCGCATCAAAGCCCATTAATTGATGCGTTTTTGGCCAGCGGCATTGAAGCCGGTCAAGGGCATTCAGACGATTTGAACGGGTATAACCCAGAAGGCGTCAGCCGACTTGATGCCACCATCGGTAATGGCCAACGGTGCAGTGCCGCGGTTGCGCATTTAAAGCCTGCACGTGGGCGCGCCAATTTGAAGGTCATGACAGGCGCCGCGGTGGATAAGGTTATGGTATCAGGCAACCGGGCCAGCGGCGTTCAGGTCCGGCATAACGGTAACATGCATGATATACGGGCGCGGCGTGAGGTCATCCTGTGTGGCGGAGCGATCAATTCACCCCAGATATTATTGCGGTCAGGCATCGGGCCAGAAGATGAATTGAAAGATGCTGGTATTGCCACCACCGTAAAACGCCGCGGGGTGGGGAAAAACCTGCAAGACCATGCCACCATGGTGTTGCAGTTCAAAAGCCGTAAAGCGTTCGAGATGCATAAATTGAACAACCCAATCAAAAAGTTGGATGCAGGGGTGCGGTGGTTGTTTGGACGCAAGGGCATTGCCACGTCACATATTTGGGAGGCAGGCGGCCTAGTACGTAGCCATGACCACGCGGCACGTCCAGATATTCAATATCATTTTGGACCAACAGGGTTTGAAGAAAAAGGCAGCAGTTTCCGTGTCACGCAAGGGTTTTCATTTCATATCGACCAGCTGCACCCCAAAAGCCGCGGTGATGTGAGATTACACCCAAATGATGTCCATGCCGCACCGATCATCACGTTTAATTATATGGCAGACCCGCAAGATATGGCGGAGATGGTGGGCGGGGTAAAGCAAGCACGTGCCCTAACCCAGCAGGCCGCCTTTAAAGACCTGAATGGGGGTGAAGTGGGCGCCATCATGGATGCCAAAACTGATGATGAAATAGCCGAGGTGATCCGCGCCACTTGCGCCACCGATTACCACCCTTCAGGCACGTGCCGCATGGGATATGATGATGATGCGGTGGTTGACGAATGGGGGCGTGTTCATGGTGTTGAAGGCCTGAGGGTGGTGGATGCATCCATCATGCCAACCGTGGTCAGCGGTAATCTGAACGCCCCAACACAAATGATCGCCGCACGGATTGGCGACCATATTTTAGGCCAAGATCAACGCCCTGCTGAATATGCCAATTATGCCTTTATGGCGTAATCAGCCTTCATCTTTGTTAATGGTAACTTTACGTGACGCACGTCGGACCAGCACCAATGCGGTGATGCCGATGATGGGCACGGCCAAGGCTTTCACCATGGTGGTGGTTAAGCCAAGATATGAAAGCGGAAGCCCTGCCGCCAAGTAACCTGCCAGCCCAACACCATAATAGGTCAAGGCCGCAATCGAAAAACCTTCGACCGCTTGTTGCAGCTTGAGCTGGGTTTTGGCGCGGTTATCCATGGACACAAGCAAATCACGATTTTGTTCTTGGATGGTGCTTTCAGTTTCGGTCTGAATCAACTGACCTGCACGCGACGCACGGTCAGTGGTACGTTTGAGCCGTGCAGAAAAGGCTTCACATGTTTGCATGGCTGGCATCATGCGGCGATCGGTAAAACCAACCAAGCCTTGATGGCCTTCAAGATAGCTGAGCTGCAGGCCATGAAGCCGCGCCAAGAACAGGTCGCGGTAAGCTTTGGTGGCTGACATCCGAAAACTTGTTTCTGCGCTGGTTTTTTCCAATGTTGCCGAAATGACAGACAGCTTGGTCAACAGCCCCCGCATATCATGTTCTGGGCTTTCGATAGCGGCCGAGATGTCCTGGGTCAATGTGTTCAGCGCGTTATCCATATTATTCAATACCGGGCTGAAGGTTTTGGTGGTGGACAGCCCCATCATGGCCAACATGCGATAGGTTTCAAGTTCAATAATACGTTGCAGAATACGCCCCATCCGTGCCGCAACAATTTTTGAGTTAAACAAAACCCCACGGGTAAACCCGTTATCATCACGATCAAAGCTGAGGTGAAGCTGGGCGGCACCATGTGAGATCAGGTTGCCTGGGGCAGAACGGCTGGCTAAAATATTCTGAGCATCTTTTTGCGAAAGTTTAAATTCAGATTTACCCCCAACTTCAAGCCAGATGGCATGAAAAACATCAGATGGCATCTGGCTGATCCAGTCAAATGGAAGATGCGGTAACGCAGAAGGGTCAAATGCACCTGAGGCAAGGCCAGTTTTTTTAGGCAGACCTTTTTCCAAAATGCTGATGGTTAAAAATTCGGTATGGCGTTCCACCCGCAATGCATAACCATCGAGTTCAATGCGCAAAAATTTCATATCTTTTTTAATGGCGGGATGGCCTTTGGCCTTCAAAAAAGCACTAACATAGTCAATGAGTTTTTTATCACCATCTGGCGTTAGATAGACAAAACGGATAAAACGACCACGCCCCGCAAAGTCGTTAAAAGACCGGGCATGGATTTCTTCCAATAGTTCATGACGTAGCGGATGTTCGCGCATCACCTCACCTTTTGACAGCATAGGTTATTTTATAAAGATGGGGCGATTGAGCAAGATCACAACTTATGGATGCCATCGCGTAAATTTTGGTACAAAATGTCGTCTAGTACACATGAAAAAAGACCCGGTGCAGCTATGTTAATTGGGCGTGGACAAAGTAGGTCAAAATCTGCCCGATAATGCACCGTGCTTTTCACCGCGATCACCGTGCGTGTTTCAAGATCAACCCCGAAGTGTCGGAAAAAGGCCTGATCAAGACACTGGATACGGTCAGAAGATACAACCACATCAACTTCGGCACGATCATGAACCACCCGCACCAACGCAGACAGTCCAAGCTGAGCGGTTGAGCCGCCATACATCGCGCCGGTTGCAGGGATAGCACCATCAGAAAGGGCCAGTACTTTAAACAAGCCTTCGTAAGGTGCATCATCAAGATGAGCCGACATTTGGCCGCCCATTTGACCAATCACCGTGCCGCCGACCCCAACATCATGGCATTGTGCCGCCAAGAGCGGGTCTGCAATAATGCCAAGCACACCTGCGGTAACGCCAGCATCAAGCATCGCACGGAGCAGACCTGTTGTATCACTAGAGCCGCCTGCCCCAGCGTTATCTTGCACATCAGCAATAACTTGAGGGCCCTGCCCCAGAAACCCCATCGCCTTCATGACGCCATCTTGCGGCGACAGTAGCGTGGTATCAAAAGATGGTGCCAAGGCCATAAAGACGTCATGAATACGTGCTGCTGCCGCATCAGCCAAGGCTTGGTCATCAGCATAAGCCACGACCGCACCGCCAGTATATTGGGTGTCGGCCGCCGTGAACCCAAGCGCGATATCCATGGGCATTGCATCGTCAACATCATGGGCGGAGATCGCATCATAAAGACGAGCGGCCGGGGTATCAACGCCATCAGCACCGGTAAATTGTGCGTTAAGCGGAACGAGTAGCGGCACTTGACGCAGGGCCTTGGCCGGATGCCAGCCTGCCAATATACGACTTAGGAGCCGGTATGCCCGCGCCCCAGCTTGGGCCATATCAAGATGAGGGTAGGTTCGAAAAATCGTCATGGCGTCTGTATGCGTGACCATGGCAGGTGAGATATTGGCGTGAAGATCAAGGCTGATGACAATAGGTAGATCTGCGCCATAAACAGCCCTGATACGGCGCAGCAATTCGCCTTCACCATCATCATAGCGTGTTGTCACCATGGCGCCATGCAGGTCAAGATAGATAGCATCAAAAGGGGCAGCATCGGCAAGACCTGCCATAAGGTGGGCGGTGATGGTATCAAATGCGCGGTCCGTAACATGGCCTGACGGTTCTGCCGCGCACCAAAGAATAGTGGCAAGGTCAATGTCGTTGGATTGTTGTGCGGCATGGATAAACCCAGCCAAGGGAATATTCATGCCAGCAAGACCAGGAGCAACATCATCCCCGCGGAGCAAGCCTGGCCAGCTATCTGCCATTTCAAATTGTTCGAGGCCAGCCTTGGCCGCACTAAAGGTGTTGGTTTCATGTTGGAAGCCAGCAATAGCGATACGATATGTCAACTGCTGCCCCCCCTTTGTACCTGTTGGGTTGTACCTGTTGGGTTGAACCTGTTGGGCGAAAATTATTTCAACCGATATTTCCGGTGGCATGCCCCGCATGTCGCACCTAATTTTTTAAGCGCAGCACCCGTGGCGGCAGCATCGCCAGTTTGCGCCGTGATGATGACATGATCTGCTGCATCTGCAAACACGTTTGCAGCAGCGGTAAAACCGTCTTTATCCTGCCAGATGGCGGCGGCGGCTTCAGATGGCGCGCCATCACTGCCATCAGGGAAATATGAGGGCATGTCGCGCCCCCATTCAGCCATTGTTCGCGCCTTGGCAATAACAGCGTCAAATTGGCCAGCCTTAAGGTCAGTAAAAGATGATTTTAGGTCAGTGCGTGATTGGGCAAAACGGTCCATACGTTCTTTGACAATGCCGGTTGCACCTTGATGCGCAAATGCAGCACTAATAAGGGCAAATACAGCAATAGGCAGCAGAAAAATACGGTGCATCAATGACAGGCCTTCCCTAGCGCTTTCAGCCGCCAGTAGTTATAGGGTAATGGTGTGATGAAGCCAGCAAATAGCATGATCGGCACCACCCAAAAGGTAAGCATCGCACCGCCCGTAAGCGCAACATCGGTGATGTTCATGGCGGCTTCCATCGCAATCATCGAAATAAGCGACATGCCAATAGCCGTTTTGAACGCAAGTTTAAGCGGCATCTGACGCATCAAGATAATGGTTTCAAGCATGATAGAGGTCAAAAGGCCATTCATGATGGCCAGCGCCATGATCGCCATGACCGGCCATGGGATGCCCGTGAACTGGAAAAACGCAATCGTGCCCAAATCACCAATAGAACAGCCGATAAGGCACCACATGGTGTTATAGGATGCGCGGCGCCATGTCGGCCGGCACGTCCAGTGGATATTTAGTGATGCGGTAAGCGTTGCCATTTAAAACCCTATTTATACAATTTTACATAATTTATATTTAACATGCGGCATTCCATTAATAAAGGGCTTGCGCCAATATGTCCGGGCATTATCATCAGGGCCGCGGTTAAGCTACCAGCGTTGGTTATGGGGAATAACAATGTCAAAAAACTATGATGCGATTGTGATTGGCGGCGGTGTTGTCGGGTGTTCTGTGTTGTTCCACCTCGCGCGCCGTGGATGGACAAACATCTTACTGATTGAACGGTCTGAGCTGACATCAGGGTCATCTTGGCATGCAGCAGGCGGCTTTCATACGTTAAATGGTGATCCGAATGTAGCAAAACTGCAGGCCTATACGGTTTCACTTTATGATGAGCTGGAAGAAATATCTGGCCAATCCTGTTCATTGCACCTGACCGGCGGCGTGATGATGGCGGATAGCCCCGAGCGGATGGATTTCTTACGCTTAACCCATGCCCGTGGACGTGCCTTGGGGATGGAAACAGAATTGATCACCCCTGCCGAAGCCAAAGCGATGTTCCCGTTGATGGATGAGCGCAATTTTGTCGGGGCATTATGGGACCCGGTGGAAGGGCATTTGGACCCATCAGGCACCACCCATGCCTATGCCAAGGCAGCCCAGAAGCTGGGGGCGAAGATCGAGCTTAGAAACCCGGTGCAAGACATCACCCAAGCACCAGATGGCACATGGGTGCTGCACACGGAAAACGGCATCAGAACAGCCGAGCATATTGTTAATGCCGGCGGCCTGTGGGCACGTGAAGTTGGCCGTATGGTTGGGCTTGAGCTGCCGGTGTTGGCCATGGAACATATGTATCTGCTGACCGATGAAATGGAAGACGTCACCGCGTTTAATGACGCCACCGGACGTGAGCTGGTGGGCGTGATTGATTTCAAGGGTGAGATTTACACCCGCCAAGAACGCAATGGCCTGTTGCTGGGGACTTATGAAAAAGCGTGTAAGCCGTGGTCACCTGTTAATACACCTTGGGATTTTGGCCATGAATTGCTGGCGCCTGATCTGGACCGTATTTCACCGTCACTTGAGATTGGATTTAAACATTTCCCCGGCTTTGCAAAAGCAGGCATCAAGCAGGTCATTAATGGGCCATTTACCTTTGCGCCTGATGGCAACCCATTGGTCGGGCCTGTGCCGGGGCTAACAAATTATTGGTCTGCTTGTGCAGTGATGGCAGGGTTTAGCCAAGGCGGCGGGGTAGGACTTGCGCTGTCTAATTGGATGGTGGATGGCGACCCGGGCCATGATATCTTTGCCATGGATGTGGCACGTTATGGCGAATGGGCAACCTTGCGTTACACTAATGCAAAAGTACGTGAAAACTATTCACGCCGCTTTTCCATCAGCTATCCTAATGAAGAATTGCCCGCAGCACGGCCACAACAGACCACGCCGCTTTATGATGTGATGGTGGATAAAAACCATGCCGTGATGGGGGATACATGGGGGCTGGAGACGCCATTATGGTTTGCGCCATCAGCAGATGACGCCCATGACGTGCTGTCGTTCCATCATTCCAATGATTTTGAACATATCGCCGCCGAAGTGCGGGCCGTGAATGAGCATGTTGGCATCACGGAGATATCTAATTTCGCAAAATATGAAATTACAGGCCAAGGTGCAGAAGCGTTTTTAAACCATCTCATGACCAATAAAATGCCGCGGTTAGGGCGGCTGGTGTTGACGCCTATGTTAAACGAAAATGGCATGTTAATTGGTGATTTTACCATCGCAAAAGCTGCCGAGGACCGATTTGTGATGTTCGGGTCACTTGGCGCGACGAAATATCATATGAGGTGGTTTGAACAACACCTGCCCCAAGATGGCACCGTGGCCATCCGGCGGTATGATATGAGCCTGCATGGGCTTTCTATCGCAGGACCGGATGCCCGAAAGGTGCTGGAAAAACTGGTTGATCAGGATGTCAGCAACGACGCATTTAAGTTCATGGATTTTCGCGAGATGGATGTTAATGGTGCGCCATGTATGGTCAACCGCATCAGCTATACCGGTGATCTGGGTTATGAGATTTGGATGGCACCAGCATACCAACGCAAGGTCTATGATGGGCTGAAAGATGCTGGCGCAGAATTTGGCATTCGTGATTTTGGCATGCGGGCTTTATTAACCATGCGGCTTGAGAAAAACTTCCCCACTTGGTTTGCAGAATTACGGCCAATATATGGGCCATTTGATGCATGCATGGACCGGTTCATCAAGATGGATAAGAATGACTTTATTGGGCGAGATGCCGCCGCATTGCAACGAGAACATGGCCCAAGGTTACAACGCGTGACGTTTCTGCTGGATGAAGGAAGTGCGGATGTAATGGGAGATGAGCCTGTGTGGTGCAAGCGCCAAGTAGATGCCCCTGTGATCGAAGCTCCTCATGGCCATGGCGCCCCAAGATTTGATGCAAAAGGTGCGCAAACCGACAAGCCTAATGCCCAAGAGCAAGATGGCTGGTTTGTGGTGGGGTGGATTACATCAGGCGGGTATGGCCACCGCATTAATGCATCCATCGCGCAAGGATATATTCCAGCAGAACTGGCCAAGCTTACCGAGGATGACATGTTTGAAGTTGAAGTCATGGGCATTCGCCGTAAAGCAAAACTGGCGATTGAGCCGCCATTTGACCCAAGCGGAAGCCGGATGCGGGCATAATAAGGCCGACCATAGCGTAATAGGAGGAATTGATGACAGAGGTATCAGACAAAGCACGATTGCTGGCTGAATTTATCGGCACATTAGCGCTGGTCGCCACCGTGGTCGGATCAGGCATCATGGCCGAGAATCTGGCCCAAGGTAATGATGCGATCGCGCTGCTGGGCAACACTATTGCAACTGGCGCTATTCTTTATGTGCTCATCACATCTTTTGGCACAGTGTCAGGTGCACATTTTAACCCTGTGGTAACCGCCGTGATGTTAGCACGCGGTGATATGGGGCGGAACATGGCGGCAGGATATATCGCGG